>JBAXXX010000022.1:0-46036 GCA_037127695.1 Verrucomicrobiia bacterium | reverse complement strand
ACGAAAACGAGCAATAAAACGGCCTTTTTCTCGTCTCATAAGAAACTTGGGTTAAACCTTGAAAATCCCGCGAGATCTGGCCGGAAGGACGTTGGCGAACTGCCTGTGCAGGCATTGCGGATACCAGATTGTGCATCAGGCCGGGAGCCACATCATCCTTGAGACAGAAATTCCTGGGTATCAGAGAATCCCTGTGCCCGAGGCACCCGTCGAAACGGGTAGGGCGATTGCCGTGAAATGATGATCTCCCAGCCGCTCGAGCGGTGCCGGGCGCGCTACGTCTTCGTGGAGTTTTCTGCGGCTGCCCGGCCTTTGCCCTGCCCCTCTTTCCGCTGCTCCTTGGATTGCTCCTTCCGCTGGGCCTTGTTCTCCTGAAACTTCTGGTATTGATCCGGAGTCAGAACCGACTTCATTTGCTGGTCCATCCCCTCGCGGATCGCTGCGATTTGCGCGTGCTTCTGATCCTTCGTCAGGCTCGCGTTTTCCCTGATGGCTTTGATGTCCGCACGGTTCTTTTGAACAAGCGGACCGATTTTTGACTTTTGCTCATCCGTCAGCCCGAGCTTCTCGCCAAGCTTCCCGGCATGGCGCCCCCCGTTTTTGCAGGAGCTTGTCCCTTGCTGGTCGGGCGGCGAAGGCTGAGCGGAGACGCTGCACGTCATGGAGGCCAGAACGACGCAGCCAAACAATAGTAGTTTCGATGGTTTCGTTTTCACAACCGATCAAACACCGGCACGCACAGGAAAGTTTCTGAAAAACTTTGCTTCGCACATTTTGCCTCTGCCAGGAAATCAAGGTGCGCCCTGGCGGCTCGGCGCTCTCCGTCTCCATCGAATCGTGGGGACGTGCCATCGAGAAGAGCGCGCAGGAATGCGCGGCGCGTGGTATCGAGTCGCCTGATATTCTTTTACAGATCCTAAGCTCCATGCTCTCCTCAAAACAAAATATGAAAAAACCGGCAATCCTCGTGTTCCTGTGGGCGCTGTTCGGGCTGTCCGCCCCCATCCCGGCTGCCGAGAAGGCGACGCCGGTGCCCATCGCGTCCTCCGGACTGGCGGGCGACCGGATTGGCCTGTTTGTGCCGGACGGGCTGGACGCCGCGGCCCTGCCGCCGTCGCTGGCGCTGGTGGCCGCGCCGAAGATTTCCGGGCCGCTGCCGGAGGGCTGGAAGATCACGCCTGCCTTTTCGCGAGATGGCAGCCGCTTCCGCGCGGCTGTTGTCGTTCCGGACGGCGCTGACCTTTACGGAGGCGGCGAGGTGGCCGGCCCGTTGCGCCGCAATGGTCAGACGATCTCCCTGTGGAACACAGACGCCCTGATGTATGAGAAGGACGGCGGACGCCGGCTGTATCAGTCGCACCCTTGGATCATGGGCGTTCGCGCCGACGGCAGCGCCTTTGGCGTGCTGTTCGATTCGACGTGGAAGGCCAAGCTCGCATGCGGCAAGGAAATCGTCTTCACCAGCCAGGGGCCAGCCTTTCCGGTGCTCGTGATCGACAGGGACTCACCGGAGGCGGTGCTCAAGGGTCTGGGCGAGCTGACCGGCACGATCCCCCTGCCGCCGCGCTGGGCGCTCGGCTACCACCAGTGCCGCTGGTCGTATAACCCCGATTCCAAGGTCCGCGAGATCGCGGGAGAGTTCCGCAAGCGGAAGATCCCTTGCGACGTCCTCTGGATGGATATCGACTACATGGACGGCTTCCGCGTCTTCACCTTCGACAAGGCCCAGTTCCCTGACCCGAAGAAGCTCAACGACGACCTCCGCGCGCAGGGGTTCCATTCGACCTGGATGATCGATCCGGGCGTCAAGGTCGACCCAAACTACTTCGTCTACCAATCGGGGGCCAAGGACGATGTGTTCGTGAAGACCGCAGACGGCAAGGAGTTCACGGGAAAGGTTTGGCCTGGCCCCTGTGCATTCCCGGACTTCACCCGCCCGGATGTCCGCGCATGGTGGGCCGCGTTTTACACCGGGTTCATGGCCGCGGGCATCGACGGCGTGTGGAACGATATGAACGAGCCGAGCGTCTTCAGCGGGCCGGACGGCACGATGCCTGAAGACAATTGGCACGTCGGCGGCGGCGGGCTTCCCGCAGGCCCGCACCTCCGCTACCATAACGTGTATGGGATGCTGATGACCAAGGCGTCACGCGAAGGCATCCAGGCGGCGAACCCCGACAAGCGCCCGTTCGTTCTCACCCGATCGAATTTTTTGGGCGGCCAGCGCTACGCGGCGACGTGGACCGGCGACAACGCCTCGACCGACGAGCACATGCGCCTGTCCACCCCCATGAGCCTGACGCTCGGGCTTTCCGGCCAGCCGTTCAACGGCCCCGATCTCGGCGGCTTCCTGAAGCAGGCGACGCCCGACCTCTTTGCGAGCTGGATCGGGTTCGGCACGTTCTTCCCCTTCTGCCGCGGCCATGCCAGCAAGGGAATGAACAACAAGGAGCCGTGGGCGTTCGGCCCCGAAGTGGAGAAGACCGCCCGCATCGCGCTGGAGCGCCGCTACCGGCTCCTGCCGTATCTGTATACGCTCTTCGAGGCGTCGTCGCGCGACGGCCTGCCAGTGATGCGCCCGGTCTTCATGGCCGACCCGAAGGACGCCTCCCTGCGCGCCGAGGAGCAGGCGTTTCTGGTCGGGGGCGACTTGCTGGTCGTGCCGCGCTGGGCAAAGGACCCGAAGCTGCCCAAGGGTGGCTGGCGGGAAATCTCCCTGGTCCCGGGCGACCTTGACGATCCGAATCAGGCGAGGCTCTACGCCCGCCCGGGCTCCATCATCCCCCTTGGCAAGGTCGTGCAGAACACCACAGAAAAATCGTTGGACCCGCTCACTCTGCTGGTTTGTCCAGACGCCGCCGGCCAGGCCGAGGGGATGCTCTACGAGGACTCCGGCGAAGGCTACGGGTATCAGGCCGGCGATTTCCGCCGCACCACGTTCCGAGCGGTGACCAAGGGCGGCAAGGTCACTGTCAGCGAGGCCGATGCCGAGGGGAAACGCCAGCCGGAATGCCCGAACATGACGGTCCAAGTCCAAGGGGCCTCAGGGGAGTGATCGCACCTCCCCTGCCTCTGGCATGACGACGAGCCTGACCCGATGCCCGCCACGTCCGGGCGGAAGTCCTCGTCAAGCGCGGCTGTAGTGCCGACCTTTTGATGTCGATATTGCAAGCGGCTCCGCAGCTATCCGCCCCATCCAGTCCGCGAAGTGGGGCGGGAGGCAAGGGCGGGCGGGTTCAAAGCCCGACGGCTTTGCGCACCCGGGCCATCACGGCCTCGGCGGTTTCCCGTGCCCGGGCGGCTCCCGCTCGAAGGACCCCCGCCACATAATCCGGGTCCGCCAGGATCTCAGCCCGGCGCGCGCGCTGGGTGGAGAAATGTTCCCAGACCCCGGCAAAAAGGCGCTTTTTCAAATCGCCGTATCCGACTCCGCCGCCTAGAAAATCGGCCTCCATCGCCCTGAAATCCGCCTCCGAGGCAACGAGCTTGTAGAGCCCAAGAATCGAAGAGTTCTCTGTCGGCTTCGGCTCCTCGACCGGGGTCGAATCGGTCTTGATGCCCATGATTTTTTTCTTGAGCACGGCTTCCGGCGCGAAGATTTCGATCGTGTTCCCGTAGCTTTTGCTCATCTTTTCCCCGTCGAGCCCCGGGACGATCGCCGAGTCCTCGCGGATGCTCGGCTCCGGGAGCCTGAAGACTTCCCCGTAGGTTTCGTTCATTTTGATGGCGATGTCGCGCGTCACCTCGAGGTGCTGTTTTTGGTCGCGTCCGACCGGAACGAGGTCGCTGTCGTAGAGGAGGATGTCCGCCGCCATCAGGACAGGATAGGCAAAGAGCCCATGCGAGGCGGCGAGGCCACGGGCGGTTTTGTCCTTGAACGAATGGCATCGCTCGAGCAGCCCCATCGGGGTCACCGTGCTCAGGATCCATGCGAGCTCGGTAACCGCTGGCACATCGGATTGGCGGAAGAAGACCGACCGGGCGGGATCCAGCCCGCAGGCAAGAAAATCCACCGCCAGCTCGAGCGAGTTCGCCCGGAGCGCGTCCGCGTTCTTCACCGACGTCAGCGCGTGCAGGTCCGCGATGAAATAGAACGCCTCGCCCAATTCCTGAAGCTCGATAGCCGGCTTCATCATGCCGAAGTAGTTGCCCAGGTGTGGGATGCCGGAAGGCTGGATGCCGGAGAGGATGCGCATGGGCCGGAACGCTAGCAGGGGATCTGCCGGGTGAAATAAGAAAAATGCGCTGCAGCCGCTCGGAAATTGATTTTTTCGGGTGGCCCGGCAGATTTTTGAGTCCGGAGTTGTCAGGCTGGCTGAACCTTGCTAGCAAATCCCCATGGCACTGGCAGTCCAACGACCTCAACTCACGTTTGCGGAGAAGATCTATCTTCCCGCGATCCTTGCCGGGCTGATGATCACGATCAAGCACCTTGCGCTCCGCCTCCTCGGGCGGACAAAGGTCACGATGCAATATCCGGAAGAGAAGTGGGACTCCCACCTTCCCGACTGGTATCGCGGAGCTCCGACCCTTGTGAAAGACGAATGGGGGCGCGAGCGGTGCGTCGCCTGCCAGCTCTGCGAGTTCATTTGCCCCCCGCGCGCGATCACGATCAAACCTGGAGAAATCCCCTCCGGCGAGCGCTGGGGGAAAGTGGAGAAGCGGCCCGCAGAGTTCGAAATTGACATGGCCCGGTGCATCTACTGCGGGCTCTGCCAGGAGGTCTGCCCGGAGCAGGCGATCTTTTTGCGCAAGGACTATTCGCTCACCGGCTACCGCCGCGCAGAAATGGTCCATGACAAGGCGAAACTCTACGATCTGGGCGGAGTCATGCCCGGGCTGGTCAACAAGTGGAACGAAAAAAAGTAGCCGTCCGCCCGAGCGCCTGATAAAAATCCGTCGATTCCCTATGCCGCTTGCCCTCTTCTGGATTTTTTCTGCTTTGACGCTCGCCTTCGGTTTGGGGGTGGTGTTTTTGCGGAGCCCAGTCTCGAGCGCGATGAGCCTCGTGGCGGCTTTTGTCGGCCTGGCGGCCCTCTTCGTGACTCTCGACGCATTTTTTATCGGGGTTGTGCAGGTTCTCGTTTATGCTGGCGCGGTGATGGTGCTCTTCCTCTTCATCATCATGCTTTTGGACCTTCGTGCCGATCGGCGACGTCCGGTGAAGCTTGCGGCGTGGGCTGGCGGCGGAATGGTTGTCGGCGGGTTCATCTCCGTCCTCTCGCAAGTCGTTTCCTCGCTCCCTGCACTCCAGCAGACGAAGCCCGCCCTGGCCGACCCGTTCGTTAATGACGTCGCGCAGGTCGGGTTCTCCCTCTTCCGGGATTTCAACCTTCCGTTCCAGGTCATCGGGGTTCTGCTTCTTGTCGCCACGATCGGAGTCGTCGTCCTCAGCCGGAGGGAGATCAAATGAAGCCGGGCAAGGTTTTCATTGGTGGGAGAATTTTGGCATCCGGCAGGATGCCGGATGTCCGACACGCAGGGTGCGCGCCCTCCCGGCATTTCCCATTTCGCATTTCGCATTTCAAATTTTCCTAAGATGCCTTCCCTTGCCAACTACCTCATCGTCAGCGGACTGATCTTTTCGATCGGGCTCTCCGGGGTTTTGCTGCGCCGGAACATCCTGATTATTTTTATGGGGCTCGAGCTGATGCTCAATGCGGCGAACCTTTCGCTTGTGGCATTCTCGCGCTTCAACCTCGGGCAGGACGGGTCGCTCCGCTACAACGCTCAGGTTTTGGTATTCTTTATCATCACGGTCGCGGCCGCCGAGGTCGCGGTCGGACTGGCGATCATCGTCGCCCTCTACCGTGCCAGGCAAACCACGCACGTCGAAGACCTCGACAACCTGAAGTTTTGATGAGCGCCGTCCCTTGGATCATCCTTTTCACTCCGCTTGCCGCAGCGGCCGTGATCCTGTTTGTCGGGCGGCACTCAAAGCCTCTGAGCGCAGGGCTCGCGATCGGGTCGGCAGCGCTCGGATGCGCGCTCAGCTGGTGGCTTTTCGCCCAGCCGGACCCGGCCGTGCCCATCAAATTTTATTGGATGGATTTTGGCGAGGCGCTGCAGGTTCCGATCGGGCTGGCGGTTGATCGTCTGAGCAAGATGATGCTGGTCGTGGTGACGTCCGTGGCCACGCTTGTCTTCACGTATTCGATCGGCTACATGAAGTCCGAGGAGGGATACTGGAGGTATTTTGCAGGGCTGGCGCTCTTTCTTTTCTCAATGCTCGGCATCGTTCTCGCCGACAACTTCGTGATGATGTTCATCTTCTGGGAGCTCGTCGGCCTCAGCTCGTATATCCTCATCGGACATTATTTCAAAAAAAGCAGTGCGGCGGATGCGGCCAAGCAGGCGTTCCTTGTGAACCGGGTCGGAGATTTTGGATTTTTGCTCGGCATCCTCTTCCTCTGGGCGGCGACCGGGACGCTGGTGTTTGCCGAGCTGGCCGGCAAGGTCGGGGATTTTGCGCAAAACCCGATTTACCTCACCGTGGCGTGCGTGCTGCTCTTCTGCGGCACGGTTGGGAAATCCGCTCAGATGCCGCTCCATGTGTGGCTGCCAAATTCCATGGAGGGTCCGACCCCGGTCTCATCGCTGCTCCACGCCGCCACGATGGTCGCGGCCGGAGTTTATATGCTGGCCAGGATTTTTCCGATTCTGGAGGCCGCCCCGCATGCCATGGATGTGATCGCGTGGATCGGCGGGATCACATGCTTTGCGGCGGCGCTGATGGCGACCCAGCAGAACGACATCAAGAGGATCCTCGCCTACTCGACGATTTCGCAGCTCGGCTATATGGTGCTCGGCATCGCGTCGGCTCCGATGGCCGATGTCTCGATGTTCCACCTCTTCACCCACGCATGCTTCAAGTGCCTTCTCTTCCTCTGCGCGGGATCGGTGATCGTCGGGATGCACCACGAGCAGGACATCTGGAAAATGGGGGCGCTGAAAAACAAGATGCCGTTCACGTTTCTTGCGATGGTTGCCGGCAGCCTGGCCCTGGCGGGATGCCCATTGACCAGCGGGTACTTCAGCAAGGATCTGATCATCGCATGGGCAGTCGTCTCGCACCCGTTCCTCGGCTGGCTCGCTGTGGCCACCGCCGGGATCACCGCATTTTATACGTTCCGGCTCCTGTTTGTCGTCTTTCTCGGAAAGCCTCGCGATGAGCATGCCAAGCACGCGTGCGAGTCGCCGCCCGTCATGCTCATCCCGCTCGCCTGCCTCGCGATCCCATCGCTCATCGCCGGATTCCCGACCATCGAGAAAATCTTTTTTCACGTGGCCGAGCCCGATCAGGTTCCTGCCCTTCTCCATCCGGCCCTCCTGCTCCTCTTTGTTGGTGGGGTCGCCCTGGCGGCACGGCTCTACTGGAATGCTTCCTCTGACCCGGTCTGCATCCCGTTCTTCGCCAGGCGTCTCTATATTGACGACGGGTATGCCTGGGCGGTGAAGAACATCCAGGATGGCGGAGCGCTTGTGCTTTCCTGGGCCGACCGCTGGGTCGTCGACCTTTTTGTCGTTCAGGTCCCTAGCAAGCTTGCGTGGGCGTGCGGGTTTGTGCTGCGGTTCCTGCAGATCGGAAACATCCAGGCCTATGCCTTCTTCTTCGGGGCTGGCGTGGTCGGGCTCCTCTACCTATTGATTTTCCGATGAGCCCTCTTTTATTTCTCATCCTCGTCCCGCTGGCCGCCGCCGCGTTCGTCATGGCCGGCGCGAATGCGCGGCTCACCGCTCTCGCCGGATCGGCGCTCAACCTGATTTTCGTTCTGATCCTGCTGGCATTTTACCGGACCGGCAACGGCGGGGGATACCAGTATGTCTCCTCGTTCCCGGTCGTTCCCGACATGGGGATCAGCTTTACCCTTGGAGCCGACGGGCTCAGCCTGGTCATGCTCCTGCTGTGCGCGCTCGTCACCTTGGCTGCGGTCGCCGTCGCGCGCACGCCGGAAAAAAATCCCCGGTGGTTCTACGCTTGCCTTCTCTTCATATCGGCTGGCGGGATCGGTGCCTTCGCTTCGATCGATCTGTTTTTTTTCTACATGTTCCACGAGCTGGCCCTGATTCCGACGTTCCTGCTGATCGGAATCTGGGGGTCTGGCGACCGGCAGGCAGCGGCTTGGAAGGCGACGATCTACCTTGCGCTCGGCAGCTTCGTCCTCCTGCTCGGGCTCATCGGGCTCTACCTGATCCAGCCGGATGGCATGCGGACGTTCGACCTGCGCGAGATCATCGGCCTCGCTGATGCGGGCCTCCTGCCCGAGGCCAGCTGGGTTTATCTTCTCCTGCTGGTGGGATTTGGAATCCTTGTTTCTCTCTTCCCCTTCCACACGTGGGCTCCGCAGGCGTATGCCAGCGCCCCGGCGCCGGCTGCAATGCTCCATGCCGGCGTGCTGAAAAAATTCGGGCTCTACGGGTTGATCCGGATTGCTGTGCCGGTTTTCCCCAATGCCGTGCTCGAGTTTTCGAACCTTCTCCTCGTCCTTCTTGTCGGCAACATCCTCTATGTCGGGTATGTGACGATCTCGCAGCGGAAGCTCGACTGGATGCTCGGCTACTCGAGCGTCATGCACATGGGCTATATCTTTCTCGGATTTGCTGCGCTCAACACCCTGAGCCTCACCGGCGCCTCGCTGATGCTGTTTGCCCACGGCCTTTCCATCGCGGCGCTCTTCGCCCTGTGCGGCGAGATCCGCGAGCGCACCGGCACGCTCGACTTCGCTGAGCTGGGAGGGTTCGCAAAGCCGATGCCCGCATTCGGGCTGATCTTTGGGTTCGCAGCATTTGCCGCGATCGGCCTCCCCGGGTTCGTCGGATTTGCCGGCGAGCTCCTCGTTTTTTTCGGGGCCTTTGTCGGGGGCGACCTCCTCATGGGAGTATCCCCCGAGGGGAAAGAGATCTTTCAGCTCAACAGCTACCAGGTCGCCACCATCTGCGCGGTCTGGGGGGTCGTCATCTCGGCCGTCTATATGCTCCGCGCCTACCGCCGGATCTTCTTTGGGCCGCTCAATGACCGATGGGCTGGCCTGAAGGAAATCTCCGGGTCCGCACGGGTCGCTATCGTCGCGCTGATCGTCGTGATGCTCGTCACCGGATTTCTCCCCGGGCTCCTGATCAAACTCATCGAGTCCGCTTCGATATGACCCCAAGTTTTCCACCTGAATTCTGCGTTCTTTTTTTGGGTATCATCCTGCTCCTGGCGGATTCCTTCTTCCCCAAGCTGGAGAAGCGGACCCTTGCCTACTCTGCGATCGGCTGGCTGGCGGTTTTCTTTGCCGCGACATTTTTCTTCCATCCGTCGCCGCTTTGGCCTGCTCCGAACGGGTTCTACGAGACCGACTCCCTGGCGCTCTTTTTCAAGCGGTTTGCGCTGGCGGCGACGATTTTCACGCTGATCGCGGCGGTCGAATACGCGCCGGTTGTCGAGCGCGCGATTCCGGGATCCGTTCCGGGGGCCGGGCTCGGCGAGTTTTATATCCTTCCTATCTTCACGTGTGCCGGGCTGATGTGGATGGTTTCTGCCGCGGATTTCGTGATGATTTTCTGCGCGCTCGAGCTCGTGACGATCTCGTTTTATATACAGGTCGCCTATATGCGGCGGAGCATGCCCAGCCTTGAGGCCGGAACAAAATACCTGATTTTAGGTGCCCTCTCGACCGGCTTCCTCGTGTATGGGGTCGCTTGGATCTTTGGGGTGACCGGGCAGACGAGCTTGCCTGGGATCTCGCTTGTTCTGGGAATGGTCCCTTTGGCTAGCCATACCGCCCTGCTTTTCGGCCTGGGTCTTGTGCTGGTGGCTCTCGGCTTCAAGGTCGCTGCGGTTCCCTTCCAGTTTTGGGTGCCTGACGTTTATCAGGGGGCTCCGACCCCGGTGGCCGCGTTTCTTTCTGTGGGGTCGAAGGCGGCAGGTTTTGTCGTCCTGATGCGCGTCATCGAGCCGTTTCTTTCCCTTCCCGTGCTCGAGGCAAAAATTGTCCCAGCCCTGGTGTTCCTTGCCGGCTTGACTCTCCTCTACGGAAACCTTGCCGCGATGCCGCAGACGAATCTCAAGCGGCTTCTCGGATACTCGAGCATCGCCCATGCGGGATACCTTCTGGTTGGGGTGGCCAGCGTGGGCGATCCAGGCGCCGGCCGTGCCGTGGTCTTCTACCTTCTCGGCTACCTGCTCATGACGTTCCTCGCGTTCCTTGTTCTCGTGCCTGTGGCCAAAGCCGCCGGAGGGGATGATATCTCGCATTTTAATGGGCTTGCACGCAGGGCGCCCGGGCTTGCGTTCTCCATGCTCGTCGCCATGCTCTCGCTCGCAGGACTTCCGTTCACGGTCGGATTCCTGGGAAAGTTTTTCATTTTTGTGGCCGCCATGCACCAGCAGATGTATGCGCTTGTAGCCATCGGGGTTGTGACTGTTGCCTGCGGTTTTTACTACTATCTAAAAGTGGTGAGGGCGATGTATTGGCAGCCTTCTCCTGATGACGCGCCTCCTGTCGAAGTTTCTCCGCTCGCCAGATTTGCGATAGCATTTCTCACTGCCTTGATTCTGATCCTTGGAGTTTATCCGGGGTCGGTTCTGAAGTTTCTCCCATAAATTATGCCACTACTCGACAAGCCGCTATCCGAACTCCGCGAATATCTGGGGACGAATCCCCTCCCTGAGGATTTCGATGACTACTGGAAACGCGCTCTCGCCGAGCTCGATGCCACCGACCCAGCCCCCGAACTCATCCCCTGCGACGCGCTCGGCGCAAAGGGGGTTGAAACGTTTGACCTGTTTTTCACCGGAGTTGGAGGTGCTCGGATCTATGCGAAATACCTGCGTCCAGAGCAGCCTTCGGCTCCCGGCCCCGGCCTCCTGCTTTTTCACGGCTACACCGGGCACAGCGGAGACTGGCAGGACAAGCTTTCTTTTGTTGGGCAGGGCATGGCGGTCGCGGGAATGGATTGCCGGGGGCAGGGAGGGCGCAGCGAAGACCCCGGCGGAGTGCGAGGGAACACGCACAATGGGCACATCATCCGCGGGCTCGATGAATCTCCGGACAAGCTCCTGTTCCGTCAGATTTTTTTGGATACCGTGCAGCTCGCACGGGTGGTCGGCGGGTTTTCAGAGGTCAGCGAACTCTACTGTATGGGCGGATCTCAGGGGGGTGCTCTCGCCATTGCATGCGCTGCGCTTGAGCCTCGGATCAGGAGGTGCGTCTCGATGTTTCCGTTCCTCTCCGACTACAAGCGCGTCTGGGAGATGGATCTCGCCAAAGATGCTTATGCCGAGCTCCGGACGTATCTTCGGATGTTCGACCCGCTCCATGAGCGTGAGGAGGAGATTTTCCATACCCTGGGCTACATCGATGTCCACCACTTGGCCCCCCGGATCACCGCGCGGGTGCTCATGGCGCTGACCCTGATGGACAACATCTGTCCGCCGTCCACTCAGTTTGCGGTTTTTAACGCCATCCGCTCAGAAAAGGAATGTGCCATCTACCCGGATTATGGGCACGAGGGGCTCCCGGGATTTCCTGACCGTTCCTTCCGGTTTCTCTCCGCCTAGACCGGACAACGGACGCTGCCCGGCTAATCTCCGTAGCCGTTTGGGTTGGCCAGGTGCCACGCCCACGCGCTTTCGACGATCGGCCGGATCGCTTCGAACTTCGGCTTCCAGCCGAGCTCGGATCGGATTTTATCCGATGCCGCAATCAGGCGTGGGGGATCGCCCGGGCGGCGCGGTTTTTCCACCGCTCGGATGTCACGTCCGGTGATCTGCCGGCAGGTCTCGATGACCTCTTGGACTGATGTGCCGCCGCCTGTGCCGAGATTGTATTTTCCGCTTTTTTCCGATCCGAGCGCAAGGATATGGGCTTGGGCGAGGTCGAGGATGTGGATGTAATCCCGGATGCATGTGCCGTCAGGGGTCGGGTAGTCGGTGCCGAAGATGTCCACCGATTCCTTCTGCCCCAGCGCCACTTTCAGCACGTTCGGGATCAGGTGGGTTTCGACCCTGTGGTCCTCGCCGTAGCGGGCGCTGGCGCCAGCCGCGTTGAAATAGCGGAGCGCCACATACGAGAGCCCATGGATCTCCTCATACCACCGGAGCGCCTGCTCGAACATCAGCTTCGATTCGCCGTATGGGTTGATCGGCTTCTGCAAAAGCGACTCGTCAATCGGCATCCGGTCGGGGATGCCAAACGTCGCGCACGTCGAGGAGAATACGAATTTCTTGACGCCGTATTCGACGGCGGCGTCGAGGAGGTTGATCCCCGAGCAGACGTTGTTCCGAAAATATTTTGATGGGTTCTGCATGGATTCGCCCACGAGGGCATTGGCTGCGAAGTGCATGATGGCATCTGGCCTGACCTCGCCGAACGCGTGCCAGATGACCGTGCGGTCGGCGAGATCCCCCTGAAAAAACCTGGCGCGCGGATCCAGCGCCTTCTTGTGGCCTTCGCTCAAGTTGTCGAAAACCGAAACCTCAAACCCCTCGTTCAACATCTGTTCCACGCAAATGCTGCCGATATACCCGGCCCCCCCCGCAACAAGAATTTTCTTCATGAGGGGCACACTTTATATCAGGCGGTCCGGCTTCCGCAACGAAATGCTTGAAATCTTCGTGCCTGCTCAGGAGGCATCTTGAGCAGTTACCTTCAATGTTTCAAAGCGGATCTGATCGCCGTCCCGCCGGCGTTTGACCTGCACGCCGAGGGCCATCGAGATCGTCGCCTCCTCCATGGCTTCCGCTCGAGGATAGTCCGAGAAAATCTCAGTCAGCGGGCAGTGGGACTCGATGAGCGAGCCCTCATGGATGCGCGGCATCGTGCCCTCGGACTTGCGGATTTCCGCTAGGGCGGCGAGCTTTTCGTCCAATGTTCCGGAGTGGGGGATCCTTGCCGCATACGCCCCCGCCTGGCTTTGGAAATGCAGGTAGATGAGCTTCTCCGCCGATGCCGGGCCAAAGAGCGCCTTCGCGCCCTTGAGGAGCGAGAGCGCGAACTGCTGGTCGCCGATCTGGAAGAGCTCGTGGCCGCGCTCCGAGAGCCGGTAGATCATGTGCGGACGCCCGGCCCCCCGGTGCATGCTTCGGGAGGTTAAATGGCCGGACTTTTCCAGGGCGATGCACTGCGCCTTGACCCCCATGTAGCTCATCCCGAGCCTCTCCGCGAGCTCGCCCACCGGCAGCCCGTCGCTCCGCTTCAGCTCCATCGCCACCGCATACGCGGAGCGGCCCAGAAACTCTCGCTTCATCTTTCGCACGCCCAGATGCTTGAGCCCCTTCGCCCGCGCCGTCAAGACAAGGGTTCGTGAGCGCAAAAAAGCCGCCTGGGATTTCTCCTCGGGCGGCTCCGTTTGCGGAGGGGAATTACTTCTCCAATGATTTTTCCTGTTCGAGCACGGCCTGTGCCGCAGCGAGGCGGGCGACCGGCACGCGGAACGGCGAGCAGCTGACGTAGGTCAGGCCGATCTTGTGGCAGAACTTCACGCTGTCCGGATCTCCGCCGTGTTCGCCGCAGATCCCCAGCTTGATGGTCGGGTTCGTCTTGCGGCCTTTTTCGATGGCGATCTGCATGAGCTGCCCGACGCCCCCCTGGTCGAGGGTGGCAAACGGGTTCTTCTTGAAGATCTCGTTTTCTGTGTAGGCGTTGAGAAATGAGCCCATGTCGTCCCGGCTCATTCCCAGAGCAGTCTGCGTGAGGTCGTTTGTTCCGAAGCTGAAGAACTGCGCGGTCTGCGCAATTTCATCGGCGGTGATCGCCCCGCGAGGAACCTCGATCATCGTGCCGACGAGGTAGTCGAACTTCACGCCTTTTTTGGCCATGACTTCCTTCGCGACGCGGTGGACGATCTCGACCTGTAGGTCGAGCTCCTTCTTGAACCCGACGAGCGGGATCATGATCTCCGGCTTGACTTTGATTTTCTTCTTCGCGACATCGGCTGCGGCTTCGAAGATCGCGCGCGCCTGCATCGCTGTGATTTCCGGATATGCGATGCCGAGCCGGCATCCGCGGTGGCCGAGCATCGGGTTGGCCTCGTGGAGATCCTTGACGCGCTGGGCGATCTTGTCCGCGCTGACTCCGAGCTTCTGCGCGAGGGCGTTCTGCGAGCTGTGGTCGTGCGGCAGGAACTCGTGGAGCGGCGGGTCGAGCAGGCGGATGGTGGCCGGGTGGCCGTTGAGCGCCTTGAAGATGCCGATAAAGTCCTCGCGCTGGTAGGGGAGGAGCTTCGCGAGCGCTTCTTGGCGATCCGTGGTCTTCTCCGCAAGGATCATCTCCCGCATCGCATCGATGCGGTCGCCCTCGAAGAACATGTGCTCGGTGCGGCAGAGGCCGATGCCGGTCGCGCCGAACGCAATCGCGTTCCGCGTCTGCTCCGGATTGTCGGCGTTCGTGCGGACCTCGAGGCGCGTGACCTTCGAGCACCAGTCCATCAGCTGCTTGAAGTTTTTGAACTTTTCGGTCTTCTGCGCAGCCTTGTCGCCGTGGAGGAGGCCCGTGATGATCTCCGATGGGGCCGTGGGAACCTGGCCTGCATAGACGGTGCCTGCCGAGCCATCAATCGAGAGGAAGTCTCCTTCCTTGAAGGTCTTGTCTGCAACCGACACGGTTTTTAATTCATAATCAATGTGGAGCGCGGCTGCGCCGCAGATGCAGACTTTTCCCATCTGGCGGGCGACCAGCGCCGCGTGCGAGGAGACGCCTCCCCTCGCCGTGAGGATGCCTTCGGCTGCGATCATTCCCCGGAGGTCTTCCGGAGAGGTTTCGGTGCGGACGAGCAGAACTTTCTCCCCCTTGCCGGCGGCGGCGGCCGCGCGCTCGGCGTTCAGATAGATTTTCCCCGACGCCGCTCCCGGGCCGGCCGGAAGCCCGCTGGCAAGGAGCTTGGCCTTCTTGATCTCGGAGGCATCGAAGACCGGCGCGAGCAGCTGGTCCAGCTGGTCAGCCGGGTTGCGCTGGATGGCGGTCTTCCAGTCAATGAGCTTCTCCCGCACCATGTCCATCGAGAACTTGAGCGCGGCCATCGCGGTGCGCTTGCCGTTCCTGGTCTGGAGCATGAACAGCTTCCCCTCCTGGATCGTGAATTCGAAGTCCTGCACGTCCTTGAAATGCTTCTCGAGCGTCTGCCGAACTTTTTCCAATTCCGCGTTCGGCTTGGGCATCTGCTTCTTCAGCAGCGCCACCGGCTCGGGCGTGCGCACTCCGGCGACGACGTCCTCGCCCTGCGCGTTGATCAGAAACTCTCCGTAAAATTCCTTGGCACCATTCGCCGGGTTGCGCGTGAAAGCAACCCCGGAGCCGGAATTCTCACCGGTGTTTCCGAAGACCATCGCCTGGACGTTGACTGCCGTGCCCCATTCGGCGGGAATGTTGTATTTCCGGCGATAGACGATCGCGCGGTCGTTCATCCAGGAGCCAAACACTGCGCCGATTGCTCCCTTGAGCTGGTCCCAGGGGTTCGAGGGGAAGCCCTTTCCCGAGCGCTCTTTGACGAGCGCTTTGAATCGCTTGACGAGCTCCTGCTGGTCTGCGGCCGTGAGCTCGCTATCCACGATGTCGGCATGGTATTTCTCGTGCTTGAACTCGTGGATGATCGTCTCAAAAGGGTCGTGGTCCTCGCCTTCGCGCTTCTGGACGCCCATGACGACGTCGCCATACATCTGGACGAACCGGCGGTAGCAGTCCCAGGCGAAGCGCTCGTTTTTCGTGGCGCTCGCGAGGGCCGCCACGGCCTCGTCGTTGAGCCCGAGGTTGAGGATCGTGTCCATCATCCCCGGCATCGAGTCGCGCGCTCCCGAGCGAACCGCGATGAGGAGCGGAAAGCCCTGAGAATCGCCGAATTTCGTGCCCATGATCTTCTCCATGTTGCGCACGCCAGCTTCGATCTGGGCCTGCATTTCTTTCGGATACGTCCGCTTGTTCGCATAAAAATACGAGCAGACTTCGGTGGTGATCGTGAGGCCTGGAGGCACCGGGAGCCCGATGCGGGTCATCTCGGCGAGGTTGGCGCCCTTGCCTCCGAGAAGCGGCTTCATCTGGCCATCCCCATCGGCTTTGCCATCGCCCCAGGTGTAAACATACTTGCCTTTGCGAGGCGCTGCTGACTTCGCTGACTTGGTTTTTTTGGACATAAGAGGAAAAGAGGAATTCGATAAAATGACCATCCGCCCGTGTCCTGTCAACGCGCGGGTGCAAGGAATTTTTCCTGCGACCGCGACCGCCACTCGAACGTCTCGATCATCTGAATCTTGTCTTGTCGTGGAAAGGGGGGCATACAGGCCACCAGGTGAAACCCATTCCCACACTTTTCCGCATCCTGATCTGCTTTTTTGCGGTGATCCTTCTGGCGTGCATGCTGGCGCCCCCCCTATATTGGGCAGGGAACGGGCTTGTGGAGGGAGGGGTGCTTCCGTTTCTGAAGGGGTTTCCTTTCCACCGGTATTTCAGCCGGTGCCTCCAGATCTCCACGCTGGTGATGATCTGGCCGGCCTTCCGATGGATTGGCATCCGCCGGCTCGATGGGATCGAGCGCAATCCGGGCGGCATGCGCGACCTGCTCGCAGGGGTTGGGATGGCCCTGGTTCCGGTCCTTGCGCTCGCTGCCGGATATTTTGCATTCGAGATTTACCGGATCAAAAGCGATTTGTCACCTTCCGGGGGGCTTCGCATCCTGGCGTCCGCCTCGGCGGTCGCCGTGCTGGAAGAGTTTTTATTTCGAGGCATCCTGCTCGGGCTTTGCCTGCGTGCGATGCGTCCGCTGGCTGCCGCCTGCCTCTCCTCGGCCGTGTTTGCTGCCGTGCATTTTATGCGGGTTGCCAAGCCGGAGGTCGAGCCTCCGGTGAGCTGGCTCAGCGGTTTCGGCCAGCTTCCGCAGGTTTTTTCCAGCGCGCCCGAGTGGCCGATCCTTGGCTGGGGGTTGCTCTCACTGTTTCTGGCTGGGATGATCCTTTCGTTTGCCACCCTGCGGACGCGTTCTCTCTTCCTGGCGATCGGCCTCCATGCCGGCTGGATCCTCGGGCAGCAGGGGCTCCAGTGGGCGGCAAAATTCCGCATCAAGCCACCCGGAGCGCTTCTGCCCTGGGTCGGGCCGAATGTGGTCAGCGGAGCGGTCCCGACCGGGATTGTGCCGGCCTGCACGATCCTGGTGACCGCTGCGCTGGCGGCTCTCTACTTGCGCCATGCCAGAAGTTTTCTCCGCGATCCTTGAGCCGCTGAGCTCACTGTTTTTTCCCGCCCACTGCGCCGGATGCGGCGGCGCTGTGCAGCGGCATGAGCTGCTGTGCCGCGCATGCGAAAGCGGGCTGGAGTGGATCCGCCCGCCGCGCTGCGAGGTGTGCTCTCAGCCGTATGCCGGGATGACCCCGGCCTTCTCCTGCCCGAACTGCCGGGACGAGGGGTTCGCCTTCGAATGTGCGGTCGCCGTCGTCCGCAGCCGGGGAGCTGTTCGGGAGGTCATCCACCGGCTGAAATACGGGCGCGAAATGTGGCTTGCGCGGATCCTCGCATCGTGGATGCACGAGGGGCTCTCGGACCCGAGGCTGCGAGGGTGGCGCGCGGATGCGCTCGTCCCTGTGCCCCTCCACCCGCGCAGGCTTCGCGAGCGCGAGTTCAACCAGTCGGAGCTCCTCGCCGAGGCCCTCTCCTCGACGAGCAGGATCCCGGTGATTTTCCCGCTGGCCCGCCGCCGTTACACCACGACCCAAACGAAACTTGACAGGAAACACCGAAGGCAAAACTTGCGGGATGCGTTTGTTTTGCGCAAGAATGCGGATGTGACGGAGCGGAACCTTCTTCTTGTGGACGACGTGCTGACGACCGGCTCGACGTTGGATGCCTGCGCGACCGTCCTCCTGGAGTCGGGCGCCCGGTCGGTTCGCGCGCTCACTGCGGCGCGCGGTTAACAGCAAACTCACTATGGCCATTTTTAAAAAACCCTTCCTCCGCCCGCGCCCTGCGAAGATGCGCGAAATGCCCGAGGGGCTGTGGACCAAATGCCCGTCGTGCGGCGAGGTCATCCACCACCTTGCCCTGGTGGAGAACCTGCAGGTCTGCTCGAAGTGCGAGCACCATTTCACGCTGGGCTCGCGCGAGCGGATCGCCAGCCTTGCCGATCCCGGCAGCTTCGAGGAGGTGGACGGGTCGCTGACGTCGGTGGATTCGCTCGAGTTCAAGGGCGTCGCCACATACGCCGACCGCTTGGTATGCTATAAGGAAAAGACCGGGCTTGTGGATGCCATCCTGACCGGCACCGCGACGATCAGCTCCATCCCTCTCGGGCTCGGAGTCATGGATTTCAGCTTTCTCGCCGCCACGATGGGGTCGGTCGTCGGGGAAAAAGTCACGCGGATCATCGAGCTCTCGACGAGGCGCAGGATGCCGGTCGTGATCGTGTGCGCCTCAGGCGGAGCCCGCATGTATGAGGGGATGCTCAGCCTCATGCAGATGGCCAAAACCAGCGGGGCGCTCGCCCTCCACGCCCAGGCCAAGCTCCCGTATATTTCGATCCTCACGAACCCCACGACGGCAGGAGTCATGGCCAGCTACGCCTCGCTCGGAGACATCATCATCGCCGAGCCCGCCAGCATGATCGGCTTTGCCGGGCCGCGGGTGATCCGCGAGACCACCCACCAGACGCTGCCTCCGGACTTCCAGACCGCCGAGTTCCTTGAGAAGCGCGGGCTCATTGACCTCATCGTCCACCGCTCGAAAATGCGGTCAACTCTGAGCGCGCTGCTCGGCTACTTCTCGATCCAGTGACCCCGGACGAATCGCTGGCGTGGCTCGATGGCGCGCAGCATTTCGGAGTGAAGCTCGGTCTCGACAACACCCGGCGGCTCCTCGACGCGGCCGGGTGCCCGGAGGCCCGGCTCAAGATTTTTCATGTCGCCGGGACGAATGGCAAGGGCTCGGTCTGCGCGATGCTGGACTCCGCGCTCCGGGCCGCGGGCCTCCGCACCGGGCTTTATACGTCTCCTCATCTCACGGACTTCCGCGAGCGCATCCGGGTGAACGGCGAGAGGATCCCGCCATCTGCCCTGGGCGAAATCCTTACCCGGATCCGCCAGGATAGCGGAGGATGGGAGCATTCCCCCACGTTCTTTGAAATCGCGACCGTCCTCGCCATCGACCATTTTGCCCGGCAGAATTGCGAGGCGGTCGTGCTGGAGACCGGGCTGGGCGGCCGCCTGGATGCGACGAATGCCGCCGTGCCGATGGTGGCGGCACTCACTCCGATCGCCCTCGACCACGCGCAGTGGCTGGGGGGAACCCTGGAGGAAATCGCCGGGGAGAAGGCGGGGATCATCAAGCCGGGAATTCCTGTTGTCTCGGCCCCTCAGGCGCCCGAGGTGCGGCGGGTTATCGAGGCCCGCGCGCGCGCGTGCGGCAGCCCGATCTCCTTTGTGAGCAGCCCGTATCCGGGGCCGGTCGGCCTCTGCGGGGAACATCAAAAATGGAATGCCGCCGTCGCCCTGGCGGCGCTCGAGGCGTCATCGCTCCCCGCCTGCGGGGAAGCGGCCGCACGCGGGCTGCGCGAGGTTTCCTGGCCGGCGCGGTTTCAGCGGATCGGCGGGCGGACCGTCGTGGACGGCGCCCACAACCCGCACGCTGCCAAATGCCTTGTGGAAACCTGGAAGCAAACCTTCGGCTCCGCCAGGGCCACGGTCGTTTTCGGAGCCCTGAACGACAAGGATTACGCCGAAATGATCGCCCTCCTCTCCGAGGTCGCTGATGCCTTTTTCTTTGTCCCTGTCGCAAGCCCCAGAAGCGCGGACGTCCGGAAGTTCCCCGCCCTCACCGGACTCCAGGCCAGAACTTTTCCCAGCCTCCAGCGCGCGCTGGAGGCCGCCGGGGAGCAGCCCGTCCTCATCACCGGCTCCCTCTTTCTCTGCGGGGAAGCCCTTTCCCTGCTCCTCCCGGACTCCTTCCCCAGCCGCGATGGCGCCACGGAAAATCTTCAGTGAAGCAGCCGGCTGTTCGTTCCTGATTGCGTTTCGTGCGGAACTTTATTGATATGAGCGCATGGCGCAAAAACCCGAAAAGCCGACATTGGAATCCGCGATGCAGCGGGTCTCCGAGATTGTCGCGGAGATGGAGGAGGGGAGCCTGCCCCTCGAGCTTCTGATCGTTCGCTACGAGGAAGGTGTCGGGCTGGTGAAGATTTGCCAGGAGAAGCTGGATGCGGCCGAGAAGCGGATCCAGATCATCTCCCGCGATGCGCGCGGGGCGGCCGAGGTCGCCGATTTTGAAAGTTCGGATGCCTGAGCCGATCCCAAAGCTTCAGGCCACCGGGCTTCTGGGCGGAATCCTCTCGCCGGCCGATGTGAAGGCGCTTCCTGCGGAGGCGCTTCCGGTTCTGGCGTCGGAAGTTCGCAGCGAGCTGATCCGCGTCCTGTCCACGACCGGCGGGCATCTCGGGCCGAACCTCGGGGTCGTCGAGCTGACGATCGCCCTCCACCGGGTGTTCAGCACCCCGCACGACAAGCTGATTTTTGACGTGAGCCACCAGGGGTATGTGCACAAGCTTCTGACCGGCCGCAGCGGGCGGTTTCCGACGATCCGCCAATTTGGCGGGCTCAACGGGTTTCTGCTGCGCGCCGAGAGCGAGCACGACTGCTACGGGGCCGGACATGCAGGCACCGCGCTTTCCGCCGCGCTCGGGATCGCCGCCGCCCGGGATATGCTCGGCGGCGACGAGCACGTCATCTGCGTGGCCGGAGACGCAGCATTCACCTGCGGGATCAGCTTCGAGGCGCTCAATAACGTCGCATCCACAACCCGGCGCCTGATCATCGTCCTCAACGATAACGAGTGGTCGATCGCAAAAAATGTCGGGGCGGTTGCGGACTACCTGAACCGGATCGTGACGAACCCGTCGTATGCGCACCTCCATGATCAGGCGGCAAAATTTGTCGAGTGGATTGCAGGAAAAACCGCCCGCAAGCTCGCGCACAAGGCGGAGGTCGGGCTGAAGAACCTCCTCGCCCCGAGCGTGATTTTCGAGGACCTTGGGATCCGGTATTACGGGCCGATTGACGGGCATGACGTCGGGCTTCTCACCGAGACGTTCGAGTTCCTCAAGACCCAGAACGAGCCGGTCATCCTCCACATCCTCACCCAGAAGGGCAAAGGGTACGGGCCGGCGCTCGAGAAGCCGGACAAGTTCCACGGCCTCGGAAAATTCCGCCTCGACACCGGGGAGACCGATGCCGGCCCGGTTCCGACCTACTCCGAGCTGCTCGGGAAGACGCTGGCGAACTTTGCCGATCACAACAACAAGATCGCTGCCATCACGGCGGCGATGCCCTCCGGCACCGGGCTTTTGGGGTTTGCGCTCCGCCACCCGAACCGGTTCTTCGATGTGGGGATTGCCGAGGAGCACGCCGCGATCTTTGCCTGCGGCCTCGCCGTGCAGGGGATGAAGCCGTTCCTCGCAATCTACAGCACGTTCATGCAGCGGGCGTATGACATGATCCTTCATGACATGGCCTTGCAAAACCTCAACGTCGCGCTCTGCATGGACCGCGCGGGGCTCTCCGGGGACGACGGTCCGACCCACCACGGGCTTTTCGACATCGCGTTCCTCCGCGCTGTTCCCGGGCTTGTCCAGATGCAGCCGAAGGACGAGGACGAGTTCGCCGACATGCTCTGGACGATGGCGAACTACCACGACGGTCCGATCTCGATCCGCTACCCGCGCGGGGCGGGCACCGGCGCCATCGCAAAGAGGACTCCCCAGCTTCTCGAAATCGGTAAGTCCGAGGTTCTGCGCCACGGCGCGAGGGTTGCGATCCTCGCGCTCGGCAACATGTGCGAGCTCGCGCTCGAAGCCGCCGCAACGCTCGAGGGCCAGGGGATCTCGACCGCAGTCATCAACGCCCGGTGGATCAAGCCGCTTGACACCGCAACCATCGAGTTTTTTGCCCGCGCGTGCGAGGTCGTCTGCACGGTCGAGGACCATGTGCTCGCGAACGGCTTTGGCTCCGCAGTCATGGAGCACCTCTCGGAACAACACCTTCCGGCCCAGATCGTGCGCATCGGATGGCCGGACCAGTTCATCGAGCACGGCACGGTTCCGGTGCTCCGCGCGAAGCACGGCATCACCGCCGCCGCCGCCGTCGAAAAAATCCTTTCCGCCCTGCCGCAGCGAATTTCCGAAAAGATCCAGCCGGCCGCGTAAGGAGCTGTTCACAAATAAAGTTTACAAGAAATGGCGCAGCAGATTTTTGGCGATGGCAAGGCGCGAGCGCCGAGCAGCCTCGTTGCAGGCTGTAAGAAGCGAGCAGCGCAGCCGCCGGCAAAAAGATCAAGCCAGGCTGCAAAGGTTATTTGTGAGCAGTTCCTCAGCGTGCGATGAGCTCGGTTTTGCTGATCAAGCCAGGTTCGATGGGGGATGTGGTCCACGCGTTGCCGGTGGCATCGGCGATCCGCCGGGCGTGGCCGGAGGCGGCATTGACCTGGGTGGTCGATCCGCGGTGGGCTCCGTTGCTGGAGGGGAACGCTGCGGTCTCTTCGGTAAAGCATTTTCCGAGGGAGGAGTTCCGGGGCGCGGCCGGCTGGCTTCGGGCTGCGCGCTGGTATGGCGGGCTCGGGGGGCTGCGCCCAGATGTGGTGGTGGACCTTCAGGGGTTGCTCCGGAGCGCCCTGATCGCGCGGTGCAGCGGCGGCAAGGTCGTTTGCGGGCTCGGAGATGCCCGGGAGGGGGCGGGGATGTTTTATAGCCGCAGCACGGAGAGGCTTCCTGCCGAGCATGCCGTGAGGAGGTATTTGCGGGTTCTGCCGCTCCTCGGGATCGACATCCCGCAGGATTGCGAGTTCCCGCTTCCTTTGGGTTCCTCCGGCAGTGCAGGCCTCGTGGCCCCTCCCGAAAACTACGGTGAGGAGCGGGCGGGCGATGGCCCCATGCCGAGCGGACCGCTGCGCCCGCACGGGACGACCGGATCTGCCCCCGGGTACCTTGCCTCGCAGGCGCTTGCTTCGCAGCCCGGCATGGCTGACGGGTATGTTGTCCTGCACCCGTTCGCAAGGGGCGCGGGAAAATCCCTGGGGGCAGATGCGATCCGTGCGGCCGCTTCAGAATTTCTTTCCAGAAGCTCCTCCGCGATGGTGATCGTCGGGGTGGGGGAGGTGCCCGATGGGCTTCCTGAGCGGGTTGTCAACCTTGCCGGAAAAACGACCCTCTCCGGCCTCCTGGGGATTTTGCGGGGCGCGCAGTTCGTGGTGAGCGTGGACAGCGGCCCGATGCACCTTGCTGCGGCCATCGGCGTCCCGCTGCTCGGAATCCATACCTGGAGCGACCCCCGGCTGGTCGGCCCCTATCGCGAGGATGCGTGGATTTGGCAGGGCGGTGAGATCCGCAGGCAGAACCTCTCTCTCGCGCCGCTTCCCGAGAAGGAATTCTCCGTCGGGGCGTCGGCCGATGTCGCGCGCTTCGCCGCAGCCCAGGTGCGGTAGGTGCCCGCAGGGGAGGGAATCTTGACGGAGCCAGGAGAATCTGGGATAGAGAGGGATGTCGATCACTCATCGGGCTGGCTGCGCTGGGGCATTTGAGCATTGGAAGGGGCGTTCCTGTTGCGAATGAACTTCCCGATGGACGATGATATCCGAACGGTTGATCGCATGCTCAACCTTTGGCTTCCTAAGGAGGTCGCCAAGCCGGCGACCATTCACCGGGCCATGCGCTACAGCCTCTTTGCCGGCGGGAAGCGGATGCGTCCGATCCTGTGCCTTGCGGCGGCGCGTGCGTGCGGGATCCGGCGCGCCTCCGATGCGTTGCCGGCGGCCTGTGCGGTCGAGTGCGTGCATACCTACTCTCTGATTCACGACGACCTGCCCTGCATGGATGACGACGACATGCGGCGCGGGCGCCCGACCTCGCACAAGGTCTTCGGTGAGGGGATTGCCGTGCTGGCTGGAGATGCCCTGCTTGCCGTGGCGTTTGAAATTCTTGCGCGCATGAAGCCGACTCCGCGGCATTCGGTGGCGAACTTTGTCTCCGAGCTTGCGCGCGCTGCCGGGAGCCGGTTTCTGGTGGGCGGCCAGGTCGCGGACCTCGAGGGGGAAAAGAAAAAAACGACGTCCGCAGAGCTGCGATTTATCCACCGCGGCAAGACGGCGGCGATGGTGATTGCGAGCCTGAAGCTTGGCGCGATGGCGGCGGATGCGACCCCGCGCGTGCTCGGGATCCTCGAGGATTTTGGAGACCACCTCGGCCTCGCGTTTCAGGTCATCGATGACATTCTGGATGTCACGCAGACCAGCGACCAGCTGGGGAAGAGCGCCGGCAAGGATGCGGCCGCCGGGAAGATGACTTACCCCGCGCTGATCGGCTTGGAGGCCTCGCGAAAGGAGGCTGCCCGGCTCACCGGGAAAGCCCTCTCCTCGCTCTCGCCGCTCGGCGAGCGCGCCGCCCCGCTCCGTGAGCTCGCAGAAAAGCTTCTCGCGCGGCAGGCGTAGTTTTAGGCTGAGATTTCCTTGTGGCGGAAGCAGTCTGCGGCATGGTCGTTCACCATGCCGACCGCCTGCATGAAGGCATAGCAGATGGTTGGCCCGACGAAGTTGAAGCCCCGGCTCTTCAGATCTTTGCTCATCTGGTCGGATTCCTTCGTTCGCGTCGGCACATCCGCCATGCCTTTCCGGAAGCTCGCAATGGGGGAGCCGCCAACATAGCGCCAGAGGAAGGTGTCGAGAGTTCCGCATTCCTCCCGGATGTCCAGAACCCCTTTCGCATTTTTGATCGCCGCCTCGATTTTGAGCCGGTTTCGCACGATCCCGGGGTCATGGAGCAGGCGGGCGATGTCCTGCCGGTTATACCTCGCGATGCGCCCGACGTCGAAGCCGTCAAATGCCTTTCGGTAGCTGTCTCTCTTCTTAAGTATCGTCAGCCAGGACAGTCCAGCCTGGGCCCCTTCGAGAACGAGGAATTCAAAGAGGAGCCGGTCGTCATGAACCGGCACGCCCCACTCGTCATCGTGATACGCCACGTAGAGCGGGTCGTCCCCGCACCATGCACATCGCGTCTTCATGGCCGCTCCATGCCCAGACGGGCGCGTGACGACATGCTCCCTGGCCCCCGAATCAAAAAAGCCGTAATTCATGCCTTCCTGTCTGGTGGAAATTTCCTGGATCCGCAAGAGATTCTCCCGCCCAATCTTCCCTTCCCATCCGCAAAACATTGCGATAAGACTGCCGCCTATGGAAACCCTGAGCCTGAGCGGCATCTGGTCTGTTTCATCCGCAGACAATGTGCAGGGGGCGCTGCCCGCTCCGGTTCCGGGGACCGTGCATGATGCGCTGCTTGAAGCCGGGGTGCTGCGCGACCTGCACTGGAGGTTCAACGAGAGCTCCCAGCAATGGGTCTGCGGGAAGGATTGGATTTACGAGCGCGCTTTTGAAGCTTCTCCGCAGCTCGCCGCATGCGACCGGGTCGAGCTCTGCTGCGACGGGTTGGATACGCTGGCGACCATCGAGCTCAACGGGGTCGAAGTCGGCCGCGCGGACAACATGTTCCGCTACTGGCGCTGGGATATCAAGCCCCTGCTGCGCATGGGAGAAAACCGGCTGCGGATCACGTTTGCCTCGGTGCTGCCGTATGTCCGCGAGCGCGATGCCAAGCGCCGCCTCCCCGCATGGAACGAGCCGGACGCCGGACGGCACTGGGGCCTGACCGGGCGCGGATACATCCGCAAGCAAGCCTGCCAGGGCGGGTGGGACTGGGGGGAGATGGCCCTCACCGCCGGAATCTACAAGGACATTCGCATCGAGGGCTGGAGCGGCGCCCGGCTTGCCGGCTGGAGGCCGACCCAGCACCACGCCGCAGACGGAAGCGTGCGTGTCGCCCTGGACGTCACGCTCGGCCGCTCGGGCCGCGACATGCCGGCGAGCGTCCGCGCACGGCTATCCCGCGAGGGCCGCGCGGTGGCAGAGGCCGAGATTTGCACGTCCTCCGACCGGGCCGGACTTTCGCTCGATGTTGCGGAGCCCGAGCTCTGGTGGCCGAACGGCATGGGCGGCCAGCCGCTCTACGACCTGGAAATCACCGTCGCCAGCGATTCCGGGTCCGAGCTCGATTCCGCCAGCGCCCGCCTCGGCCTCCGCGTGCTGGAGCTCGTCCGCGAGCCCGACGAGTGGGGGACCAGCTTTGTGTTCTCCTGCAACGGACGACGATTTTTTTCCAAGGGCTCGAATGTCGTCCCGCTCGACCAGCACCCGACCAGCCGCAACGTTTCGCCTCGCTACCGGCATCTTGTCGGGAGCGCCCGGCAGGCGAACATGAACATGCTGCGCGTCTGGGGCGGCGGCTATTACCTGCACCGGGAGTTCTATGATCTCTGCGACGAGGCGGGGATCTGCGTGTGGCAGGACATGATGTTCGGCTGCGGGAGCTCCCCGTTCGCAGACCCGGCCTTCGCGGACTCGGTCGCGAGCGAGACTCGCGACAACGCCCGCGTGCTGCGCCATCACGCATGCCTTGCTCTCTGGTGTGGGAACAACGAGCTGGAGATGGGCTTCTGCTCGGACGACGACGGCCCCCTGCGGATCCCGTGGGAGGAGTATCTGCCGTTCTTTGATGAGCTGATCCCGCAGGCGCTGCGCGAGGAGGATGCCGCCACCTGCTACATTCCCGGCAGCCCCCACTCCGGGCCGGGCGAACGCAAGGACCATTCGTCACCAAAAAGCGGGGACTGCCACCTCTGGGAAATCTGGTTCGGCGAAGCGCCTTTCGAGAACTATCGAAGATACCCTCACCGGTTCATGAGCGAATTCGGCTTCCAGTCGCTGCCGGCGATCGAAACCCTCGGTCTGATCGGCGCGCCGGAGGACCTCTATTTTAACAGCCCGGTGCTGGAGTTTCACCAGCGCAGCCAGCCCGGGATGCGCCGGATCATGGGCCACCTGATAGATTACTTCCGGCTTCCTGCGGAATTTGAGAAGCAGGCGCTGCTCAGCCAGCTTGTCCACGGGCTGGGCCTCAAGGAAGGCATCGAGTATTGGCGCTCGACGTGGCCGCGCTGCGGCGGCGCCACATACTGGCAGCTCAACGACGTCTGGCCGGCCCCGACCTGGTCGTCGATGGATGTCACCGGGCGGTGGAAGGCCGTCCACTACTTTGTGAAGCGCATGTTTGCCCCGGTGCTCGTCCTCGGCGTCGCCCGGCGGGACGACCGCAGCTGCGAAATCCACCTCGTGAATGACACGGACAAAACGCTCGAGGGAAGCGTGGAAGCCACTCTTGCTGATGGTGCGGGCCGGGTGCTTGGCCGGTGGGAATTCCCTGTCAGCACGGCAGCCCGAGCGCTTCGCGTGGCCAGCATCGACCTCTCCGAGTGGGTGGATCCGACCCGGCCGACGGATGCCGCCCTGTGGCTGAGCTTCGCCGCGAAATCCGGAGAAACCTCGGACAACCTCGTGCTGCTCGACCGCCCCAAACATCTCGGCCTGCGCGACCCGAAGCCGCGCGCCACCGTCGGTGCGCCTGCGGCCGATGGCTCGCGCGAAGTCGTCGTTTTGGTCGAATCCCCGGCCCTGTGGCTCGAGCTGTCCTGCGCCGGCGCGGAAGCCGCACATTTTGATGACAACTACGCGCCGGTTTTTCCGGGCCGCCCATGGAAGACCCGCGTCCGCGATGCGCATGCGGCGGCAGAAATCACAGCGCGCACATTAGTATGGTAACGGTTTGAAAATGCGGCCTATTGAACCCGGGAGGCGAGATGCCATCATCGGGTGCAACTGCCTGCCTGGCCGGCTCCGTGCGCAGCTCGATCCACCACTTAATCTATGACCCCATCGCTTCCGCTGATCCCGCAACCTGCCGAGACCCACGTCCAACCGGGACGCCTGGCCGTGGACGAATCCCTCACGATCACGTGCCTGGATCCGGAATTTTTTCCTGAGGCCGGGTTGCTGGCCGAGCGGCTTCGTGCCGCGACCGGATTTCCGGTTCCTGTTGAAACATCCGATCGCGAGTCCGGGCGGATTGTCATCCGGCGCGAGAGCTGCGGGGAGGCCGAGGCATACCGGTTGGACACCGACGCGCAGGGGTGCTCTTTGTGCGCGGGCACCCGGGCGGGGATTTTTCGCGGAATCCAGACGCTTCTTCAGCTTTTTCCACCGGCGGTTTTCAGCCGCAGCCCGAGGGAACGGATCACATGGGAGCTCCCTTTCGTCTCCATCGCGGATCGCCCGCGATTTGCCTGGCGGGGGGCGATGCTCGATGTGAGCCGGCATTTTGCCACGGTCGAGTTCCTCCACCGGTTTTTGGATGCGATGGCCATGCACAAGCTGAATGTTTTTCACTGGCACCTGACCGATGACCAGGGCTGGCGGATCGAGATCAAAAAATACCCGCGCCTGACCGAGGTCGGCAGCTGCCGCCGCGAGACGCTTTTCGGCCACTACAATGCCGCGAAGGGTGGGGATGGGATCCCGCACTCCGGATTCTATACGCAGGAGGACATCCGCGATGTGGTCGAATACGCGGCGGCGCGGCACATCGAGGTGGTTCCGGAAATTGACATGCCCGGCCACATGACTGCGGCGATCGCGGCCTACCCGGAGCTCGGCTGCACTGGCAGCCCGATCGAGGTGGGGACGAAGTGGGGGGTCATTGAGGACATCCTGCAGCCGAGCGAGGAGGCGATCGGGTTTTGCCTCGATGTGCTCGCTGAAGTCGTCGGGCTATTCCCCTCGAAATTCATCCACCTTGGCGGGGATGAGGCGGTGAAAACGCAATGGAAAAACAGCCCGGCCATCCAAGAGATGATCCGGAAAGCGGGCGCTGCCAACGAGGAGGAAATGCAGGGGTATTTCCTGAGCCGCATGAACCAATTTCTTATTCGGAGCGGCCGGCGGATGATCGGGTGGGACGAGATCCTCGAAGGGGCAACTCCCGAGGGGGCGGCGGTCATGTCTTGGAGGGGAGAGGCCGGAGGGGTCGCTGCGGTCCGGGCCGGCCGCGATGTCATCATGGCTCCCAACCACTCCACATACCTGGATCATTATCAATCGCCGAACATGGAGGACGAGCCGCTGGCGATCGGCGGCATGGTCTCGCTCGAGAAGTGCTACGGATACGACCCGATCGCCAAGGAGCTCGGCCGCGAGGAAGTCGACCGCATTCTCGCCCATGGCAAGGCGCACCGGATCCAGGCTGGACCAGTCGAGCTGAGCCCGGAAGAAAAAGCCCGCATCCTCGGGCTTCAGGGGCAGCTCTGGCGCGAGTATCTGCCGGGGCCGGAGAACGTGGAATACATGGCCTTCCCACGCCTCTGTGCGCTTGCAGAGGTCGGCTGGAGCCGCCCGGAGAAGGATTTTCCCGACTTCCTTGCCCGGCTCAAAGCCCACCTGAAGAGGCTCGATGTCATGGGCGTCAGGTATCGCGCGTTGGATCAAAAAATATGAGCTCAAAAATTCAATGCCCACCCCTTCGCGTTGTCCAGTGCTGGGATGATGGCGTCGAGGATGACATCCGCCTCGGCGACATCCTCCGCCAGCACGGGGCGAAGGCGACTTTCAACCTCAATCCCGGGCTCCACGGAAATGTGCGGGGAGGCAAGTGGACCTACAACGGGGTGAAGGAGGTGAAGCGGTTGGCGCTGGGGGAATTGCGGGATGTCTATGATGGCTTTATCATCGCAAACCACACGGTCAGCCATCCGTGGCCGCTTAAGATTTCTCTCGAGGATTGGCGCGGCGAGGTGTTCGACGGACGCAGGCGGCTGCAGGATCTTTTTGGCCAGCCGGTCGAGGGGTTTGTTTATCCCTACGGCCAGCGCAGCGAGGCGACGGACGCGGTGGTCCGCGAAGCCGGGCACACGTATGCGCGTGGATCAGGCCCGGTTTTCGAGGGCGAGGTGCCCGGCTACCCGCCTGCCAATCCCCTCCGGTTTTTCCCCGACGCGCATTTCCGGGATCCTGCCATCCGCGAAAAGCTTGCCGACGCAAAAGCCCGGAAGGCACCGGTTTTTTATTTTTGGGGGCACAGCTATGAGATCGTGACCGGAGAGGACTGGGAATCCTTCGAAGGGCTCATCCGGGATCTCGCGTCCGATCCGGCCTGCGAGTGGGCGAGCCTGCCCGAGCTTTTCCCCGCGTCCCCCTGAGGCTTACTGCTCCGGGCTCATCAGGGCGGCGGCCCGGCATTTGAGGCGAAAGGCGAGAGAGCCGTCCTCGAATGCGCGGAGGTCCTCCGGGCGGCTGCGGTCGAAGTCGGCGAGGAACATCGCTTCGACATCGGATGCGAAGGTGCGGTCATGGACAGCGGCGGAGAGCTCGAAGTTGAGCATGAACGACCGGTAGTCGAGGTTGATCGAGCCCACGAGGGCAAAGTCGTCATCGGCGAGCAGGACCTTCTGGTGCATGAATCCGGGCTGGTATCTCCAGACTTTCACGCCGGCGGCACGCAGCTTCGGATAATACGTGAACGCCGACAGCCACGGCAGGATGTGGTCGGCCATCTGGGGGAGAATGATCCGCACGTCGACCCCGCGGAGCGCCGCATGGCAGATGTCGTAGAGCAGCGGGCTCGACGGAACAAAATACGGGCTGGCCAGCCAGAGCCGCTTTTGCGCGTCCTGGATGACTGAGAGGTAAACCGCCGCGCACGCGCCCCATTCCTCCGCCGGGCCAGAGGCCACGGGGAAGACGACCGCCCCGCCTGCAGGAGACGAGCGGAGCCGGAACGGCGGGAGGGATTTTGTCGCGTAGTTCCAATCTTCAAGGAACGGGATCTGGAAGCCAGCGACGGCCGGGCCTTCGATTCTCATGTGGGTGTCGCGCCATGGGCCAAAGGTTTTGCTGCGCCCCATGTATTCGTCGGCCGCGTTCAGTCCGCCAACGAAGGCGACCCGGCCGTCGGTGATGATGAGCTTCCGGTGGTTGCGGAAATTGATTTGGAAGTGCCTTCCATGCTGGCGGTTTGTCACGAATGGCTGGACCTGGACTCCGCCTTGGATCAGGCGCTCGCGCCAGCTTTCCGGCAGGGACTTCGATCCCACCTGGTCATACATCACGAGGCACTCGACCCCTCGCGCAGCGGCGGCGAGCAGGCGGGCGGAGACCGCGCGCCCGAGGGTGTCGTCCCGGATGATAAAAAATTGGAGCCAGACCGACTCGCGCGCGCCATCGATCTCGCAGAAGATCGCGTCGAATGTCGCCTCCCCGTCGACCAGCAGCCTGACCGCGTTCCCGCCGGTCGCCGGAAGCCTGCTCAAATTTTCCGCGATGCGGGACCCGTCAATGCAGAGCTGGCTCACCTCCGCGCGATAGCCGTCCAGATGCCGGGCGGTCACCCGCAGCGCGTCATCCAGATCCCGCGACGCTCCGGTGCCCGCCCGCGTGTATCCGGAAAACCGTGATTCTCCGAAAACCAGGAAGAGTGGGATGGCGATGAGCGGGACGATGACGAGGGAGATCGCCCAGCCGATCGCCGACTGCGGGGTCCGCCCGATCAGGACCGCCCGGAGCGCGAGAAAGATTCCGAACGGCTCGCAAATTGCGGTCGCAGTCCCGTAGAGAGAAAGCAAATCGGCCACTTAGGATCAGCCTCCCGATGCGGTCGCCCCGTCAAAAACAAACTCTGCGGGCCCGGTGAGCGTCACGTTTTTTAATCCGCCCGAGCTGTCGAACCCGACGGTCAGCGTCTCTCCTCCGCGCACGCGCACATCGACGGGCGATGGGGCGCCGGTCGCCAGGTGGTGGAGGAGGGCGGCCGCGCAGACGCCGGTCCCGCAGGCGAGGGTCTCCGCCTCGACCCCGCGCTCGAACGTTCTCAGGACGAGGTGGCCCGGAGAGACGCCCTGCGCAAAATTGGCATTGGCACCAGCCGGAGCAAACTCCGGATGCCAGCGCAGCGCGGCTCCGGCAATCGGGAGATCCACCGCCTCCACGTCGTCCACGAAGACGACCGCGTGAGGAACTCCGGTATTCAGGAAATGGACGCTGCATGCCGCCCCCGCCACGTCGAGGCGCGCCGGCTCGCGGAGGTCGCGGGGTTCGCTCATGGCGATCGTGACAAGCTCGCCTGCGAACCGCGCGGAAATCCGCCCGGCCGGAGTGTCGAAGGTGAGAGATGCCGGAGCCTGCGGAAGCAGCCGCGCCGCGAACCGGGCGAAGCACCGGGCCCCGTTCCCGCACATCTCCGCCTCGCCTCCGTCCGCATTGTAATAGCGCATCCGGAAATCCGCCCCTGTCGAGGACGGCTCGACCGCCAGCAGCCCGTCGGCGCCAATTCCCCGGTGGCGGTCGCAGAGCTTTGCGATCGCATCCGGGGACAGCACGAGACCAAGCCCGCGGTTGTCCACGACAACAAAATCATTTCCCGCCCCGTTCATCTTCGTGAAATTCATAAGGAAACAGCCGCGCGATCGAGCACGAACCGGGCGATCGCGCGCGAGGCGGATGGCTTCTGCAGGACGAGAAGATTTTTTTTCCAAGCGTGCCAGATCGCGCCGTGGTTGGCGAACGCGCCCTTGGTCTGCTGGAAGACCTGCTCGGCGGAATTTCCTGCGAGCGAGCCGATGCCGGTCTGCTCGATGAACGCGATATTGCCTTCCTCCTGGCCGGGAACGACGTGGTTCACGACAAATGGGATCTGCGCTGCGATCGCCTCCTGGACGGTGGCTCCGCCGGCCTTTCCGATGAAAAGGTGGTGCGAGGCCATGAGGTGCGGCATTTGGTCGGTCCATCCGGTGAGGGTTCCGGCGAGCGGAAGGCCAGCGGCGGCGATCGCGGCGTGCATGGCTTTGCGCCGCCCGGTGACGACATCCACCACCACATTGTCGAGCTTCGAGAGCAGGTGCAACGAGGCGACCGCCCGGTCGGGTGTCCCGCTGGGGACGAAGAGGACTTTCCACGGCAGCGTCGCCTCCGCAGGCTGGTGCAGCTCGAAATCCAGCCCGACTGGAAACCCGAGCACATGGATTTTTTCCGGCGGCACCCCGTCCTTGCGGAGCACCTCCGCCGTCTGCTCGTCGGCAACAATCGATCCTTCGCACGGGCACCGGTACCAGGCCGAGTTGATCAGTGTCGAATCGGTGATGACCGTATAAAATGGGACCTTCATCGCCGGGTTCGATTTCCGGATCTTTGCGTTCAGGAACGAAAAGACCGGGTAGGTCGAGACGATCACGTCCGGGCGGAACTCCTGGATGAGGCCGCGCACGGCGGCGGTCAGCTCGGCCAGCATCGGCCCCATGCCCTCGACAACTCCCCTTCGGCTCAAAAGCTGGAAGATGACTTTCCATGCGCGAGGATAGCGGTTGATCGCCATCGTGTAGCCGCTTTGCATGAGCCGGTTCACAATCGGGTTCGTCCGCGTATAGGGGTCGGCGACGAGGACCTCCGCCTGCCCGGGCCGCTCGGCCAAAATGGCATCCCGAATGTTCCTCGCTGCGGTGTTGTGCCCCTCTCCCATGCTGGCGGTCAGGATGAGGACACGGATTGATTTTGGTGGTTCTGAGCTCAAAACAAGTTGGGAGGATGAAGGAAATCCTGTGAGGAAGCAAGATTGCGGAACGATTGCGAAAAAGGAATTTCTCGCATCCCGCCTGCGGATGGGGTAGCGTCCCCCATGATCATGGCCTCCCCAATCTTGGCGCTCGCGTTGCCCGGCATCCCGGAAATGGTCCTCATCCTAGTCATTGTCCTTCTTCTTTTCGGGGCAAAAAAGCTTCCGGATCTTGCTCGGGCGCTCGGGCAGAGCCTCGGGGAGTTTAAGAAGGCGCGGGGGGGGATTTTGCAGGAAACCCAGAGGCCAGCCCCGGAAGCCGAGGGCAATGGGGCGGCCGGCAAGCGGCCAGACCAGGCGGCCTAATCCGAAATCCCGAAGCATTGAATCGAAAAGCGGACCACCTTGGGAGGATCCGGCGGCGCCAGTTTTCCCGGGGGATCGCGATCGCTCTGACCTCCCTCCTGGGGATCACCCTTGGGGCATTGCCCTCGCGGGCGAAGGATATCGTCGTCGCGTCCTATAACCTCCAGAACTATTTAAAGATGGAGCGTCGGGTGGATGGGAAGTCCGTTCCGGAGGCCGCCAAGCCAGCTGAGGAGATCGCGGCAGCCATCGAGATCATCCAAAAGATTGCTCCGGACGTCCTCGGGCTGGTTGAGATGGGGGACGACGAGATGCTCAAGGATTTCCAGGCGCGCCTGAAGGCGTGCGGCAGCGACTTTCCCTATCGCGAGTGGGTTGCCGGCGCAGACCCCGACCGCCACCTGGCTGTCCTGAGCCGGCATCCGATCGTTGCCCGCAATTCGCGCGATGACGTGCCCTTCGAGCTGGGCGGAACCCGCCAGCGGATCGCCCGGGGGATCCTTGACGTTACGGTCCAGCTTGGCGCAACCTTCCGCCTCCGCCTGGTCGGAGCCCACCTGAAATCCCGCCGCCAGATCCCCGACTTCGATGAAAAAACGCTGCGCGCGAAGGAGGCCTGGCTCATCCGGAAGCATCTCGATGGCATTCTCGAGGCCTCGCCGGGCAGCAACGTCCTGCTTTTCGGCGACCTCAACGATACAAAAAATGAGTATCCCGTGAAGGAGCTGATCGGCTCCCCGAAGTCGCCCGGCTTCATGCGCGACCTCTTCCTCACCGACCGCCACGGCTACCGGTGGACGCATTTCTGGTCGGTCGCCGACGTCTATTCCCGGATCGATTACCTCCTGGTCAGCCCCCGGCTCTGGCCGAAGATCGCCATGTCGCGCAGCGGGATCAGCAACGCGGGGAACTGGTTCAAGGCGAGCGACCACCGCGCGATCTACGCGGCCATTCAAATCCCGCAAGAATGATGCGCATCCTTCTCGCCCTCGCGCTTTTTCTGCCGCTCTTCGCCTGGGCCGGCGCAGACGAGGAATGGTCGGCGATTGTGGCGCTCGATGCGGGGCCGGGGAAACCTCCCTCCACCCGCGAGGCGGCACGGCTGCAGGCGCGCTCGCATTTCTCAAAGCACCAGAAGCTCATCGAAGGGTTTCTTTCGAGATACCCTGGGGATCCGCGCGCCTTCGACGCCCGGCTCCGGCTGGCCGCAATTCTTGCGGCGGCTGGAAAAATGGACAACGTCCAGTCCCAGGTGGACGAGGCGATGCGCCTCCTCGCCGGCTTGGAAAAGTCTTCCGGCACCCCTCAGGAAATCCGCGCGGACGCCGGGTTCCGCCGCGTCTCCCTCTACCTGCAAAGCCTGGCTGGCAGGGAAAACGAAATGCGCGGATCCATCGTCGAGGCCGCACGAGGTTTTGTGGCGAAGTTCCCTGGCGACCGCCGGGGCCCGAGGCTTCTGGTCGAGGCCGCTACGGTCTGCGACAGCGACCCGGCGCTCAAGCGCGAGCTCCTCAGCGAGGCGCGCGCCCAGTCGAAGGACGAAGTGCTCAGCCGCCGGATCTCCGACGACCTCTCGCGCCTCAGCCTCCTCGACAGGCCGCTCCACATGAAGTTCCCGACCCTCCAGGGAGGCTCGTTTGACTCGGATGCCGAATCGGGCAACGTCGTCGTCATCGTCTTCTGGTCGGCGGAATCCCCTCACTGCCTGCTGTGGATGCAGGAGTTCCGCCGGACGCTAGCCAAGCTCCCGAAAGATAACCTCCGCGTCGCATCCGTCAGCCTCGACACCAATAAAAACGTGCTCGTCCAGCGGATGAAGGAATTCCAAATCGAAGCCTGGCCGACCGATTTTGACGGCCGGGGCTGGGACAATGCCATCGCCCGCCCGCTCGGCATCAACTCGCTCCCGACGGTCTTCGTGCTCGACAAATCCGGCGTCCTCCGCGCGCTCAACGCCCGGGATCGCTGCGACCTCTGGATCCGCAGGCTGCAGCGCGAGGCGCGCTAAGGAGCTGTTCCTTGGGTTTTCCCGCCTTCCGCGCAGGTCGTTCAATCCGGAATCCGTCCTTTACCTTCTCCGCAACCGAGGCTTTGAGTCCGGCCTGCTGCGCAAAACCCATCCACCCGGAAAGCGCGGATTGCACCTCGCGGATAATCTTCGGGCCATCGAGATCCATTGCCTCCGCGCAGGCAAGCATGTCGTCCAGTGCGGGCGAAAGCGTCCCGTTCATCGCGGTGCATTGCCGCGCCGAAACTCTCTCATGCAAGCTCTGCGGGCCGGGGCTTGGCGTAATATCATAAGCGGGAGCCAGCCGCCACCTCCAATCGCCATCCATGAGGAAGCTGAAGTTCTTGAGATGGTCATCACGGTTCCCCGACAAGACGTTGAAGACGCCACGGCGGAAGAGTTCCGCGACATCGCGCTGATCCCCGGAGAGCGCGAGCACGTCCTGAGCCATCATCTCGTAGCTTCCGGCTCCGCGCACGGGAATGATGTGGCGCAGGGCCGCGTAGGTCTGCACATGCACGCGGGAGACGCCTGCATTGCGGTCGAAGCGTTTGATGCCAAAAAGCCCCCGTTCGCCCTTGGAGTATTTGACGGGGAAGATGCGCGTTTCCGGCATCTGGATGCCAGCGGCGCGGGCCATGTTGGAAACCGCATATTCGACCCGCCCAGCCTGCCGCGAGTCCTTATGCTCGGCAGGGACAGTAGAGAGCTTGACAACCCACGGCTCAAATCCGGCATCGGGAGAAACGGATACACGATCCGTTGCGAGGTCGATATAGACGGCCGCCTTCGGCTTCGCCCCTCCAATGGCTGATCCGGTCTGGATGAGATCATGGATGGATTGAAAGTCCGCCGGAGCCTGATCCTGCTGCACGCGGCTGGCCTCATCATCCAAGCGTCTTAGGGAGGTCAGCATGCGGTGTTCCGCGCCCCCCGCATGATCCGGCTCGTAGCGAATCGCCCCCATGCCACGATGGCCAACATGAGAAAGGAAGACTGTGCCAGTCGCCTTCGCAGGATCATGCTCCGCCTCCCTGAGCCGCCGCTCCAGCAGCGGCATCCCCCAAGAATCCGGCAGGCTGTCCCACATCAAACCGGGGAGGTTCTTCACCTGCGGAAATTCAGAATCAAAGAAGGTCGGTCCTGCAAGCGAGGTGGGAAGATGGAAAGGGGAAAGCTCGATGCCCTTGCGTCTCCACGCCGCATCATACTCGAACAAGATCCGGCCAGCGACAGCGGGGCTATCGGCGAGACGCCCGATCCGCTCGTTGCCGATATAGGCGGAGAGGATCATGCCGTGGTGCTCCTCCCCCGCTTGCGAGCTGGGCGCTTGGCCTCCTCCAGATCGTCAATCGAGCGAATTTCCGCAGGCACCAAGAGCAACTCGAAATCCCGGCTGCGATGCAGCGCGATTGCCACTCGCAGCAATCGCTCCAAGCTGATCTTCCCCGTCCGCTCAAAGAGGCGGTAGGTGTCCACGGCGACCCCGGCCCGAGCGGCCACCTCGACTTGGCTCCATTCGTGGGTAAGGCGAACCAGGCGGATGCGATCCGCGATGCGTTGCGCCAATTCCTTGCTCGTCCCGTTCATCAGAGTTGCCTTTGTTGATGTGGTAGTATATTACACCAATGACATAATGCAAGCGTGTAGTTCGCATCATTTTATACATTGACAAAGGCCAGAAGGTCGAGGATTCCAGCGATGCACGCCCAAAGCGCAGAGAAGCCCTTCACGGTGCCCCCCTGATTTGTCCGCGCTGAATTGCGGAATGAGTGATTGCCAAGCAGGCCGGCCAAGCCGCACAATCACCGCAGGAGCCTCCGCTCTCCTGGAGCGAAAAAACCACCATCCCACGTGCGGGAACTTGCACGCTGACTATGAAAAAAAAGAAGCCCGCAACCACGAGTGGTAGCTTAAGCGAACGTAGAAGCGGCCCCCCCCCGCTTTCCGCAGAACAAAGCAAGCGGCAAGATGCGGCTTCCACATCCCAAACCGCTCTTGAGGTTGCGCCATCCCCAGCAATCACAGACCTCTCCCCCACGAGCGACACGGCCACGAGCGAGGCTTCCGACGCCGGGCATGACGACCGCTTTCCGATTGTCGGGATCGGGGCATCGGCCGGGGGCCTGGCCGCATTCGAGGCATTTTTTTCCGGCATGCCTGCCGACACGGATCCGGGCATGGCCTTTGTGCTGGTGCAGCACCTTGCGCCGGACCACAAGAGCCTGCTCACGGAGCTCATCCGGCGCTATACGCGCATGCAGGTGCTCGAAGTCGAGGAGGGGATGGTCGTGCGGCCAAACTGCGCCTACATCATCCCGCCGGGCTGCGACATGGCATTTTTCAACGGGTCGCTGCAGCTGCTCGCACCCATCGAGCCGCGCGGCCAGCGCCTGCCGATCGACTTCTTTTTCCGCTCGCTGGCGCAGGACCAGCACCACCGCGCGATCGGCATCATCCTTTCCGGCACCGGCAGCGACGGCACGCTGGGCGTGCGGGCTATCAAGGACGAGGGCGGGCTGGTCATAGCGCAGACGCCCGAGACCTCGGAGTTCGACGGCATGCCGAGGAGCGCGATTGCCACCGGCCTGGTGGATTTTGCTCTGCCGCCAGACAAGATGCCCGCCCAGCTGATCACCTATGCTGCCAGCACGTTTGGCATGGTCAGAAATAGCGGCGCGGTGGAGGTGCCCTGCCTCGAGAATGAGATGAAGAGGATCTTCCTCCTGCTGCGCTCCCAGACCGGACACGATTTTTCCAAATACAAGCCGAGCACGATCCGCCGCCGGATTGATCGGCGCATGGCCCTCCAGCAGATCGAATCGCTGGACAGCTACGTCAAGTATCTGCAGCAGTCGCACCCCGAGGTGCAGGAGCTGTTCTGCGACCTCCTCATCGGCGTAACAAACTTTTTTCGCGATCCGGAGGCTTTTCAAGCGCTCGAGTGCCAGACCATCCCCCAGCTGTTTGAGGGCAAGCCTGCGGGCAGCACGATCCGCGTCTGGTCTGCAGGGTGCTCCACCGGCGAGGAGGCCTACTCGCTCGCCATCCTGCTCCAGGAGCAGATGGAGGTGCGAAAGCAGAGCTACAAGATACAGGTTTTCGCCACCGACATTGACAGCCGCGCGATCGCCACCGCCCGCGCCGGCTTTTATCCGGCAGGCATCGCCGCCACGGTCACCCCGGGCCGCCTGGCACGGTTTTTTACGGCCGAGCCGGATGGCAGCGGATACCGCATCCACAAAGCAATCCGCGACATGCTGATCTTTTCCGAGCAGGATGTGATCAAGGATCCGCCGTTCTCCAAGCTCGACATGATCAGCTGCCGCAACCTTCTGATCTACCTGAGCACGGAGCTGCAGAAGAACCTGCTGCTCATGTTCCACTACGCGCTGAACCCGGGCGGAGCGCTTTTCCTTGGCACGTCCGAAGGGGTGGGCGAGTGCATCACCCTGTTTGCCCTGAAGGATCGCAAGGCCAAGATCTACCAGCGCAAGGATGATGCCATGAAGAAAGCCGGCCTGGGCGATTTTCATCCTCCCCAAACAGCGATCGAAGCGTCTTCCCCCCAAATCGCACACAGAACGAAATTCCCCATCAAGCTTCCGCTGCGCGAGCTCGCCGAGCGGGCGATCCTGCACCAGATTGGCGCGACCGGAGCTCTGGTCAACGGCCTGGGCGACATCCTCTACATCCACGGCCGCTCCGGGATGTATCTGGAGCCGGCTCAGGGGGAGGCGGTGCACAGCAACATCCTGAGGATGGCTCGCGAGGGGCTGGTTCTGGCGCTGACCACTGCGCTGCACAAAGCTAAAAGCACCTATGCAAGGACGGAAGCCTTCGGCCTGCGGGTCAAAACAAACGGCCACTTCACGATGGTCAACCTGAGCGTCTCTCCGGTGCCCAGCGGGCTGCCTTCGTCCACCCTAGAGTCGCCTCTTTTTCTGGTTCTCCTGGAGCCCTCGCCGGAAGGCGTGGCTCACAGCGATCCCGGCGATCCTGGCGATCCTGGCGATCCTGGCGATCTCGGCGATCTCGGCGATCTCGGCGCAGCCATCGCTTCGCTCAAGGAGGAGCTGCGGGTCAAGGACGAATACATCCAGAGCACCCATGAGGAGCTGCAGAGCTCGAACGAGGAGCTCAAATCCAGCATCGAGGAGATGCAGTCGGTCAACGAGGAGCTGCAATCGACGAACGAGGAGCTGGAGACGGCGAAGGAGGAGATGCAGTCGGTCAACGAGGAGCTTGGAACGGTCAACAACGAGCTGCACAGCAAGGTGAACGAGCTGTCGAGATCGAACAACGACATGAACAACCTCCTGTCCGGAACCGGCATCGCCACCGTCTTTGTGGATCTGAAGCTGAACCTCATGCGCTTCACTCCCACGGCGGCCGAAGTCATCAACCTGATCCCCAGCGATGCAGGCCGGCCGGTGGCCCACATCGTCTCGAACCTGGTCGGCTACAATGGGCTGACCTCAGACATCAAGGCCGTGCTGGATACGCTGATCCCCCAGGAAAGGCAGTTGCAATCGACAGCTGGCGCGTGGTTCACGATGCGCATCCGGCCCTACCGCACGATGGACAACGTGATCGAGGGCGCGGTCATCACGTTTGTTGATATCACCGAGATGAAGCGGATCGAAGACTCGCTGGAAAAATCCAACAGGCTGCACCGTCTCGCGGTGGTCGTGCGGGATGCGCACGATGCCATCACCGTGCAGGACTTGCAGGGCCGGATCATCGCATGGAACCCGGGCGCCGGGAGGATGTATGGATGGAGCGAGGCCGAAGCGCTGGAGCTGAACACGCGGGATCGGATCCCGGAGGCGCTGCGGAAGGACGCGCTGGCCAAGCTGCACGAGCTCAGCCAGTCGGAAATCCTCGAGCCGTATCGCACCCGGAGAATGACCAAGGCCGGCGAGGAAGTCGATGTCTGGATCTCCGCCACCGCGCTGGTCAATGAGGCCGGCGACATGTATGCGATCTCCACCACCGAGCGCGCTGCCGGACCGGGAAAGTGAATGCCCGATTGCAAAAATCCGGCCTCGCACCGGATCCTCACCTCTGCTAGCCTCCCCGCGATGAAATATGCATTTTTGGGTGCGGGGAAGATGGCGTCTGCGATCATTCGGGGAATGCTTCGCGCGAACGTGTGCGGGCCGGAGGACATCATGGCCGCATGCCCGGAGCCGGAGCTGCTGGCCAGCCTGAGCCGGGAGACATCCGCGCGCGCTGCCGCGTCGAACTCCGAGGCCGCCGCTTCGGCCTCTGCGGTTTTCCTCTGCGTGAAGCCTGCGGATGTCCGCGCGGCGGTCGCCCAGGCCGGATCCGCGCTGGACGGGAAGCTCCTGGTCTCGATCGCTGCCGGGGTGCCGCTCGCCTCGCTCTCGGCCATCGCCCCGGGCGCACGGATTATCCGGGCGATGCCAAATGCTGCAGCGATCGTCGCGCGCTCGGCCACCGCCTATGCCTGCGACCCATCGGCAACCCCGGATGACAGGTCGCTGGCCGAGGCGGTTTTTTCTGGCATCGGCGCGGTCTTCCCCGTTGAGGAAAAGCTGCTCAATGCGGTGACCGGGCTCAGCGGCAGCGGGCCCGCTTACATCGCCCTGGTCATCGAGGCGCTCTCCGATGGGGGGGTCGCCTGCGGGCTTTCCCGCAAGCTCGCTCTGGACCTCGCCGTCCAGACCGTGCTCGGCACCGCCATCCTGGCCGCCGAGACGTCCGAGCACCCGGCCGTGCTGCGCGAGATGGTCACCAGCCCGGCAGGGACGACGATCGCCGGCCTCCGCCAGCTCGAGGCCCACGGCGTGCGGAGCGCATTTCTCGAGGCTGTGGCGGCCGGGACCGAACGCGCACAGGAGCTTTCAGGCACATGAGCCCCGGCTCCCGCCACCTGCTCCTGGCGGCCGCATTTGCCTCGCTGCTCGGCACCCCTGCCTCGGTGGCTCAAAATGCCACCAAAGACGCAAAATTTGTTCCTGAGGTGGCGAGCCGGGCAGCGTCCGAAGGCAAAGCCGCGTTTCTTCGCAAAGATTACGCGGGGGCCCGAAAAGCCTACCAGCGGGTTCTGACCCTCATGCCCGAGAGCCTGGTCGGGCTCGTGAACCTCGGGGTCGTCGAGCATTGCGCCGGAAATGTCGGCCGCGCGGAGGAGCTGCTCAAAAAGGCGGTCTCGATCCGCTTGGAAAACCCCGCCGCCTGGCTGACCCTCGGGATGATCCACATGGATCAGGAAAAATTCGACGAGGCGCTCGCCGACCTCTCCCAGGCGGTCCTCCAGGACCCTCGAAACCCGCGCGCCAGAAATTTTCTGGGGGTGGTGATTGGAAGAAAAGGCTGGATTGACGGCGCGCAGTCCGAGCTCCGGCGCGCGGTCGAGCTCGACCCGAGCTACTCGGACGCGCACTACAACCTCGCCGTTTTTTACCTCGAGGAAAAGCCGCCATCCACCGAGCTCGCCAGGCGGCACTACTTCCGCGCGATCGAGCTGGGCGCAGAAAAAGATGCCGAGATCGAAAAAGTGCTTAAACTTGCGCCCACAAAAAGCTAGCGTTCCCACCGTGAAAATCTCTCATCTTCTGCTGGCGATTCTTTTTGTGGCGGCGCCCGTCTTCGCGGCCGACCCGCCGCCGGTCTTCGCGAAGTCGGCGATCCTGTTCGACGCGAACAGCGGGAAGGTCTTGTTCAAGAAAAATGCCGACGAGCAGCGGCCGGTGGCCAGCACGCAGAAGCTTCTCACCGCGCTCATCGTGGCGGATTCCGGCGACCTGTCGAATATCGTCACGATCAAGGAGGCTGACGAAAACGTCGAGCCGACCAAGCTGAACACCCGGCCGGGCCAGCAGTATAGCCGTAGCCAGCTCCTCCATGCCCTCCTCATCAAGAGCTGCAACGACATCGCCCGCGCGCTCGCCCGCGACAACGCCGGCAGCATCCCGGAATTTGCCGAGCGCATGAATGCGACGATGCGCCGGCTCGGCGGCAACGACTCGAACTTCGTCAACCCGAACGGGCTTCCTGCCGACGGGCAATTCTCGACCGCCCGCGATATGGCGCGCGTCGCGCGCGCGGTCTACCGCGACCCGACGCTCCGCGAGATCATCAACAAAAGATACTACGACTTCCGGTTCTCGACCGGCAAGACGGTCACGCTCAAGAACACGAACCGCGTCCTCCGCCACTACTCGTTCTGCAACGGCATGAAGACCGGCTACACCGAAAAGGCCCACCATTGCCTGATCTCCAGCGGCTCGTATAACGGGCGGGACGTCATCGCGGTCGTGCTCGACTCGACGAAAAGCCGGATCTGGGACGAATCGCTCATGCTCCTCGCCTACGGGCTCGGGATCCCCCCGGGCTCGGTCGATAAATTCCGGATTGTTGGGGCGGAATGACCCGCAGCCAGGCAGGCAGTCCGCCCGCCTGGCAGGAACACGATTGTGGCAAGAGCGTATACCCTTGAGCCCCCGGCCGGCAGCCCGCAGATTGACTTTGCAGGCGAGCTCAACGAGGCTCAGCTCGCGGCGGTCACCTCGCCGCCCGGCCCGGCGCTTGTCATCGCGGGGGCCGGCAGCGGAAAAACCCGGACGCTCACGTATCGGGTGGCATGGCTCCTCTCCCAAGGGGTGCCGGCCCGCTCGATCCTGCTTCTCACGTTCACAAATAAGGCGGCGAGGGAGATGCTCGAGCGCGTGCGGGCGCTTGTCCCGGGCGGCGGCGACGGGGTCTGGGGAGGCACGTTCCACTCGATCGGCAACAGGATCCTGCGCGCCCACGCCGAGAGGATCGGCTTCCGCCAGGGGTTCTCGATCATGGACCGCGAGGACCAGGAGGATCTGGTCGCCAGCGTCCTCGCCCGCGAAGGCATTTCGTCCAGCGACCGGCGGTTTCCCAAGCCCGGGGTGCTCGCGGACCTCTTCAGCTACTCGATCAATACCGGCTCGCCAGTCCGGAAGGTTCTCGGGGAAAAATACCGCTACTTCGTTCCGCTCGCTCCGGATATCGAACGGGTCCAGGGGCTCTACGAGGCGGCAAAATTGCAGGCGAACGCAATGGATTTTGACGACCTCCTCTGCAAGACCCTCGCCCTGTTCCTCACAAACGAGGATGTCGCCGCCGAGTATCAGCACCAGTTCCGCCACGTGCTGGTGGACGAATACCAGGATACCAACCTGATCCAGGCCGACCTGGTCGACCGGCTTGCCTCCAAGCACGGAAGCCTCATGGTCGTCGGCGACGACTCGCAGAGCATCTACTCGTGGCGCGGCGCAAACTGCGAGAACATCCTCCGGTTCCCGGACCGGCACGCCGGAGCAATGGTCTATAAGATCGAGACCAACTACCGGAGCGTCCCGGAGGTTCTCAGCCTCGCGAACGCGGCGATCCTCGCCAACGAAAACCAGTTCCCCAAAAACCTCAGGGCGGTCCGCGAATCCCAGCCTGAGCGCCCGGCCCTCGTGTGCCTGGGGACGAGCGCCCAGCAGGCCTCGTTCGTCGCGCAGCGGGTCCGGGAGCTCGCAGGCGAAGGCGTCGGGCTGCACGAGATCGCCGTGCTCTACCGCGCGCACTACCACTCGATGGAGATCCAGATGGAGCTCACCCGGCGGGGGATCCCGTTCTCGATCACCAGCGGGCTCCGGTTCTTCGAGCAGGCGCACATCAAAGACGTCGCCGCATTCCTCAAATTTGCGATGAACCCGCGCGACGAGGTCTCGTTCAAGCGCATGGCACGACTGCTCGGAGGCATCGGCAACAAGACGGCAGAATCCCTCTGGGCGCAGGCCTCCGCCGCGCTGTCGCGCGCGGCCGGCCTGCAAAGCCTCCTCGCGCTCAAGGTCCCCTCAAAATCCTCCAAGCCCTGGGCCCAGCTCGTCCACACGCTCACCGACCTCGTCCCCGCCGCCGGGCCGCTGCCGCCTGCGGACATGATCAAGTGCGTGCTCTTCGCGTTTTATGACGACTACATGAAAACGAAGTTCGAGAACTACGACGAGCGGCGCGACGACCTCACGACGCTCGAGGGATTTGCCGGGCAGTTCGATGCGACTGGCGAATTTCTTTCCCAGCTCGCCCTCCTGGGGGGCGCCGAAACCTCCGAGGCATTCGCCGGCGGCGAGGAAAAGCTCACCCTCTCCTCGCTCCACCAGGCCAAGGGCCTCGAGTGGCGGGTCGTCTTCCTGATCTGGCTGGCCGACGGGATGTTCCCCAGCGCCCGCAGCCTCGAGAGCCCGGCGGCGATCGAGGAGGAGCGGCGGCTCTTCTATGTCGGCATCACCCGCTGCAAAGACGAGCTCTACCTGACCTACCCGGAGCTCCGCCTGGGCGCGGGATACGGGGATAACTTCCAGCGTCCATCCCGCTTCCTCTCCGAAATTCCAGAGAACCTCATCGAGGTGTGGGATGTCGGCCTGCCGAATCCTATGGGCGGAAGGCGGAGGGAGGAACCCGATGACCTTCCGTTTTAGCGTCTTCCCGAGCGGACGTTGTCGAGATTCGTCTGCAGCTCCCTGACCGTCGCCTCAAGCTTCGCGATCGTATCCTTCGCCAGATCCAGCTGCCGGCGGCTTTCAATCAACGAGGACTCGAGGTCGCGGATGCGCTTTTGGACGTTGACCCGGATGCCCAGATGCGGAGGGGTTTCCTGCGTGGAGGCTTGCTCCTTCGCGCTAAAAAACGGGTTTTGCGCGAGCGGCATGGCCTCTGCCGTCCGGCAGTTGATGACGGTTGTCTCCCTGCTGATTTCTCCGGCCCGATAAAACTCGATCAGCGCCTCCGCCGTCGTCGGCCCGTAGAGGAGGACGTCGGTCACCTCGATCAGCCAGTCCATGGCCAGATCGGGAATCATCGGGGCCTTCGTCCAGACCTCCTTGTCCGTCGAAACCATGTCGTGGGAATTCACTTGCGCCGCCTGCGCCCAGCTCCTGATCTGCTCGAAGCGCACCGGGCCGAAAATTTCCGAGGAATCGAACTTCCTGAGATACCAGTTTTCCAAGTGGTCAAGCGTCATGGCAACCCGATGGTTTCAAGGTTTTCCGAATTTGACAAGCCGCATCGGACACATTGCTCAAAGCCCGGTCGGGTGGTCAAAGAACTGCCAGGGGAGGGCGAACCGCTCGGAGAGCTCGGCCGCGAGCGCCTTCACTCCAAAAGTCTCCGTCAAATAATGCCCGGCGTAGAAGAGGTTGACCCCGAGTTCCTCCGCTGCGGTAAACGACCAGTGCGGCCCTTCTCCGG
>JBAXXX010000021.1:0-46474 GCA_037127695.1 Verrucomicrobiia bacterium | reverse complement strand
GCTCTCGATCTGAGGCCAACGGTGCGCGAATCCCTCGGGGTGCGTTCGGCGCAGGCGGCAGGCGAGAAGCAGGTCAGGCTGGAGGTCGGGCTGAGCGTGACCGAAGCCGCAGGAAACCCGGAGTCCTACCGGATCATCAGCTTCGAGGACCCCGCGTATGATTATAAAAAATTTGTGCGGCCGGTTTCGGCGAAGGTTCGCAAGGAGGTCGAGGCAAAAGGGGTCGAGGGCTCGATGGCTCCGGAGTTTTCCCGGACGCTCGTTGATCTCGATCTTCCGCAGCCGATGAAGCCGGGCGCAAAGTATTATGTCGTGGCGCAGGGGGTTGGCGGGACGATGGTGACCGGCTCGCGCACGGCCGCTCCAGTGAAGCCGGCGGCCGAGAAGCCCCGCGATGCGGCCCTCGACCAGGCGGTGATCGGCCTCCGCCGGATCGAGCCCGTCGGCAACGGCATCCTCCTCGCCGAATTCGGCCCCGGATTTTCCCCTACTGCGTGCAACGCGGTGGATTCCTATCAAGTGACGGTGAACGGCAAGCCGGCCGAGATCGCAGCGATGGGCCGGCTCTCACGCGTAGACATCTACATCCCGGTCGGCTGGCCGTTCAAGGCGATCCCGATGCACGAGATGTTCCTGCAGCTCGCCAAGCCGTTCCAGGACGGCGACAAGATTGCGCTGGAAGTTTCCGACAAGATCACCGGCGGGAACCGTGTGGCATCTCTGGATTTTCGCGAGACCAAGAGCTTCAGCCCGTCGATCAAGGTGAACCAGATGGGATACCTGCCCGACTCGCCCGTGAAAGTCGCCTATCTCGGGCGCTGGCTCGGTGATTTTCCGATGCGGATGATCCGGCAGGGCGCGGGTTCCTCGGAGGCTTCCGAGGAGTCGTTTTGGAAGGCGGTCGAGGAAGCGAACAAGCCGAAAGCAGAGGGCGAGGAGGCCTCCCAGTCGAAAGACAAGGAGTTCGATGGCGGCCCCGCGCTTTATTTCCCGGCACCTCCGGCATTCCAGCTGCACGCAGCCGATGGGGCGGTTGTTTTCGAAGGGAAGGCCAAGCTGGTCCATCAGGTCGGGATCACGAAAGAGGGGCTGCACGGGGCGGATTATGCCGGCGAGAACGTCTATGAACTCGACTTCACGGATTTCAAAAAGCCGGGTCGGTATTTTTTGAGCGCGCCCGGAGTCGGGCGATCGCCGGAATTTCCGATTGGCGACTCCGTTTACGAGCAGCCTTTCCAGGTCCAATCCTACGGGGTTTTTGCGCAGCGGAGCGGGCAGGAGCTCGATGCGCCCAACTCGCCATGGCACCGGGTCGCGAGCCTGAACAAGGGAGTGATCCCGACCACCCTGTCGCGCTATGTCGGCGAAGGTGCGGCGTTCGGACTGCTCCCGAAAAATGTCGAGCGCGATGACTCGAAGGCGTTTGTGCCCCCGCCCGAGCTCGCAGCCCTGAACAACGATCCCGCGCTGCTCGCCTATTGGCCGATGAACGGGTCCGGAGAGGACGTCTCCGGCAAGGGAAAAAACCTGGTGGCGATCGATGGCAAGCCGGAGTTTTCCGAGGCCACGGAGATCATGCCCGGAAAAAACCTGGCGTATGGCCCGACAAAAGCCGGTGGCGGAAACGGGTTCCAGACCGGAGGGATCGACCTGTCGGCGGGAAACGGCGTGACATTCAGCTTCTGGGTGAAAGTGACTGGCGGGATCAAATACGGAGGGACGCTCATCGGCAACCCGACCGATCCCAATACGAGCTCCGGGATGCAGATCTCCACAGGATGGGGGGTCTTCAACGGGTTTGCAGGACGCCGCGGCCAGGCGGCAGGGATCGGCCGGCTCGCCGATGGGAAGTGGCACCACATCGGGCTCGTCTTGGATCGCTCGGATGGAGGGAACGGCGAGCTGAGGGTCTTCCAGGACGGGCTCGCGCAATCCACGAGCCCCGCCGGCACCGGCGCGCTGGAACAGATGAACTTTGTCCTTGCCAAGCTTGACGGCGATGAGCCGGCAGGGAAATTTCTCGATGAGGTCCGGGTTTACGGCCGCCCGCTTGCGGCCGCAGAAATCTCCGTGCTCGCGCGCAAATGGGGCGAGAACGCGAATGCGATCGCCACGTTCGGCGGGCACCATGATGCCGGCGACTACAACCCGAGATCCCACATCGAGGTCGCGACGATCCTCATGAACGCCTACGAGATGGAGCCACAGAAATTCCGCGATCGGGATCTTGGTCTTCCGGAGTCCGGGAACGGGATCCCCGACATCCTCGACGAGGCGGCGTGGGCGATGCGGCTCTGGCCGCCGCTGCAGCGGGAGGATGGCGCAGTGCGGGCGGGCACGGAATCCAACGGCGATCCGAATTTCATCGGAACCGTCGAGCTGGATACGCTCGGGGATTTCGCGTTCGCGCCCGATGCCGAGGCCTCGTTCGTGTTTGCAGCGACGTTCGCGCAGGCGTCGCGGATCTGGCGCGGCCTTGGAAAAACCGAACTGGCCGACCAGTGGCTGGCCATGGCCGAGAAGGCATACAAATGGGCCGAAGCCAACAAGTCCAAGGCGGCGACCCCGGCGGAGCTCTCCTCGCGCTACCTCTCGCCGAAGGCTTATGCGGCTGCCGAACTCCTCCACACAACCGGCAAGGCAAGCTACAACGAGGATTTCCTGAAAACCTCGGTCTGGAAAAACCTGCCCGCCGCACAACCCGATGTCCACGGCCTCTACGACCAGCAAAACGCGGCCTGGGCGTATTGGAAATGTCCGCCAGAGCTTGGCGACGCCACCGTGCGCGAGAACATCCGCAAAGCGATCATCGCGAGGGCTGACGACTACATCAAAATCGACTCGACGCTCGCCTACAAGACCTACCGCCATCCCTATGCGCCGATCGGCTGGGGGATTGGAGCCTACCCGAACATGATCGATCCCGTGCTGTGGGCATGGGAGATGACGAAAGATCCGAAGTATTTCGAGTGGATCATCCGCAGTTGCGACCACGCGCTGGGAGCGAACCCGCTCGGACGCAGCTTCGTGATCGGGCTCGGTGGCCGCACGGTCCGGGCACCTCTCCATAACAGCCGCTACAGCCACTTTGGGGAGGCCGTGCCCGGGATGCACGTGCAGGGGCCGCACCAGCGGGGAGACAGCTACAACGTGAAGGAGACCGCGCATCCAAAAATCCGCCCGGACTTTGCGTCGCTTTACACGTATGTGGACTCGACGTTTGCCATCGTGATGAACGAGGGCACGATCCCCTCCCAAGCCCGCCTCATGGCGCTGTTCGGGCTCCTCCGCCCGGACGCCAAGCCGGACAGCGCAAAAAAGTAATGCGAGAAATCCACAAAAGCCACTTATGAAAACTCCTCGGATGCGCCACCTCATTCCCGTCGTCCTCCTCTCCCATGCCGCGCTGGCCTTCGCCCAGCAGGAGGCCATCCCGAAATCGATCAAGGATGTGCGGATGCTATCTCCCGACTGGATTTGTGCGGTCGTGGATCCGACCGAGGAGATCCTAGCCGTCCGCCAAGCCCGGTTCGGTCCGGATCTGGCCGCCGACAAGGCGGCCTACGAGGCGGCCCTGGCGGATGGCAAGGCGACCTGGTATTGGGCGTTTTCAAAAACCTTCCGCATGCTGGCCGCCCAGCAATCCTACCATGTGCCACTTTTTGCAAAGCTCAACGAGCCCGGCTTCTGGAAGGTGAACGGAAAAGCTCCGGCGGATGTCACCGTATGGTCGCACTCGGTCGATGGCTTTCCCGGCATGGATGCTGCGGATTTTCCGACTGCCGACTGCGGGAACTACTCGCGCACGGCCGACATGACCTACCTGAAGCTTCCCCAGCCATTAACAAACGGCGAGAAGGTCGAGGTGAAAGGCGAGGATGGGAGATCCGGCTCATTGACCTACAACGACGAATCGACCCCATGCTGGAGCATCAAGGTCAACCAGTCCGCCTACTCGAACACCGCCGCAAAAAAGGCCGCCTACCTCGGGATGTGGCTCCCAGGAATCGGCGCGCTCGATTTCGCGTCGTTTGCAGGCAAACCGTTCCACCTCAAAAAATTTGACAAAGGGTCGCGGTGGGATGCGGGAACGGCGGCGGGCGCGCCGGTTTTTTCCGGAGAGATCAAGCTGCGCAAAAAGTTTGCCGATCAGGACGTGAAGCGCGAGGGCGGGTCGAACCTGACCGGCGAGGACGTTTACGAGCTGGATTTTTCGGCCTTTCAAGGCGAGGGCACGTATTGCATCCAGATTCCTGGCCTTGGGCGTTCGTGGCCGTTCCAGGTGACGAAGGACGGCTATGGGGCGGCGTTTTACACGATGATGAAAGGGCTTTACATCCAGCGGTGCGGGGCGGAGATGAAGAAGCCGTTCACCGCATGGGAACGTCCCGAGTGCCACACGGACACTAAGCAGGGACAGTTCATCCCGGAGACCAACAACTGGTATACGACGAACTATCGCAAGGGGGCGGACAACCACGATTCGGTCGGCTTCCGCGATGCGTCCGGCAAGCGCATCGGGGTCGCGCAGTTCACGCTCATCGGCAACTCCAATGCCGATTCGGCAGCGATGCCAGGCGTCAAGGGCGGCTGGCATGACGCGGCCGATTTTGACCGCCGCATCTACCACTACGGTGGCGTGTGGGATCTTCTGGCCGCCGCCGAGGCGTTCCCCTCGCACTTCAAGGATGCCCAGCTCAACATGCCGGAATCCGGCAACGGGATTCCCGACATCCTCGACGAAGCCGCCTACGGCGTGGACGTGTGGAAAAAAACCCAGCGCGCGGATGGCGCGGTATGCAGCTGGATCGAAATGGAAAGCCACCCAGGACCGAGCCCGGGAAGCCTCGCAAAATCTTTTGTCGAAAACCAGATGCAGATGTTTGCGGCCACGCCCGACCGCACCGGCTCGTATGCCTACGCCGCCGCAGCCGCCGATCTCGGGCGGCTTCTGGCGCCCTGCTCGCCCGAGCGCTCGAAGGAATATATCGAATCCGCCAAGCGCGCCTATGCCTGGGCCAGGGATGAGGCGAACACGATGCGCGACCGCCAATTTACCATCGACCGCCCGATGCGCGATGCCAACCTCAAAGGCACAACCATCCGCTTCGATGAGGATCCCAACATCCTTCCTGGCGATCGCGGCTACGTCGAGGGCGCCTTTGCCGCAGCAAACCTCTTTCTCGCCACCAAGCAGGATGCCTACCTGCAAGACTGGGTGGACAGCGGGATGGGAAAAAAATATACCGCCATGGCGCACGGGATCAGCGCGTCGATGTGCATGCCCATTCTCCTCAATCCCGGCCTGCCGCCAGAGGACGTGGAGGCGATGAAAACCTATCTGCTCGGCGCCGCCGATAAGCTGATTGGCAGCCAGGATGCCAGCCCCTACCGCATGCTCTGGCTCTCGCCGGAGGAGGGATGGTTCCACGCCATGGCATGGGGGAACATCCATTCCAAAGCCCGCATTTTGGCCGCCGCCTACGCCGCCAGCAAAGACCAAAAATACAAAACCTCGATGGAAAATGCGGCGGACTTCTTTCTGGGATGCAACCCGATGGGCACGACGATGGTGACCGGCATCGGCTCCGTGTACCCCATCGTGATCCAGCACATCCATTCGCTTGCGGACGGCATTCCGGATCCCACGCCCGGCATCGCGCCCTACACGTTCACGTTCGGGGTCCCGATGAATCCATTCTACATCGGGGACGGCGGGCATCCCAGCGTCAAAAGCTTTTTCGAGCCGGTCGCGATGGCATTCATTCCCGACAAGCTCGGAAGGAAGGAAATCCAGGCAAAAATGGACGGCGCCGACAAAACCGGTGGCGACTGGATCCGGCCGACCGGCAAGGAATGCCGGGATATCGTGTGGAAAAACTGGCCGATCTTTCGCCGCAAAGTGACGCATCCGGGCTCGGTGGTCGATCAAAACGAATTTACGGTTAACGAGACGATCACCCCGCTGGCGCTGCTCTTCGGGGCATTGACCGCCGATAACTACATGCCCTCGGAGGAGCTGAAAAACCGGCAGCCGAAGACATCGATCGGCGACCTCCCGGCGTATTCGATGCCCTGATCGGCGGGCGGCTGGATTTCCCATGCGAACGACAATTCCAAAAATTCCCAACCGATGAGCGCCACCACGATTTCCAAGCCGGGGTTCCCCCCGGTGCGCTGGACCGGACACAGCCACGTCTGCCGCGCAGCCGCCGGAATACGGGCAAGGCATACGCTCGAGGAACACCGCGACGCCCTGCGAGAATTCGGGCTGAACTACTTCGGCTTCGGACATCCCTGGGAGCCTTGGGATCTAGATCTCATCCGCGAGTGGGAATCCGATCCCGCCAAAATCCGGGCCTACCGCGAAGAGCAAATCTGGAAAACCCAAGACGCCGACCAGTGGCTCCACGCGGAGCGGTTTGATCAATGGAGGCGCGAGCTTTCCACCGGCGACTTCATTTTCGATGTTGACCAGGAGACCCCAAAAATCCGATTCGGCCATCTGTGGTGGCTTGGGTGGCAGCCGGAGGCGGCTCCATGGCACGATTATGACGCGACCTTCTCCCCCTGGGAAACCTCCCGCGACCGCCCGAGGCCTCCCTTCATTTGCCGGATGATCCCGGAGGTGATCCGCATACAGGTCGCGCTCGGAGCGCTTCCGGTTTACGCCCACCCGACGAGCTGGTGGTATCAAGATGGGAAGCACATAACAAACATCGCATCCTCCCTGGTGCCGGACATCCTGACCGGACAGGCCGGCGGATGCCTTGTCGTGATGGGCTACGAGGCCGACCAGCCGCATTACCAGGAGCTGTGGTTCGGGCTTTTGAACAAAGGGTATTTTTTGACCGGGGTCTCGGAGACCGATGCGAGTCTGGATGCGGACGAGCGCTTCGACCGGGCCGTGTTTCAGAACATCACTCCCGCCGGGGAATTCAGCACGCGCGGGATCCAAGAGGCGCTGAAGCGCGGCCGCAATGTCATGACGACCGGCCCGGGGCTCGCCGTAAAATGCGGGCACGCAGGCCCGGGCGACAGGGTGGATTCCAAGGGCGGGCGGATCTCGATCCACACCTGCAGGCTCGAGCGGTCGCACGCTTACAAGCTTTCGGTCATCCACAACGGCACCGCGATCCGGGAGCAGACGATCTCCGGGGTTCTGGAGTGGGAGGACGCGTTCGAGCACGACGGGGCTGGCTGGGTAGTGGTCAAGCTCGTCAACACGAGCGCCCGCTATTCCGGAGCCATCGCAAACCCGATTTTCTTCCACGCCGATCCGGTGCGCGTCACCGGACATCCTCTGCCCGAGCGGGAGATCCGCTACTGGGAATTGCCGGGCGCGATGGATCGCCTGTATTATCTGGCAGAGGGCCTCTGGCAAAAAGATTTTCCGGGTAGGAATCCCGGCGAGCTCCCATGGGAGGCATTCCGATGGGACGATTGGCTCCAATTTCTCACCCCCGCAATGTGATTTTCCTGCCCATCTGCCATCGCGCTCAGGTGCCAGGCGATTCTCGCTCTGGCTTGAGCACGGATGCCGCTGCGGCCGGCCACCCTGTAAACCCATGAAACCTATCGCCATCCTTGAGGATCCTTCCGTTGCTCCGCTCCCTTCCTACACAGCCCGGGATGTCCGCCGGGCATTGGAGAAGGCAGGGGTCGATTTTCTCGCGCTGGATGTGAAGGCGCTCGGCGCGATGGATCGCTCTCTTGCCGACGTGCTCGTGCTGCCCTACTTGGATGGGGATTTGAGCGGGGCACCATTGGACGGGATCCTCCGGTTCCACAAGCAGGGTGGCGGCCTGGTGTTTCTCGGGGATACGCCGCATGTCGGGAGATCCTTCCCATACCGGAATTCCCAAGCGCCCGAATTGCGCCTCACCCGGTGCAGGGATGGCGTGATCCTTCGCGGGCTGACCGGGATGGGACGCGAGATCCTCGGGGACTTGCCCGATTGGGATCGCATGCTCGCGCGGAAGATGAGCGGGCTTCGCACCAGCGCGTTTGCGCCGGACGAGTGCCACAACCTCCTCGTCTGCGAGGCCGGGTTCAAGCTTCTCAGCCCGATCGTGCTCGTCGAGCGCCGGCATCCCGATTTTCTCGGCGCGCGCGCGGTGGTGGTAGGGTTCGATGGCGGCGAGCCGCGCGAAAACATCATGGGCGTCTGCGACCTGCCATGGACGTTTGATCCCGGCCTGCTGGATCGCGAGTGGGCGGGAGCGGATGTGATGGTCGCCCGGCTGGTCGCTGCGGCCCACCCGCCAGATGTCGCCTTCGCCATGGATTTCGAGCCGGTCGTCCCATCTCAGTTGCCCCAGCCGGTCTCGGTGCTCGCACGCAACCTTTCCGCCGCGCCGCGCGATATCATCCTTTCGCTCGATGGCGGCGGATCCCGCCTGCTCGCAGATTTTCCTGCGACCCTTGCGCCCGGAACCTGCCTGCCGCTCGCGAAGATCGATGCGCTCTGCCCGGATGGCCCTCAGGAGTTTTCCATCTGCGCCATGAGCGAAGGAAAAACCTTCACCTCCTCGCGCACCAGGTTCGGGTTCTTGGACTCCCCCGACTCGCCGCCTCTCAACTTCGGGTTCTCGGTTTTCAGGGCGTTTCGCTCCCCTGCCGTGGATGCCCCCTACCGCGACTTCCTGCATTCCACGGGCAAGCTCGGCATGCAGTATGTCAGGATGGCCCTTGCCTGGGAGGATCTCGAGCCTCAGCCCGGCGGCTATGTTTGGGACGTCCCCGACCAGCTGCTCGACCTCGCGGCCTCAGAGGGCATCCCAGTCTACTTTTGGGTTTTTCCGACAGCCCGGGGATCGGGTTTGAGCGAGGGAGGAGTTCCGGAATGGACCCTGCGGGAGCCGGCGATCGACCGCGACGGGAAGCCGGGAAATTTCCCGTGCATCTGGAGCCCGTTCTACAGGGAAAGATACTTTGGCTTTCTCGAGGCCCTGGCGCGCCGCTATGCCAACGACCCTCGCCTGGCCCGGTTCGTGTTCGATTTTGGCAACTCGGATTTCCCCTACACCTACCACTACTACGGCGACCGGGGGGACCTGTTCGATTACTCCCCGCACGAGCAGGCCGCGTTCGCGCGGTGGCTGGAGGCTCGGGGCCTGCCGCTGGACGACCTCTCACGCCGGTGGGGCCGCGAGTTTCAATGCTACAGCGACATCCCGGTGCCGCTTTCGGAGCAGCGGGTGGCGTGGCTTCTTTATGAGGAGTTCCGGACATGGGGCGTCCACCAGGGGATCAAGGAAGCGGTCTCGATCATCCACCGCATTGCTCCCGATAAGGCTCCGCCGGATTTCCCAGGCCACGGGCTCGGCTCGATCGCCGACATCGGCACCTACATCAACCGCGCCCAGACCGCCCGCTGGGAGGAGGTGCAAAGGCAGCCGCACGACCTCATCGAGGCCCATAACATGGGGCCTCAATGGGGCGGTGAGGCCTGGCAGGTCGGCGGACGCTTCCCGGATTATGACGATGCCGTTTTCCAATCGGTCCGCCTCGAGGCCGACTACCTCACCATTCCGGGACCGGATCTCGGGATCTGGGAAAATGATGTCGCCCGCATCGCGATGCTCCGCCGATCGCTCGCCGGAGCCAGGCGGACGCGCCCGCAGATTGCCATCATCGACCGGATGGCATGGAATGACTGGGGAAGCCTCTGCCATATCGGGGTCCGGCTCGACCAGCCGGTGGACCTCATCTCGCGGACCTGCCGGTACGATTTTTCCTGCTACGACCTGCTCGTCATGCCTCCGAACGAGATCATCAGCACATCCCACGGTGACGTCTCCCTGCTCCCTCTGGATGCCGGATTTTACGAGATGATCCTGGAGGCGGTGCGGGCCGGCCTCAAGGTGCTGGTTTCGCCCCGCACCGGGCTTGGGGATCCGCTCAATCCCCTGCGTGATATCTGGGGATTGAGGGATGTCGTTTACGGCCTCCGCACGGTGCGGCAGGTCGCCTTCCCTGGGCTGTGGGGCGGCGGATCGGCGCGTGGGGCTTGCCACGTGGTCGCCGGCGCCCCCTCCGACCGCGTCCTTCTTTCCAGCGATGCCGGCGAACCGGTCGCTCTGTTCCGGCCCGTGGGGAAAGGCGGATTCATCATCGCCGGCTACGATGCGCTGGAGGATTCGCTGGATGGCGCCATCCGCCACGATACCGCGCCTCATCTGCGGGATCATACCCTTGCGCGGCTGGCGGCCAGCTTCGGGATCGCCCCCGCACATATCCGCACAAACCAGGCATGCTGCTACAAGGAATTCCTGACAAAAAACGGAAACGATTTTCTGATTTTTTACAGCCACCACGGATCCGATCTTCCCGTGCAGGTTGAGTTCCGCAGCGACTGCAAGACCTGCCGGCTCCTCGAGCTGTCGTCGGGGACCTCCCTGCCCGTCGCTCCGACCCAGGAGCCAGGCTGGTTCTCGTTCGAATTTACCCTGGAACCTCAGCGCGGGTATTATTTCAAAAAGCTTTAGACTGAGGACGTAGGAGCCGGCTGACGAAGCTGTGTTTTTGCCAGAGTGAACCGAAATGTCGTGCCGTGGCCCAAACCTTCCGATTCCACCCAGATCTTTCCGCCATGCAGCTCGACGATGCGCCGCACCAGCGCCAGCCCCAGTCCGGAGCCGGGCGCGCGCGCATCGAGCTTTTCAAACATGCCGAAAACTTTGGACTGGTATCGCGGATCGATCCCCCTGCCGTTGTCGCGAACAGTGATCTGGAGTTCCTCACCGACCTGCTCCGCCCCGATCTCGATCCGGGGCTGCTCCTGGTCGTCGAGGAACTTCACGGCGTTATCCAAAAGGTTTTGAAAAACCTCCACAAGGCGGGCGCTGTCGCCGAAGATCCATATCGGTTTCTCGGTGATCTCGACTTGGGCGCCGCGCTCGGCAAGCCCCCCGGCCACAAGGATCATTGCCTCCCTCACGACATCCTGCAGGGGCATCTCCACGGGCGCATTCTGGTTGTGACCGATTCGGGCAAACTTCAACAAATCGTCCAGCAGGATCCCCATTTTTTGCGCTGCGCCATGAATATAGTTGAGGTCCTTGGACACATGCTCCGCTTTTTGGGATTCCAGATCCTTTTCAAGGTATCCGAGGAACGTTTTGATCGTCACCAGCGGGCTTCTGAGATCGTGCGAGACCGTGTAGGTGAACCGTTCCATTTCGGCGTTCTTTTTCTCCAGCGCCTCCTCCGTGCGCTTCTGCTCGGCGATTAAGCGCGCCTGCTGGACATTCTGGTAGGCGGCATTTGCGATATGGTTCGCCAGAGTGAACAGGATCCTGGAGATCTGCTGAAACCGGGTGATCGACATGGCGGGAACCTCACGGAAAGCGGCCGCCGCGTCCTCCTCATCCGCCCCGATGCTGCGCGCGTATTCCCGGATTTTCTCCTCGCTCTGGGTTTCGTCGCGGACCTGTCCTATCAGCCAGTTGGCAAGGTGGCTATCCCCAACAGTGATGCTGGCCCCCGCATCCCAAAGCCCGCCGCTCAGGCACGGCTGGATGATGGGGCCCTCTGGGTGGTGATGCCCAAGGATGGCATCGGAATGGTAGCAGTTGCGGCGGCCGGCTTGGGTGCAGCGAATCATGTTGCAAAGACGGCAGAAGTTGGATGGCCGGGTGAGAGGCGTGCCGTCGAGGGTGGTGATGATTGACGCCACTCCTGTTGCTTCGGCAAATTCATCCTGGATCCGCTGGATGGTCGCCAGATCAAACAGCTCCATGAAGGCGACGCCCTCCTCCACTCTGCTGGGCTGGCAACTCAGAAAGGCCTGCCGGGCTTCTGGCGTAGCCTCTGCCTGCTGCCGAAAAACAGCGCTTGCCGGTCGTGATTCTTTCTTGGGGTTGTTCACAGGGTTTCTATCGGGCATCTGATCAGGCTCAAAGATCGCTTTGATGAGCCGCCGTGACGACAATCCGGCTGCCCGATACCGAGAGGATTTTGACCGGGGTGCCCGCCTCGAGGAACTCGCCCTCGGCGACCACATCGGCGAGGCAGCCTCCAAAGAGGGCCTTCCCGGACGGGCGCAAGGTGGTTTGAGCTGTTCCCAGGCCGCCTGGGGCGAAGGGGGCGGATGCGGCGGCGGGGCGCGATGGCCCGGCGGCGGATTGCGCGGAGAGGAAAAGGCGGCGGAAGATCGGGAGGTCCGGGAGGAACCTGGCCAGGACCGCGATGCAAAGAACCGCCGCCACCACGGCGATCCCGAGGTTCAGCATCGGAATCGCGAGAAGGTCGAAGGTGATGTCGAGCGGCTGCGCAGGATAATAATCCACCATCGCAAAAAAGAGGGAGCCGGCCATGAGGGCTGCCCCGAGCGCCGCGACAACCACGACCCCCGGGAAGAATACCAGCTCGGCAAGGATCAGGAGGGCCCCAAGCGCAAAGACGGCGACGACCTCGAGGCCGGTCAGGCCCGCAATATAATGCCCGGTGAAAAAGAGCAGGAAACAGGCGGCGGAGAGGGCGCCCGCCACGCCGAACCCGGGCGACTTGAACTCCAGGTAGGCGCCGATCATGCCCCCCAGCAGGAACAGCGGCGCAAGGGTCGTGATCCACTGGGCGAGCACCTCGAAGCCCGAGGGATCGACCCGCAGGATGCGGCCCGGATCGAGCCCCGCCTGCGCGCAGACCCCCTCGAGATCCTTTGCGATGCCGGAGGCGAAGAGCGGGCGCCCGCCGACCTCCCTCACCGCCTCCTGCGCGCTGAGCGTAAGGAGGGAGCCTTTGGGGTTGATGACTTCGCCTCCGACCTTGACCTCCTTGTCGAGGTTCATGAACCCGTCCACAAGCTCCGGATAGTATCCGTTGAGCGCCGCAACACTACGGAAGTATCCGGAGTAGTAGGAGACGATTTTGGCGTTCATGGTCGCGGGGATCTCCTCGCCCGAGCTGACCACCGGAGCCGCTGCGCCGATCGCGCTCACCGGGGCCATGAAAACTTTTTTTGTGCCCAGGGCGATGAGCGCCCCCGCGCTGCCGGCATTTGAGTTCACGTAGGTGTATGTGGGCACCGGGCTCCTCATGAGCATCTGCACGATCTGCTCTGTCGCCTTCAGCGCCCCCCCGGGCGTGTCCATGTCGAGCACGAGCGCAGCCGCGCCTCCGGACTCCGCATTTTTCAGAACCCTCCTTAAAAAAAAGAACTGGGCCTCGGTGATTGCGCCGCCGACCGGCGCGACGACGACCGAGCCTTTCGTGACGGCCAGCTCGGACGCTGGCAGCGGGCGGGCTGCCATGAGCGCAAGGCAGAGGAAAAGGAATCGCAGCATGGATGAGAATCTCCCTCGGGCAGCGCGAACCCGCAAGGAATATTGAGCGCCCGGCCGACGGGCTGGGGAACCTTTACTTATCAACAGCTCCCTATGGGCTGACTGGCAGCCCCCTCACGGTCTGACCCTCGTTCCAGGAGGATGAGACGAGAAGGTTCAGCGGCTCGTCCGTGCGGCCGCGCTCGCGATGGCGAATCATCTGGTCGAGCAGAAGGATGCTCTGGCGGGCAATTTTCTCCATGTTCTGGCATAGCCCGGAGAACAGTTCCCTGTCGTGTTCCTGCATCAGGTGAAGGCATGCAAATCCCGTATCCTGGGGGATCCTCACCCCCTGTTCCTTGAGGAACCAGTAGTGCACCATGGTGAATCCGACAACCGCATCGGGCTTCCATCGGTCGAACCACAGGAGAAAGTCCTCCCGGTCGTTGATATTTCCCGTGTAAACCGCGAGCCGGTGCTTGCGGGGAAGATAGCTTCCCTCCATGGCAACCGCCGCGCCGTAGCGCACCTCGTCATCCTCCATCGGTTCCGCATGCCGCCCGATCGCAAACCCGATGCGCTCGTAGCCGCGGGCCCGCAGCTCAGTGAACGCGAGCTTCACAGCCTGAAAGATGTTCGGGCGCACGGTGTGAAACGGATGAAGCGAGTGAAACCGCGCGCACTGGACCGTCGAGAAGTGGCTCCAGTCAAAAATCCTTCCGAAAGATTGATCGTCCATGCTTCCCGTAATCACGACCCCCTGCGCCATCCCGTGGTAGAGCTCCTTGAAAACCGCCTTGGGATCGCTCCTGTTCGTGAGGTCGTAAACCTTCGGCGCGTAGCCCATTTTCTTCGCCTCCTTCGCCAGATAACCATGGTATCCCGACCGATCGCCCGATCCGTCCAGCGCGCTTGGAAAATTGAAAATCGCCAAGGGAACTCCGCCGACCACCGCCGGGGAGCGGAACCGCCTGGCCGCGAGGGATGCCAGCAAGGGGTTCGGGCGGTAGCCCATCTCCTCTGCCAGCGCCCGCACGCGCTCCGCCGTCGAGCGGGCCACCATGCCCCGCCCGCTCAGTGCCAGAGAAACCGTCGCGATGGAAACCCGCGCGCGAACCGCAATGCTTTTCAATGTCACCTGGCTCATTTCCCGACATCAAAACACCGGGGCAGCCCGGCCGGCAACCGAAATCCTTCAACGGATTGAAATATCTGTCTGTTGAGCCCGGAGAACCGATCGTCCGTCCGCCTCCACGCGCGGGCTACTTCGCCGCCGTGACGAGAAGCGTCTGGAAATGCGGGGCCTGGGACTCCCTCGAAACCACCGAGGAATGGATGTTGGAAAACCCGGATTTTTTGAGCATCTGGTGGAGCTCGACCTCTGCGAACCCGAGCCAGACGTGGGCGTAGAGCTCGCGCGCCTGCTCGTAGTTGTGGCCTGCCAGATCCAGGATCACCACGCGGCCGCCGGGCTTGAGGATCCGGCAGGCGGCAGCCAGCGCGCGCGCCGGGTTCGGCACATGGTGCAGGACCTGGCTGAAGATCACGAGGTCCGCCGACTCCGGCTCGACGGGCGGAGCCTCGACGTCACCGAGCCGGTACTCCAGGTTCATGGCCCCGTGGTCGCGGGCAAGCGCCGAGCCGAACTCGACCATCTTCTTGGAGTTGTCCACCGCGATCACCTTCTTTGCCGTGCGCGCCATCAGCTGCGCCAGGGCCCCCTCGCCCGCCCCCATGTCCACAATCAGCATCGGCGGAAGAAGCCCGAGCATCGCATGCGCGAGCGCCTGCCAGGATCGCCCCGGCACATACACCCGCCCGAAACGTCCCGCCAGCCGGTTGAAATACTCGGCCGCCCGGTCCTTGCGCTTTTCCATCGTTAATGCCAGCGCGGCACGGTCCCTCTCCGCCTCCGCAAGGTCATCCCTCGCCGCCGCCAAAATCGCCGCCACCACCCCGCCTGCATCCGCCTTCGCCGAATAAAAAATGTTTTTCCCGACCCGGCGGTCGCACGCGAGGCCTTCCCTCTTGAGCTGGCCGAGGCTGGCGGAGATCCTCGATTGCGCCATCCCAAGAATTCCTTGGAGCTCCGCCACCGTGAGCTCCTCCTCGACCAGCATCAGCAGCAGCCGCAAGCGCGTCGGATCGGAGAGGACCCGCAAGGATTTTATTGTTGACGCCATTGGACCCATGAATACATTGGCATATCTCAATACGTAAAGATCCACCTTCAACAAAAAATCCACATCCCATGTCACGCCGTTATATTTTTTCCTCCGAATCCGTTGGCGAAGGCCACCCCGACAAAGTTTGCGATACGATCTCCGATGCGATCCTCGACGCGTGCCTGACGCTCGACCGGACGAGCCGGGTTGCGTGCGAGACGTTTGTCAAAAGCAACACCGTCGTCGTGGGCGGGGAGATCACGGTGCCGAAGCTGAAGGGGGCCTCGCTCGACTCCGCGCTGAATATCGGGAAAATCATCCGCGATGCGATCCGTGAGATCGGCTATGTGCATGACGACGACGTCTTCCACGCCGACCGGGTCTTCATCAACAACCTGCTGACCAGCCAGAGCCCTGACATCGCTCAGGGCGTGGATGCGAAGGCGGCCGAAGGCAAGGGCACGAAGGAGCAGGGGGCCGGCGACCAGGGGCTCATGTTCGGGTATGCCTGCAACGAGACGCCCGAGCTGATGCCGGCACCGATCATGTTTGCCCACCGCCTCGGGCGCGAGCTCACCCGCATCCGCAAAAGCGGGAAGGTGAAGTGGCTCCGGCCGGACGCCAAGAGCCAGGTGTCCGTGCTCTACCAGGACGGGCACCCGATCCGCGTGACAAACGTCGTGATTTCGACCCAGCATTCCGACGATGTGAGCAACGACGAGATCCGCCGGTTTATCATCAACAACGTGGTCCGCAAGGTGATCCCGAAGGATTTTCTCGACGCGACGACCGAGTTCCTGATCAACCCGACCGGCCGGTTTGTCGTCGGCGGGCCGCAGGGAGATTCCGGGCTCACCGGGCGCAAAATCATCGTGGACACGTATGGCGGGATGGGGCGCCACGGGGGCGGGGCATTTTCCGGGAAGGATCCATCGAAAGTTGACCGGAGCGCCGCCTACATGGGCCGCTGGGTCGCAAAAAATGTCGTGGCCGCCGGGCTCGCAGACCGCTGCGAAGTCCAGTTCGCCTACGCGATCGGCCATCCGAACCCGGTGAGCATCCACATCGACACGCTCGGAACGAACAAGGTGGACGAGCAGAAAATCGAGAGCGCGGTAGCCTCGGTCTTCAGCTTCAAGCCGGCCGACATCATCAGGCAGCTCAACCTCCTGCGCCCGATCTACTCGCGGACCACGAACTACGGCCACTTCGGAAAAGATGACCCGTACATCACATGGGAGCGCACCGACAAAGCCGCGGCCCTGAAGAAGATCATCAAATAAAATATCTATGAAAAAGCCACGCCCTGTCACGCCCGCATCCGCTGAGGCAGCGACCGCCAACCTCGCCAAGCACTCGGCGGCCACGCCGGCTGGAAAAGACTACATCGTGTCCGACATCTCGCTGGCCGGGTGGGGGCGCAAGGAGATCAGCGTCGCCGAGCACGAGATGCCAGGCCTGGTATCGGTCCGGAAAAAGCATGCGAAGCAGAAGCCGCTCAAGGGCGTACGGATCACGGGCTCCCTGCACATGACGATCCAGACGGCCGTCCTCATCGAGACTCTGGTGGCGCTGGGCGCGACCGTGCGCTGGGCGAGCTGCAACATCTTTTCGACGCAGGATCACGCAGCGGCCGCGATCGCCGCGACCGGCACGCCGGTCTTCGCTTGGAAGGGCGAGACGCTCGAAGAATACTGGGAGCTCACGCTCCAGGCGATCACGTTTCCCGGCAACCTCGGCCCGCAGCTCGTGGTGGACGATGGAGGGGACGTCACGATGCTCATCCACAAAGGCTACGAGCTCGAGAAGGGCAGCAAGTGGGCCTACGAGCCGGCCGACAACCATGAGGTCTCGGTCGTCAAGGCCCTCCTCCGGAGGATCGCCAACGAGCGGCCCGGCTTCTGGACCAAGGCCGCAAAGGCCTGGAGGGGAGTCTCCGAGGAGACGACCACCGGAGTCCACCGGCTCTACCAGCTCGCCGAGCAGGGCAAGCTCCTCGTCCCGGCAATCAACGTCAACGACTCGGTCACCAAATCGAAATTCGACAACCTCTACGGCTGCCGCGAGTCGCTGGCCGACGGCCTCAAGCGCGCGACCGACGTGATGATCGCCGGAAAAGTTGCCGTCGTCTGCGGGTACGGCGATGTCGGCAAGGGGAGCTCTCACTCGCTCCGCGCCTACGGGGCCCGCGTCATCGTCACAGAGATCGACCCGATCAATGCCCTCCAGGCCGCGATGGAAGGCTTCGAGGTCAACACGGTCGAAAGCACGCTCGGCATCGGCGACATCTACGTCACGACGACCGGCAACATGGACATCATCACGCTCGATCACATGCTCAAGATGAAAGACCAGGCGATCGTCTGCAACATCGGGCATTTCGATAACGAGATCCAGGTGGATGCCATCAAAAAGCACAAGGGCGTCCGCATCGAGAACATCAAGCCGCAATACGACCGCTACTACCTGCCCGGCGGAAAAAAGAGCATTTACATGCTCGCCGAGGGCCGCCTCGTCAACCTCGGCTGCGCGACCGGGCACCCGAGCTTCGTCATGTCGAACTCGTTCACTAACCAGACGCTGGCGCAGCTCGACCTCTGGCAGAACAAGGACAAATATAAGAAGACGGTTTACCGGCTGTCGAAGAAGCTCGACGAGGAGGTCGCCCGGCTCCACCTCGAAAAGATCGGGGTGAAGCTCACGAAGCTTTCGAAGGCTCAGTCGGAATACCTCGGCGTCCCGGTTGAGGGCCCCTACAAGCCCGAACATTACAGGTATTGAAATCCCCCCTGCTCGCAAGCCTGCTGGTGACCTCGGTCGAATCCGAGGCCTCGGATCTGATTTTGCACTCGGGCAGGCAGGCGATGGTGAGGATTGACGGCGAGCTTCGGACGGTGGAATCCGAAGCGGTCGGGGAAAGCGATCTGGACGCGCTCTGGGAGGAGTGCGGGGCAGAGGCATCCGACCGGGATCGCGATGCGAGCCTGACGACCGCTGAGGGGGTCCGCTTCCGGGTGAACCTGTTCCATCAGCTGGGGTTGCGCGGGGCGGTCTTGCGCCGGATCCGGCAGGACATCCCCGCGCTGGAAACCCTTGGCGTGCCGGTCGAGCTTCTCCGGGACTGGGCAGCCAGAAAATCCGGCATCATCATCGTGTCGGGCCCGACAGGATCCGGGAAATCGACGACCCTTGCTGGGGTTCTCGAGTGGATCAACCAGACGATGGCCCGGCACATCGTGACGATCGAGGATCCGGTCGAGTACCTGTTCGCCGCGAAGCTCTCGCTATTCACCCAGCGGGAGGTGGGCATTGATACGCCATCGTTCGCCGAGGGGCTGCGCCGCTCGCTGAGGCAGAACCCGGACATCATCCTCCTCGGGGAAATCCGCGACGCGGGATCTGCCCTGACCGCGATCCAGGCAGCGGAGACCGGGCACCTCGTGCTCGCCACGATCCATGCTTCCGCCTGCGCGGATGTCGTCGAGCGGCTGGAGCTTCTCTTTCCTCCCGGCGAGCGCGAGGCGGTGCGCAAGACGCTTGCGGCCCAGCTCCTCGGGGTGCTTTGCCAGCGCCTGGTGCCCGCTGCAAACGGCGGCCGCGCGCTCGCCTGCGAGTATTTTTCCAATGCCGCCTCGTCGCGGAAGCTGATCTCCGAAGGCCGGATGCCCGAGCTGCAGGACTTTATCGCCCGCGGGGATCCCCGCCTGGCCCGGTCGTTTGGAGACTCCCTCCTGAAGCTTGTCCGCGAGGGGATCGTCGCGGAGGCCGCAGCCATCGAGATTTCAGACAACCCGCAGGAGTTCGCCCGCTCGATGCGGGGGATCAGCTCGTCGGGCCAGTCAACCCGGAGATAGCACCATGGAAAACCCGTTTGATCTAGTGGACCTGCTTTCGCGCACGGTGGCGGCAGGAGCATCCGACCTTCACCTCTGCGCGGATTCGCCGCCGATGGTCCGGATCCATGGCAGCCTCACCGCATTGGAGGACCGGGCTGTGACGGTCGCCTGCTGCCGGGAGCTGATCTCCGGGATCCTCACCGAATCCCAGCGCGCCCGGCTCGAGGAAGAATGGGAGCTCGATTTTGCGATCCAGGTGGACAGCATCGGCCGCTTCCGAGGGAACGCCCATTACAGCCGTGGAGCGCTCGAGGCGGCGTTCCGATACATCCCCCATGTGATTCCCGAGCTCGGCCAGCTCGGGCACCGCGGGAGCATTTTCGATCTCTGCGCGCTTCATCACGGGCTCCTTCTCGTCACCGGGATCACCGGATCGGGAAAAAGCACGACGATGGCCTCGATGATCCAGCACATCAGCCAGCAGATGAGCGGGGTCATCGTGACCGTGGAGGACCCTGTCGAATACGTCTTCCAGAACTCCCGCAGCGTGGTCAAGCAGCGCGAGATCGGCAGCGATACCAAATCGTTCGGAGAGGCGCTCCGGCACGCCCTGCGGCAGGATCCGGATGTCATCCTGGTCGGAGAAATGCGCGATCCTGAGACGATCAGCGCAGCGATCACCGCCGCCGAAACCGGGCACCTCGTCATCGCAACCCTGCACACGATCGACGCGCCGAAGGCGATCGACCGGATGGTGGATGCGTTCCCTGGCGACCAGCAGCCGCAGATCGTGGCGCAGCTCGCCAACGCCCTGGCGGCTGTCATCTCCCAGCGCCTGATCCCCAAGGAAGACGGGGCCGGACGCATCCTGGCCAGCGAGACCCTCACCGCAAATCCGGGCGTCCGCGCATGCATCCGGGAGCGCCGGTGGGAGCAGCTCGTCGGGCTGATCGAGATCGGCGCAAAGGACGGCATGCACACCATAGATGATGACCTATCCGGGCTCTACCTCTCGCGCGCGATCTCCAAAGAACAGGCGATGGCAAATGCCCGCGACAAAAATCGCATGGAGGGGCTGATGCGTGAGGTCCCGAAGAAAAAAGGTGTCTTCGGATGAGGCTTGCGGCGTTTTTTCTGCTGGCCATTTCCACGGTTGCCTGCGCGCAGGATCTGCGCCGGCCGCCCGCACCGGCGGATGTCGATGCGCTGGTCGCCAAAGGGTTTCCAGCCGCGCGGGACAGCCTCGCCGGGGCGCTCGCGGCAGCCTACCAGCCCGGCAGGATGGGCCTCTCCGGCTCCACGGGAAATTCGGCCTTCACGTCCTGGCTCGCCCTCTGGAGCTGGTGCGACCTCCTTTCCCGGACCGGGGAAGACGAGACGGTTCGGCTGGTCAAGCGCCATGTTTTTCTCGACGAAAAATCCGGCAAGCTGACATTTGTCGGCCCGGGCGAGAAGGCCGACCTCAGCCAGATCCCGGATGCCCAGGCGGCCGAGCTCGCAAGGAACCCGCCTGAGGGAGTTTTTGAGAAGCTTTTGCCGGCCGGCAGCCGCCCCGCTCAGGGCCCGCTTTCGGAAATCCTCCCTTCCGGACTGGCAGCCGAAATCCTCAAGGACTCGGCGTTTTCCAAAAGCTTCTTTGCGGCGATCTCGGCGGACGACTACCTTCCGCTCGTGCTGGCGAACCTCCGGGACATCCGGCTGGCCCAGCCTGCGAAGTGGAAGGATTACCAGCAGCTTGCGATCGCGATCGCGGTCGTCAACGACTCGAAGCCGCCGGCCTACTGGCCGCACCGGCAAGTCGAGGGATCGCTCGTCCCAAAAGAGCAGCGGCCGGTCGCCGGACAGTTCGCGGATTGGGTCGCGGCGAACGAATCCGGCGGGACGCTGCTGGACTTGAGGAAGCTCTCCGCCGGCCAGCTGAAGTTCGTCGTGGATGCGTTTGTGACAAACGACGAGCTGGTGTGGGCGCGGAAAAACATCCGGCTTCCCCGTGCGGGGTTTGACAAGGCATTCCCGATGGTTGCCTACCGGAACGAGCGGCTGAAAGCACAGAGATACGAATGGGACGGCGATCGCTACCTGCTGGAGGCGATCCGCGCGCGGGGAGGCATCTGCGTCGACCAGGCGTATTTTGCGATGCTCTGCGGCAAGGCCAAAGGCCTGCCCACGCTGTTCTTCACCGGCCAGGGGGCCGACGGCGGGCACGCGTGGTTCGGCTACATGAAATCCGACGACCGGTGGGAGCTCGACTGCGGGCGCTACGCGACGCAAAACTTCGCCGTCGGCAAGGCGCTGGACCCGCAGTCGTGGAAGACGATCAGCGACCACGACCTCCTCCTTCTGGCCGCCAGCTTCCGCGGCCGCCCGGAATTTGCAGCGTCCGCCAACGATTTGACCATGGCGGGGATCCTCGAGCGTTCCGGCAATGCGGCCCTCGCGGCCAAAGCCTCCGAGAGCGCCGTCAGGATCTGCCCGATGAACCCCGCCGCCTGGGCCGCGCAAGGAGAGTTCCTCGCGCGCTCGGGCGCCCCGGCGGAAGAGAGAAAACGATTTCATGAGTCCGCGCTGAAGCAATTCGATGGGAACGCGGATCTGAAAGCTTTCCATCAGCAGGCGCTGGCGGATATCGCAAGAGAGCTCGGGGATCCCGTGTCCGCCGGGAAGCTCGAGCGCGAGATCCTGCTTCATAACCGCCGCAAGCGCTCCGACCTGAGCGTGGGCGTCGCGGCCCGCCAGATGCAGGAATTGCTCGATGCCGGAAAGCTCGATGATGCGGGCAGAGAGTTCGGCAAGCAGCTCACCTCGCTCGCAGGCACTGGCGGCGGCAACCTCTTCAATGACGTCGCGGCCCCGTATATCACGGCCCTCATCGGTGCGGGAAAAAAAGCCGATGCCCAAAAGGCCGCCGCCCTCGCACGAAAAAAGCTTTCCCCGGAAAAGGGGAGCATTCTCGACGCCGAGCTCCGGGAGCTCGAACAATCCGCCGCAAAAAACTGACCGGGCGGGCAAGCTCAGGCGGTGAGGGCGAAGCGCTCGGAGCCCAGAAGCCCGGATTTTTCCAGGAAGTAGTCGTAGCCGCCGGAATACGAGGTGACGGTTCCGGCATTGATGTGGAGGATCTTGTTTGCGAGCTTTCGGATGAGGTGGACGTCGTGCGAGATGAACACGAGCGTGCCCTCGTAGGCCTCTAGCGCGAGCACGAGCGACTCGACCGTGAGGATATCGAGGTGGGTGGTCGGCTCGTCCATGAGGAGGAGGTTGGGGGGATCCACCAAAAACTTGATCAGGTTGAGGCGGGTCTTCTCTCCGCCGCTGAGCACCGCAGTTTTTTTGTGGAGGTCGTCCCGGCGGAAGAGGAACGATCCGAGCATTGCGCGGGCATCCTCCTCCCGGAGCGCTCCGCTGCAGGCGAGGACCTCCTCGAGCACCGAGTTTGCTGGATCCAGCGACGCCGAGCGGTGCTGGCTGAAGTAGCCGATCTTCGAGTTGTGTCCCTCCTGCCTGGCTCCTTTTTGGAAGGCGACAAGCCCGGCGAGGATCTTGAGGAGGGTGGATTTCCCGGCACCGTTTGGCCCGACCAGAGCGGTGCGCTCGCCCCGCTCGACAAGGAGGTCGAGGCCGCAGTAAACCGGGTTGTCGCCGTAGGCCATGTGGATCCCCTCCAAGCTGATCGCCCGCTGGCCCCCGCGCGGAGGCTGGGGGATCCGAAACCGGAACGGCTTTCTCGGGGCCTCCGGGCGCTCGATTTTTTCCATCCGCTCGATCTGCTTGAGCTTGCTCTGCGCCTGGGCGGCCTTCGACGAGACCGAGCGGAACCGGTCGGCGAACTCCTGGAGCGCGACGATTTCCTTCTGCTGGTTTTTGTATGCGGCCGCCTGCTGCTCGTAGCTCGCTTCGCGCAGGCGCATCGCCTCAGAATAGTTCCCCGTGTAGGAAACGATTTTCCGGTTCGAAATCTCGAACACCTTGCCGACGAGCGCATCCATGAATTCAAGGTCGTGCGAGATAAGAAGCACGGCCCCGGAATAGTTTTGCAGGTATTTTTGAAGCCAGAGCAGCGAGAGCAGGTCGAGGTGGTTTGTCGGCTCGTCGAGCAGGAGGAGATCCGGCTCCATGACGAGCAGGCGAGCGAGGTGGGCCCGCATCACCCATCCCCCGCTGAGCTCCTTGCCGGGGCGGTCAAAATCCTGCTCGCGGTAGCCCAGGCCCTTGAGCATTTTCCTGGCCTTCGCCTCGACGTGCGGGCTGCAGAGCGCCTCGTGCTTTGCGTGGGCCTCCAGGTATTCCGCCCCCTCCACGATCCCTTGGCTTTCCAGCGACGCCAGAAGCGCCTCCAGGGCCGGGACCTCGCCCGCGCGGCCGGTGGCGATGTCGAGAGCGGTTTCTTCGCCGACCGCCTCGCCCTCCTGCGGGAGGTAGCCGAGCATCGTCCACTCGTCGCGCTGGACCGTTCCGGAATCCGGATCGTCCCTTTTTAAAACCAGGGAAAAGAGGGTGGATTTCCCGGAGCCGTTCGGCCCGACAAGCGCGGACCGTTCGCCATAGTTCACCTGCAGGCACGCGTCTTCAAAGAGGACCCGCCCGCCATGGCTTTTCTTCAGGTTCCGGATCGTCAGCATCTCGCGTTGCTCAGCGCACGATCCCCCGCTGGGAGGATTCGATAAATGCGAGGAGATGGTCGCGGGCTTCCGAGGCGGGGACCTCTGCAACGATCTTCTCGCACGCCTGCTTGACGTTCAGGTTCAGGCGGTAGAGGAACCGGTAGGCCTCGCGGAGCGAGCGGACGTCCGCCGCCGCGAATCCTCGCCGCTCGAGCCCGACCTGGTTAACACCTCGGATCTCCGCCGGGTTCCCGTCCGCGATCATATACGGAGGCACATCCTGGACGATCTTCGTGCACCCGCCGACGATCGAGTGGCGGCCGATCCGGCAAAACTGGTGGACTCCGGAAAGCCCGCCGATGACCGCGTGATCCTCGACGGTCACATGTCCGGCGAGCGTTCCGTTGTTCGAAAAAATGACGTGGTCGCCGACCGTGCAGTCGTGGGCGACGTGCGAATAGGCGAGGAAATTTCCGTGGTTTCCGATGCGGGTCACGGCCCCCGGGAGGGTGCCCCGGTTCACGGTGCAAAACTCTCGGAACGAATTATCGTTTCCGATCTCGAGGTGGGTTGGCTCGCGCGAGTATTTCAGATCCTGCGAGCGCTGGCCGATCGAGCAGTAGGGGAAAAACGTATTGCCGTCTCCGACCTTCGACGGGCCGGCGATCGTGACGTGTCCGAGCATGCGGCAGCCTGCGCCGATCACGACGTCCGGCCCGATCTGGCAGAACGGCCCGATCTCGGCCCCGTCCCCGAGGACGGCTGCTGGATCCACGACGGAGCTGGGGTGGATGGTCGTCATTTGTCCACTAGCCCGAAGAGCAGCAGGGATTCAGAAACGACTTCCCCGTTGACAAGGCACCGGCACGAAGCCTTGCCGAGACGCTTTTTCACGCTCGTGAGCTCGCACTCGATAAAGAGCGTGTCCCCAGGCATCACCGGCTTTCGGAACTTCACCTCATCGGCGCTCATAAAATACCCGATCTTCCCCTCGTTTTCGGTTTTGCGCATCATCACGATGCTGGCCACCTGGGCCATGGCCTCGAGCTGCAGGACTCCCGGCATCACGGGATGCGAGGGGAAGTGGCCTTGGAAAAATGGCTCGTTGATCGAAACGGCCTTCACCCCGATCGCCCTGGTGTCCCCTTGGAATTCAATGATCCGGTCCACCATCAGGAATGGGAACCTGTGAGGGAGCACCCGCATGATCTCGTTGATGTCCATCGCCCCGGCTGGCGAGGCGATCGGGCGCTGGGCGACGGCAACAATCGAGGCGAGGCGTGCCGCAAGGCGCTTGGCCGCCTCGGTGTTGATCCCGTGGCCGGGCTTCACTGCGATCACATGTGCGCGCAGGCGCCGCCCGCAGAGCGCGAGATCGCCGACGATGTCGAGCATCTTGTGGCGCACAAACTCGTCCGGGAAGCGCAGCGGCTCCTTGCTCAGGACGCTCTCGCCGCGCGCGACGATCGCGTTCTCGAGGCTCCCTCCCTTGATCAGCCCCTTGTCCATCAGCGGCTTGACATCCTCGTAAAAAACAAACGTCCGCGCAGGCGCAAGCTGCTTTTCGTAAAATTCCGGCGTGATCTCCGCTGAAAGAAACTGGGTGAACCTCCCCTCCGGGCCCGCCTGCGTGCAGGAGATCCGAAATTTCGTGTCCGGCAGGATGACGATCAGCGACTCGCCCGACTCGATCGTCACCGGCTCGGCGACGTCGAGGTAGCTGCGTGCGGCGTCCTGGGTGACGATCCCTGCCTTCAAAATAATTTCCACATACGCCGAGGCGCTGCCATCGCCGATCGGCGGCTCGTTCGCGTTCATCTGGATGAGCGCGTTATCCACCCCGAGCCCGCTGAGCGAGGAAAGGACGTGCTCGACGGTGTGTATTTTCACCATCCCCTGCACGAGGGTTGTCGCGCGCTCAACGGTTTTGACATGCGCGACGGCCGCGTCAACAACCGGCTCGTCCGGCAGATCCACGCGCTGGAATTTGAATCCGTGCCCGGCGGCGGCAGGAAGGATCGTGAGGGTGACGTTCTCGCCCGTGTGAAGGGCGCTGCCGGTCAATGTGGCGGGAGATGCGAGTGTGCGTTGCTTGTCCACGGGTCTTTGTTCTTTTTTAAAAATTTTTAGGGGTGCTGGGTTTTGCTGAGCAGGATATCGAGGTATTTCTGGTTGCTGGCGCGGAGCCGCCTGACGAGCGCCCGGCCGATGGCGCCAAGGATCTGGATCGCCGCCTCGGGCTGGAGCCCGCTGAGCACTCCGATCGTCATGCGCGTGATCCGGAGAATGACGCACGGGTCAACGGACGTCACGTTAGCCGAGCGCGGGCCGTCGTCGACCAGTGAAACCTCTCCGAAGAAGTCTCCGCTTTCGAGCCGGGCCAGCTCGACCTCGCGCCCGTCGACGTCCACCGTCACCTTCGCGCGCCCTTCCAGAAGGACGTAAAGACAATGCCCGGGCTCGCCGGCATGGACGATTGTTGCCCCCGCAGGAAACTCGAGCGAGTCGGTCAGGCCGAGCAGGCAGGCGAGCTCGTCGTTGCCGAGGCCGGCAAAAATCGAAAACTTCTGAAGGCGCGGGTCATCCGCCTTCACGGCAGGTGGTTTGTTGGACGGGTTTTCCATGGTGAATTTGTCTTCCGGCCGCTGCTGTCGCTGGCACGCCGCGAGCCACATTAACCAGCATGGCAAATTTTTGGGAAGCAATCTTTGAGTGTGTTTCGCGAATGGATTACGTTCGGCCTTCCGCCTCGCTATGCATCCGGTTCCTGCAGACTTTGAAATCCTCGGGGAGACCCCCGATTTTCTGGCCGTCAACAAGCCGGCCGGGCTGCTCGTGCATCCGACGAAGCCGGGCGGCTCGCGGACGCTCTGGGACGCGCTCCGCGAACTGCTCGGCTACGAGCTGGCAAATGGCGGGCAGGTCTCGCTCGTGAACCGCCTCGACCGCGAAACCAGCGGGGCCGTGCTCGTGGCAAAATCCGCCCCGGCCGCCCGGGCTGCCGGGCTGGCCATGCAGGAGAAAAAAATCCGGAAGTCGTATCGGGCGATCGTCTGCGGCTGGCCCGCCGAGGAGGAGTTTGAAGTCGACGCGCCGATCATCCGCCTCGGCGAGGTTGAGGAATCCCCGATTTACCTTCAGCGGGCGGTGCATCCGGCCGGCTCGCAGGCGAGAACGCGGTTCCGTGTTCTGTCGAAAATCCAGCGCCGCGAGGGGCGGTTCGCGCTGGTCGCCGCCGAACCGATCACCGGAAGGACCCACCAGATTCGGGTGCACCTCTCCCACTCCGGCTATCCGGTGCTGGGCGACAAGATTTACGGCCCGTCCCCGGGCTGCTACCTGGAGTTCGCCCGCACCGGCTGGACGGAATCGCTTGCCGGGCGCCTGCTCCTTCCTCGCCAGGCCCTGCATTCCGCAAGGATCGCTTTCGGCTGGCAAGGGACCTCCCTGGACTGGACATGCGAAATGCCGGCGGACATGCGGAGGTTCCTCGCCTAGACGCAAACCAGGCATGCGCCCGCGACGCGCGATAAAGAAATCCAGAAAAACTGCTTGCCAGAGCTGGTTTCCAGTGGTCAGCTGGACCCCTTTTCCGCCCGGTTGGCGGATTCCTTTTTACTATGGCGAAAGAAATTGTTGGAAAGATCAAGTTGCAGATTCCTGCGGGCCAGGCAAATCCGGCGCCTCCGGTGGGCCCGGCCCTCGGTCAGCAGGGCGTGAACATCATGGCGTTCTGCAAGGAGTTCAATGCGGCGACACAAAAACAGGCTGGGGACATCCTTCCGGTGGTCATCACCGTTTACAAGGACAAGAGCTTTTCCTTCATCACGAAGTCGCCGCCGGCGGCGATCCTTTTGAAAAAGGCGGCCGGGCTGGCTTCCGGCTCGAAAGAGCCGAACAAGGTCAAAGTCGGCAAGCTGACGAAGAAGCAGGTGATGGACATCGTCAAAATCAAGATGAAGGACATGAACGCGCGCAACGAAGAGGCGGCGTTCCGCACGCTCTGCGGCACCGCGCGCCAGATGGGGCTCGAAGTCGGCGAATAGCCGGTTCTTCTCGGTTCTAGAGAAGCTCGGCGCAGACCTTCGCCGCGTCGAAGTGCTTCTCTGCATACGCGCGGGCAGCCCGGCAGTGGTGCGGGTAGTTTGAGGAAACTTTCGCGATCGCGGCGGCGGCCTCCTCGGGAGTGCCGAATGCGAGCGCCCCATCGCCCGAAGGAAGATGGTCGGTCCAGCCGGTATCCTGGACGACGACCGGCTTTCCGGCCGCAAGGTAGCAGGCGCTCCGGCAGCTGAACCATCCGCTGCGCGAGCGCACGTAGCCGTTTTTTGCGATGCTCCACTCGCCCTTCGAGCGGGTCAGGAAGTCGTGGTAGCTCGAGTAATCCGGGATATGGACGTCCGGCTCAATGATCGTCCAGCCCTTCTGTTCGAGGATCCCGGTCGGGCGGCTCTGCCCGACCCCCTGCCCCATCGCCAGAACAAACTTTTCCGGCGTGAGCGATGGGAGGTCCAGGAAGCGTGAGAACTCCAAGTCTTTCTGCCCGTAGGTCAGCCCGCCAAACTCCTTGGGGGCGTAGCTCGCCCAGTTCATGACCGTCGTCCAGGCACCTTCAGCGATGTGGCTCGCAGCTTCGGGGACCATAGGTTTTTCCCACCGGCCGAGCGCGACCGGCTGGACGGTCGGCAGCCATTTGAGGCCGCACGCAGGGACCTGGCAGCCCGCGTGCCCGATGCTGAGCCCGAAGGAATAGTGCTTCTCGTGGGAGGTGACACGCGCGGCAAACTCCGATCCGGGATCGGCCGCAAGGCTGATCTGGGTGAACATCGGATCTCCGTCGAGGAATAGCTTGAGCGGTATCACAGCCGTCGGCTCGCGCAGCCAGCAGGCGCCGGAGACATTTGCAAGCACATCGGCCGAGGCCAGGATGCTCTCGGCCGCACCGGCATCAGCAACCCCGTGGTAGGTGCCGTCCGCCCCGTTGCGGTAGATCCAGCGATCCCCCATGTCGAAATCCTCCATGACGCGTCCGAGGTAGCTGGTGTTGTGCGAGCAGTCCGCGCTCGGCTCCTGCTTCACCGGATCATACGCCCACGCCGAAGTGTCTTCGAGATACCAGACATCGTGGCCGAGCTCCCGGAACCCCAGCATATACTGGATGTAATCCCACGTGACCCCGCCAAATGCGTATTGGCCGATCAGGCCGGTAACGACGATCCTCATGCTCAGAGGGCTAGCAGGAAGGGGCCCCGGAAACGAGAAATGATTTCAGCCGGCAGCGGGCGCGGCGGCGTCTGGCTGCAGGGGGCTGGCCGAACGGCCGTAGCGCTCGAGGTAGAGGTAAACAATCGGGGTGATGTAGAGGGTGACGAGCTGGGAGAAGAGCAGCCCGCCGACCACCGCGAGCCCGAGCGGCTGGCGGACATCGCCTCCGGCCCCGAGCCCGAGCGCGATCGGGAGCGTGCCCACCATCGCGGCGAGCGTGGTCATCATGATCGGGCGAAACCGGACCAGGCAGGCCTCGAAGATCGCGCGCTCCGGAGCCAAGCGGTCCTGGCGCTGGGCGGCAAGCGCAAAGTCGATCATCATAATCGCATTTTTTTTCACGATACCGATGAGCATGAGGAGTCCGACGAAGCCATAGACATTCAGCTCCATGCCGAAAAGCAGAAGCGTGAGGAGCGCCCCGAAGCCGGCCGACGGCAGGCCGGAGAGGATGGTGAGCGGGTGGACGAAGCTTTCGTAAAGGATGCCGAGGATGATGTAGATGACGACGACCGCCATGATCAGAAGGAATCCGAGGTTGCGGAGGGAGGATTGGAACGCCTGCGCCGCCCCCTGGAACTGGGAGCCCATCTCCGCGTCGAGGCTGTTGGCCGCTAGGCCCTCGATGAGCGGAACCACTTCGCCGAGCGAGGCACCCCGGGCAAGGTCGAAGGAGAGCGTGACCGCCGGGAGCTGGCCGAGGTGCTGGACCGTCAGCGGGCCGACACGCGTCTTCAATTGGGCGAGGGCGTCAATGGCGACGAGCCGTCCCGATGACGACCTGACGTAGAGGCGGGAGAGGTCTGCTGCCTCGCGCTTGAAATCATCGCTGGCCTCAAGGATGACGCGGTACTGGTTGTTCGGGGTGTAGATCGTGGAGACCTGCCGGGCCCCATACGCCGCCCCCAAGGTGCGCTCGATCTGAGCCGCGCTGACTCCCAGCGTGGAGGCTTTGTCGCGGTTGATGTCCAGGAGGACCTGGGGGCTCGTGATCTGGAGGTCGGTGGTGACATCCACGATCCCAGGGATGCCGCGCATCTTCGACTCCATCGTGGCGGCTGCGGCATAAAGGCGCTCAAGGTTCGGTCCGAAGATCGTGAACTGGTAGAGGCTCTTCGTCTGCATGCCGCCGATCCGGACGGCCGGAGGATTTTGCACAAAGACCTTGAGCCCGGGAATGCCGTCGAGATCTTTGCGGAGCTGCCGCACGATGTCGTCGATCGGCGGCCTCTCGCTCCGAGGCTTCAAAGTGAGAGCAAGCCGCCCGGTATTTCCTGCCGTCGAGGACTGGCCGGAACCGATCCGGGACATGAATCCGTCAATGTAGGGGCTTGTTGCCACGATCGCCGCCGCCGACTGCTGGAGCGCCATCAGCCGGTCAAATGCCACCCCCTGCTCGGCCTCGGTCGAGATCATGATGCGGTTGGCATCCTCGTTCGGGAGGAAGCCCTTCGGCACGATGAGAAAAAGCCAGACGGTGGCGGCAGCCATGGCGAGTGCGGCCGCGCTCACGTAATGGTGGCGGCGCAACGCAATGCGCAGCGTTTTTTCATACCCACGGAGCATCGCGGCAAAAGCCGACTCCGACCAGCGGAACAGGCTCGAGCGGCTCGAGCTGTGCGCCTGCCGGAGGAAGCGGCTGCAGAGCATGGGGGTGAGCGAGAGGGAGACGAACCCGGAGATGAGGATCGCGGCGGCGATGGTGATCGCAAATTCGTTGAGCAGCCGGCCAAGGATGCCGCCCATGAAAAGGACAGGAAGGAATACGGCCGAGAGCGAGAGCGTCATGGAGACGATCGTGAAGCCGATCTCCCGGCCGCCCTCAAGCGCCGCCTGCAGCGGGGGAGACCCCCGCTCAATGTGGCGGACAATGTTTTCCAGCACGACGATCGCATCGTCCACAACAAACCCAACCGCAAGGATCAGGGCCATCAGCGAAAAGTTGTTCACGCTGAACCCGAGCAGCGACATCACAGCGAATGTGCCGATGATCGAGAGCGGGATGGCCGCGCTCGGAATCAGGGTGGCGCGGAGGTTGCGCAAAAAGAGGAAGATCACGAGAACGACGAGGGATACCGCGAGAAGGAGAGTGAATTGCACATCGTGAAGGGATTTGCGGATGGACACCGATCGGTCGTAAAGGATGTCGAGCTTCATGCCGCCGGGAAGCTGGGCCTTGTAAGCCGGCAGGAGCTCGCGGAGGCGGTCAATGACGGCAACGGTATTCGCCCCGGGCTGGCGCTGGATGGCCAGAACGACCCCTCGGGACCCGTTATACCAGCCGAGGTTCTTTTCGTTCTCCACCCCGTCAATAACGGTTGCGATCTGCTTGAGCCGCACCGGGAACCCTTCGTGGTAGGAGACGATCAGCTCCCGGAACGCCTGGGCATTCGTGAGCTGGCCGGTGGACTCGATCGTCCGCGCCTTGGCTCCGGTATCGAGCTCTCCGGTCGCGGCGTTCGAGTTCCCCTCCTTGATCGCTCCCTCCACCTCGTCGAGGCCGATGCCGCGAGTCGCGAGCTCGCGCGGATCCACCTTCACCCGGACGGCATACTTTTGGGAGCCGTAAAGATCCACCTGCGCGACGCCGAGCACGGTCGAGAGCCGCTGGGCGATCAGCGTGTCCGCGTATTCGTCGACCTTGCTGTAGGGGAGGGAATCCGAGTAGGCCGCGAGCATGAGGATCGGCTGCTCGGCGGGGTTGACCTTGCGGAACGACGGGGGTGCCGGCATGTCCACCGGCAGGTCGCGCTGCGCCTGGGAAATCGCGGCCTGCACGTCCTGCGCCGCCGCATCAATGTCGCGCGAAAGATCAAACTGGATCGTGACCGTCGCCGCCCCGAGCACGCTCGACGATGTCATCGAGGAAATCCCCGCAATCGTCGAAAACTTTTTTTCCAGCGGGAGGGCGACTGCGGAGGCGACGGTCTCCGGGCTGGCGCCCGGGAGGCCGGCGGAGACGGTGATGGTGGGGAAGTCGACGCTCGGGAGGTCGCTGACCGGGAGGCGGAAGTATGCCAGGAGCCCGGCGGCGAGGATGCTGATCATGACGAGCGTCGTCATGATCGGCCGCCGAACGAAGGGGTCAGTGATGCCCATTTCGGTTGTTGCTTTCGGATTCCGGCAGAGGCTTGACTGCGACCCGTCCGCCCGGGGTAATGCGAAGCTGCCCGGATGTCACGACGAGCTCGCCGGCCTGGAGCCCGCTTGCGATGATGGCCAGCCCTCCGACCGACCTTTCCATTACGACTTTCCGAAGGCTGGCAACGTCTCCGTCGACCACATAGACTTGGGTGCATTGCTGCCCCTCCATCGTTGCGGTCGCGGGAATGACAAGGGCATCCGGCTCCTCGGCGAGCTTCACCGTGACGTCCACAAACTGCCCAGGCCAGAGGCTTTCATCCGGATTGGGAAATGTCGCCTTAAACGCGATCATGCCGGACCCCCGGTCCACCGCGTTGTCCACGAACGTCAGCTCGCCCGTACCGAGAGCGCGGGCGGAATCCGGATCATACGCGGTCACCGCAGGCGAACGCCCCTGCATCCACCGACGAACCCCAGCCAAAGAATTTTCTGGCAGGGAAAATGTCACGTAGATCGGCTGCATCTGGTTGATGACAGCCAGCGTGTCCACGTTCGGCTGCGCAATATTTCCGGCCTTGAGCAGGGCGGCCCCCGCGCGCCCGGAAACCGGCGCCGTCACACGCGTCCACTCGAGGGAAAGCCGCGCTTCGTCCAGGTCGGCCTGGCGGGCGGCGAGCTCGGATTTTTGTGATTCTGCTGTCGTGAGAAATTGGGAGGTTTGTTCCTTGGAGGCGACCCCACGCTTGATGAGCGTGCTGTAGCGCGCAGCCTGTTCGGACGCATTCTCCGCCGAGGCCCTGGCGATCGCGAGGTTCGCCTGGGCCCGGTTCAGGGCGGCCTCGAACGCTCGCGGGTCAATGAGAAAAAGCACGTCCCCGGATTTGACCTGGGCGCCATCCGCGAAGCAGACCTGAAGGATTTCCCCCTGCACCTTGGATTTGATTCGCACGCTGGCGATGGGCTCGACCGTGCCGATCGCCTTCATCTCGACCGGCATCGTCCGCTTTTCGACCGCAGCCACTTCGACCGGCGCCGGCGCCTCGGCTTTCGGCGGCTTCGCGCGGCGGCAGGCACCCAAGGCAAGAACAGCCGCGAGAAGGCAGAGGAATGGGAAAGGTTTCATGGGATGTTTTTCCGCCAGCCCGGCAGGCAATTCACCAGCCGCGATCCTCGATCTCGTCCAGGTGAAGGCTGAGCGCGTCGCGCCGCTTCTCTGGAGCTGCCGGGCTGCTGATCTTCAGGAAGTTATCGCTGAGGGTATCGAGCTGAGTCGCCTCGAACCAATTCATATAATCGTCCACCTGGCCGGCCCTCTGCAAGAGAAGATCGAAAATCTTTCCGTTTTCCTCAACCTGGCGGCTGACATTTTTGCGCGGCTTCTGGGCGAGCTGGGCGGCGATGCTCCGGTATTCGGCGATGACCGGCTTCAGGAGCGGGTGCGCGCGGTACTCCAGGGCGAAGAGGTCGGCGGATTTCTGCCGCATCAGGAAGGGTCCGCCATCGGATTGTGCGATGGCGGAAAGCGCGGCCGCCCCGGTGGCGGCAACCGTCTTCGGCTTTTTAGGATCGGGCGGCGCGAAGATGTCGAGCAGAGATTTGAGCGCGCGGCTGGTCTCGCCAACGCTGAGCGGCTCAGCCCCTTTGCCAGCGGAGCCCCTGGCGATGGCCAGCGTCCAAAGTTTCCCGAGGCGGGAGGGATCGTTGCCCAGCGAGGGAAACGCGGCCAGCAACGATTTCATATCGCTATCCTCCTGGGCCAGCGAGGAAAGGAAGCTGCCGAGCCCTCTCCCACCCTCTGGCAGCCCCAGGAGCGCCTTCAAGAAGGCCAGCGCCTCCGTCCGGTAGAGTGTCAGCGACGTCGCCTCCATCAGCTCCGGCTTGGCGCGGAGGAAATCCTCGAGCTTCGGGGGCCGCTCGCTCTGGAGCAGCGCGGCATAGACTCCTGCCGGGGTGCCATCCTGCCGCAGGCGATCCTCCTCGGCCAAGGCTTCGAGAAGCCAGATCGGAGGCGAGCGGAACGGCTTGCCGGCTTTGAGCGGATGGTTCCTATAGATCCACTCGAGCCCGAGCGCACGGTAAATCTCCCCGCTCAATGCTTGCCCGCGCAGCACCGAGGAATCGTACAGGCAGGTCTGCACTTTGAGGGCTCCGCCATCGCCCACAAAAATTGTTGTGACCGCATTCGGGTTCCCCCGGGGTTTGACGCTGCCGATGAGATCCTGGATAATGATCGGGCGCGCTCCGCTTTCATCCGGTCCCAGCTTCGCATTCCACGCGGTTCGTGCCGCGTCCGCGCGCTGGGCGATCAGCGACCGGCGGACGGCGTCCTTCGAGTAAATAACGAAGTGTCCGGACGAGCTGGTGGTCCGTCCGGAAAGCGGAGAATCGGGCACGGCTGGTGCGTGGGCGGCGGAGGCCAGCAGCCCGGAAGCGATCAGCGCGGATCGGGCCCAGCCCATTGCAGCGTGACATCCTCCGGTTTGATCGTCACAGATTTTGCCTGGCGGAGCAAGCCGAGCGGCTGGGCAAGCCCGGTGATCGTCGGCTGGAAAATCCGCATGAAGACCGGAAGAAGAAGCGGGGGCATCGGAAGCCGCCCGATCGCGCCGCCAACAACCTTCGCCCCCAAGCCCTGCCCAGATGGCTCCGGCATGACGCTCAGCAAAAAGTAAAGGCTGCGGCCCAGGACCTGCTGCTCGACCCCCAAATCCAAACGGCCGGCATCAAATCGGATAAACGCCCTTTGGAATTGAGCGCCCCGGCTGCCGGCGCCGCCCGATGCCTCCATCTGGATGGTTGTCGCGAGAAACTCGTTCACAGCGTTTTGGTTGATCGTCCAGCTGGCCGGCTTCGCGGAGGCGCACAGCTCGCGGAGGGTGACCATCGCCTCCTTTGCGGCGGTCGCATTCGCGGAGGCGCGCGGCGGGATCCTGTCCGGCTCCCTTGCCATCTGGATCAACCCGGCCAGAATCGCTCCCAGGAAGGCCGTCAGAATCAGCTCGCGCAGCAGCACGCCAAAGAAACCGCTCTCGGCAGGCTTGGGAGCGGGCTTGCGCGGGGTTCTCCGAACAGGCTTGGAAATCGGGGGCGCGGCCTGGGGCGCAGGCCTGCCTTGGGCGGCCAGCGCAGGAGCCTCGGCCGATGGGGCCGCATCCGGAAGCCGGGTCCCGCAATCCGCACAGAAAACCCTCGTGAAGTCGTTCGCGACGCCGCAATGCGGGCAGCCCTTCGCGCTCATTCGGATTTCTTCCCCGGCTTGGATTCCTTTTTCGGCTCCGGCTTGGATTCCTTTTTCGGCTCCGGCTTGGGCTTGTCGGCCTTGTCGGCCTTGTCGGATTTGTCGGGTGCGGCCGCCGGTTTGGAAGCCTCTCCGGACTCTTTCTTTTCCGACTGTTTGTAGCCCTCGCTGCGATAGTCCGTGATGTAGAATCCGCTGCCTTTAAAGATCAGCCCGGCCCCGGTGCCGACGAGCCGGCGGACCTTCCCCTTCCCCCATTTCCTCATCCGGCACTGCGCCTCGGGACAGGTCTTAAACACCGGGTCTTTCATGGACTGGAAAACGTCGAACGTCTTCCGGCACTTCTCGCATTCGTATTCGTAAGTGGGCATATTCAGTGCGGGATGGCATATCAGATTCCGCGAGCCGCCGCAAGGGCCGGAGCGGTTTTCTATTGCCAAAGGCGCGGGGCTTGATGCTAAATTCCTACTTCAAACATGGACATATCACACATCACAAGCCAATCCCTTCGCAACCTGCTCGCGCTGACAGAAAAAAAGGGCCAGCTCATCAAGGGCATCGAAGAGTTGGAAAACGAAATCGGCAAGGTCATCAAGGATGTGGCGAAGTCGGCTATCGATGTTGTTGCCCCATTCATGCCCAAGGCGTCCGCGCCCGCCAGGAGCAAGCCGGCATCGAAAGCCAAGGCCGCGCGGAAGCGCAGCAAACGCAAGATGAGCCCGGCAGGCCGCGCCCGCATCTCGGCTGCAGCCAAGGCCCGCTGGGCCAAGCGCCGCGCCAGCCAGCCAGCTGCCAAGCACGCTCAATCTGCCAAAAAGGCTGCGCGCGCTAAACGTGCTAAAAAATCCAAAGCCTCCAAAGCCTGACCTTCAAGAACCACCAGGAAGAGCAACCTAGGATCCCATGGCGAAGACGATGACTGAGGCGGCCGCCGCCTCAGCCGCTTCGCATCGGGCGGACTCCTCCACCAAGCCGTCGCTGCGGCATCTACTGCTCCCCATGGCCGCCATGGGGATCCTGCTGCTGGCAGGCGTAGATGCGGCCCTCTGGCACCAGGTGCAGCGGCAGATGGACAGGGAATTAGAAGCCAGCATTTCCGATGCGAGCCGGGACCTGCGGGTGGTGGTGGAGCAGCAGATCTCCGGCCTGGCCCAGACCGCGCAGCCTATCGCCGCAGATCCCGGCGTCAAAAGGGCACTGCGAGAGGGAGATGCCGACAGCCTGCTCTCTGCTTGGCTGCCCGTGTTTGAGGCGATGCGGCGGACGGATCACCTCACTCATTTCTACTTTTTTTCTGCTGACCGGCGCTGCATCCTGCGGGTTCACGCTCCCGAGAGGCGAGGCGACAAGATCGAGAGGTTCACGGCCCTGGAGGCCGAGCGCACCGGGAAGGCGGCTTCCGGCATGGAGCTTGGGCCACTGGGCACCTTCACTCTTCGGATGGTTCAGCCAGTTTTTGATGGCGGCGCGCTTGTCGGCTACGTGGAGTTGGGCAAGGAGGCCAAGGACGTGCTCAATACGCTCGGCCTGCAGGACGGCAACGAGGTGGTCATGCTCATCGGCAAGGAGCATCTCAACCGGCAGGCCTGGGAAGAGGGGGCGCGCATGTTCGGGAGGAGCGGCGACTGGGATCGCCTGCCACGGAGCGTGGTGGCCTTCAGCTCACTGGGCGGGCTGCCCGAGGCATTCATTCCCCAGACCGATCTGGCCAAGCCGACCCGTGAGATCAAGCTTAACGGAAAGGACTGGCGGATCTCCGCCGAGCCCCTGCGGGAGGTTTCAGGCAAGGAGGTAGGAGACCTGCTGATCCTGCGCGACATCTCCACCGAGACGGCGGCCTTCAACCGCGAGAGGATTCTGAGCGTGATGGTCGAAGCCGCCCTGCTATCGCTCTTTCTCGGCTTCATCTATATCCTGCTTCGCCGCGCCGATCTGCGCATCATGGCCCAGCAGGACCGCCTCGAAGAAGCCTCCTCCCTGGCGAACGAGTTGGCCGTCCAGGCCGAGATAGCCTCTGCCGCCAAGAGCGAGTTCCTCGCCAGCATGAGCCACGAGATCCGCACGCCGATGAACGGGGTCATCGGCATGGCCGAGCTGCTGCTGGATTCCGAGCTCACCGTCCAGCAGCGCAAGTTTGCGGAGACCCTCCGGGCAAGCGGAGAAACCCTCCTGCACATCATCAACGACATCCTGGACCTCTCCAAGATCGAAGCCGGAAAGCTCGAGCTGGTGAGCCTGGACTTCGAGATCTCCACCGTGCTGCATGACGTCGCCGCCATGGTGGGGACTGATGCACGCGACAAAGGCCTCTCGCTCAGCTGGGGGGCAGATCGCGATGTGCCGGCCTATCTCTGCGGCGACCCCGGCCGCCTCCGCCAGGTGCTGCTCAACCTGGCTGGAAACGCCGTGAAGTTCACCCACTCCGGCGAGGTCTCCGTGCGGGCAAGCCTGGTTTCGGCCACCGGCTCCGCCGCCGTCGTGCGATTCGCCGTGAGCGACACAGGAATCGGCATCCTCGCAGACAAGCAGGAGATGCTGTTCAGGAAATTTTATCAAGTGGACTCCTCGACGACCCGCCGCTACGGGGGGACCGGCCTGGGCTTGGCGATCTCGAAGCGGCTCGCCAACCTGATGGGCGGCGAGATCGGCGTGACAAGCTCCCCAGGCAAGGGCTCCGAGTTCTGGTTCACTGCAAGCTTTTTCACGCCGAAGGGCCCACCGCCAAGCACCCGGGCCGCAGACGGCCTGCCGCAAGCCAACCGCCTCTTCCACCGCGACTTTCGCATCCTTCTGGCCGAAGACAACGTCATCAACCGGCGCGTGGCCCTGGCGATGCTGGAAAATCTTGGCCTGCGCGCGGACACGGCAGAAGATGGGACGGAAGCCGTCCAGGCCGTTGCCTCCTTGCCCTACGATGCGGTTCTCATGGACGTGCAGATGCCTGTGATGAACGGGCTGGAGGCGGCGAAGGCGATTAGAAAATCAGAAATCGAAAATCAGAAATCCGATGCCGACATGCGGGGGGATTCCCGTTCTTCGCCTATTCTTCATATCCCGATCATTGCCGTGACCGCGAATGCCATGGAGGGTGACCGGGACGTCTGCCTTGCGGCGGGCATGGATGACTACATGACGAAGCCGATGACGCTTCAAAACCTTGCGGCCATGCTGCAGAAATGGCTGCCAGCGGCGGCGGGCACCAGCGCGGAGGCTCCCGCCACCGTGCCGCCTGCTAGCCCAGCGCCCTTGCCCTGCGCGCCTGCCGCGACCGCAGGGGAGCTGGCGGTTTGGGATCGCGCCCCGCTGCTGGAGAGGATGATGGGAGATGTCGGGCTGGAGAAGAAAATCCTGCAAAGCTTTCTCGAGCACATGCCGCAGCAAATCGCGGCCTTGAGGAAGTTCGCAGAGCTCGGAGATGTTGCGTCCGCGGACCGCCAGGCCCACAGCATCAAGGGCGCGGCAGCGAATGTCAGCGGCGAAGCGATGCGCGCCGTGGCTCTTGAGATCGAGATGGCGGGGCGCGCCGCAGATCTGGACGGGGTTCTGGGGCGCCTGGGCGACCTGGAGGAAGCGTATGCGACCTTGCGGGCGGCCATAGAGCGCGAGCACGGAGAATAAAGCAGCTACTTGCCCATCGACCGGTTCTGAAATGTCGGCGGCGGGAGGTTGTCGGGGAGTCCCAGCGGCTCGACGATCTCTTCCTGCTCGTCATCCTGCCGGACCGGCCGCCCATCGGCATCCATCAAACGCGCGGTCACGAAGATGATCAGGTTCCTCTTGATCTTCTGGTCCACGTTCGAGCGGAACAGGCGCCCGGCCAGCGGGATGTCTCCCAGAATCGGAACTTTATCCTGCGTCTTCTGCACGTCCTCGCGGATGAGGCCGCCCAGCGCAACCGTCTGCCCGTCCCAGATGCTCACGCTCGTCGTCACCTTGCGGATCGAGAAGATCGGCTGGTTGATCGTGTTTTCAGTGATGACTTGATTCGACCATGTCAATGTTGGCACATCAAATGTAGGCGACAGGATCGGGCTTCCGTAGTTAATAAAACCTTCGAACTCGACGACCTCTGGCGAGAGGGTGAGATCAATCGTATAGTTATCCGCGCCGACGACCGGATCGACCTCCAGGGTGACCCCCAGATTCCTGATCTCGAAATCGCTCGGCGTTGTGGGGATTGCCGCGCCCATGATATTCACCCCTGCGGTGGCGTTGGAGCTGCTTGTGCCGGGCACCGGCGGGGTGAATTCCTTGGGGTAAGGGAACTGGCGCCCGATCTTGATCGAGGCCTTGGCTCCGCTTTTTGTGGTGACTTTCGGAGCGGACATCAGGTCAACCCCTTTCTTCTGGTTGAGCGCCCGGATGATCACCTGAAACTGGGGGTTTGTAAAAATTCCGGAGAGCCCGAGGATCGCAGGGGCCGGAGTAAAAGAGGAAGCCGCGCCGCCCGCCTGCTGGAAAAGGAGCGCATCAATGGAATTTGCAGTAACGGCAGCATCTCCGCCAACGCCCGTTCCGGAGCGCAGGCCGCCGGTCATCGGGTTTGCGCCCATGCCGCCAAATGGGTAGGCCGCCGTATTGATTGTTTGGCCGGCCCCATCGGTGCCGCCGGATCCATACATTCCCCCTCCAATACTTAGCGGGCCGAGCAGCCAGTTGAAGCCCAGCTCCTTGAGGTTGTTCTGGGTGATCTCCAGGAACTTCGATTCGATTTCCACCTGCACCGGCTGGACTCCCATCGCGGCATCCACGAGGATGTCGATGAGATCCAAATTGTTTTGCGTGTTCCGGACGAAAAGCTTGCTTCCGGCAGCGACATACTGGGCGAACGCCCCGTCCGGAAACGGAACGTTTTGGCTCTTCAAATACTGGAGGGCATCCTTTCCTCCCTTGATCCTGTCTTCTTTCAAAGTGGATGATTTTCCCACGGTGGCAACCGCGGAATCCGACGTGAGGGCATTGCCCGGGATAAAGCCTGGCGGCACCCGGTATTCCTTGTTGAGCAGGTCCTCCGTGTTTTCGCTGTTCGGCACGATCGAGACCGCGAACGGCTCCACCTTGTATTTGAGGCCGGACAGCTCCGTGAGGTAGCGCAGGGCTTCGATCAGCGGCACGTTGTTCAGCGCGAGGGTGATCTTCGTGTCCGCATTCGCCGTGGGCCCCGCAGAGGCGCCCGCACCCGGAACGGGAACCGCTGTCGGATCCACCGCCGCCGGAGCCGGCGGAAGTTTCAGCACAATATTCACCCCCCTCTTCTGCTTCGGATCGTCCGTGGTATTATCAAGCTTCCGGCTGATCTGCTTGAGCTGCTCCACCGCCTCGCCGATCGTCGTATCGGTAAAGTTGAGCGAGGGGATGATGATCCGGTTCAGCTTGGCGGTGATCGCCTCGGCCCCGGCTCCAGCCATGTTGCGGGATTGCGCGCTCGATGCCGTATCGCGGTTCTGAAGTTTTTTGACCGGACGCTCCCACCCGCGATCCACGAGCCAGAGCATCCGGCTGCGGGTTTCGTTGCGCGCATCCCCGTAGTAGTTGCTCTTCTGGTTGTTAATCTTTTCCATCCCCATGCGTGCGGCGCTGTTATACTGGTCGATATTGAGAACCTGCTCATATCGCTTCATCGCAAGGTCGAACCGTCCGGTGGCATAATACCCGTCCGCCTCGACGAGAAGCTTGGCAACCTGGTCCCGCTGGGAGGCAAACTGCGGGGTGACGGTCTTGTTGTAGTAGCCCTGCTGCTCGAGGTTTGAGAGAAACTGGACGGCCGGCTTGTAGCTCGGATTGTACCGCGGAAGAAGGATGGTTTTTGCGACCTGCTCGGCATCCGAGTAGCGCCCGTTTTTCACCAGGTCATTCGCGTAGGCGAGCGCGATCTTGCTGAACGTCGCAACCGCCGGCTGCCGCTGGTCCTCAGCCGCTGACCCGCCAGGAATTTTATCCAGAGCGTCAAGGTAGCTGGTATAGGCTGACTCCAGCTCTTTGGCGGCAAACGCCTGGTTGCCTTTGGCCATCAGCTTGTCTGCCAAAACAAGATCCTCCTGGCGCCGGACAATTTCCCGGTCGGCCAGCGACGCGACGTTCTGGGCGGCTGGCGCCGAGGCAAGAGCCAGAAAAAAGAAAAGGCCGGCCGGAAGCGCTCGTGGCAGGCGGAAAGTGATCAGGTTGCTATATTTCATCGGAGGAAAGTCGGGTTATTGGGGGAGCGGGGCGGTGAGGGCATCCCCGGGAATCGCCTCGGCCCCGATCGCGGGGGCATTAGGAATAGCAACAACCTGATCCTCCTCGTCCGCACGGATCAAAGGCTGCCCGGCAGGGTCAATGAGGCTCGCGGTCACAAAAATGACCAGGTTTCGCTTCACATGCTGGTCCGCGCTCGTGCGGAAAAGCCGCCCAAAGAGCGGGATGTCCCCAATGATCGGAACCTTGTCCTCAACCTTCTGCACATCCTCCCGCATCAGCCCGCCCAGCACCACGGTCGAACCGTCATGCACCGACACCTGGGTCGTCACTTCGCGGGTTGAGAAAACCGGCCGGTTGATCGTGTTCTCGGTCAGCATCCGGCGCTCGGCACCAATAAGAAAATAGGAGTTCGCGACCGCCCCAGGAATCCCCCACGCCACGTTGGCGTAGATCGGGCTTCCATAGTTAATAAACCCATCGAACTCGATGATGCGGGGGGCCAGAAGCAGCTCAATCGTATAGCCGTCGGGACCCACCGTCGGCTCGACTTCCAAGGTGATTCCTGTGGGTTCCATCTGGAAATCCGTCGGGGTTGTGGGCGTGATCACGCTCGAGGTCGAACCTCCCGTCCCGCCACTCGTCGGCAGCTGCGGCGGATCATAGCTCAGCGGAAAACGAAATTCGCGGGTGATCTCGATCGTCGCACGGCGTCCGCTCTTCGTGGTCACTTTTGGTGCGCTGAGGAGATCCACGCCTTTCGATTGATTCAGCGCACGGAGGACAACCTGAAACTGGGGATTTGTAAAAACCCCGGCCAAAGCCATGATGGCAGGTGCCGGCCCAACTGCGGGGTTGAAGAGGAGCCCATCCACCGCATTCACGCTGATCGCACTGGTTCCGGAGCGGTTTCCAGCGGTCAGCGGACCCTGGCTGAGAGAGGTTGCGCCGATGGGAACTGTGGACCCCGGGTTTAACATGGGGAACGAGTTGGCGGGCATCGAAGTGCCGCCTGCCGTCGTGCCGCCTCCGCCATAGATGCCCGTTCCAAATGGCAAGGCAAACTGGCCGAGGAGCCAGTCAAAGCCGAGCTCCTTCAGGTTGTTCTGAGTGATTTCCAGGAATTTCGCCTCGATCTCGACCTGGCTCGCCGGGACGGTCAGAGAGTTCTCCACCAAGTTATCCACGAGGTCGAGGTTCGACTGGGAGTTCTTGACGATCAGCCGGCTGGTCGAAGCGATGAAGTTGGCGCTTGCACCAGGCTCGAACGTGACCCCTTGGGTTTTCAGGAATTCGACGGCTCCAGAGCGGTCCGCCACGACGGACTGCGACCCTGAGGCAAGGCCGGCCACAGCCGGCGCAGCCGTAGCCGGCAGCGATGCGATGAAGCCCGGCGGCACTTTATATTCCTTCGTGATGAGGATCTCGGTCGGCTCCGACTGCGGCACCACAACGACCGAGTAGGGCTCGACCTTCAGCTTGAGATTCGCGGCCCTTGCCACATAATCAATCGCCTGGCGGAGCGGGATGTCCGAAAGCGTCAGAGTGAACGGGAGAATGCTCGTCTCCTGCTCGGCGGAGAGCTTGAGGACGATGTTGACCCCCTTGCGCGCAGGGTCCGGCTCCGACTTGTCCGCAGCAGCAGCAAGCTTTTTGAGCTGGTCCAGCGCCGCGCGGATCGTGGCGTCGCTGAAGTTGATCGACGAGAGAATGATGTCGTCCAGCTTCCGGTTGATCGCCGCCGTCCCACGGGTGTCAATCTGCGGCTGCTCAATGATCTGTGATCCCGTCACCTCAAATTTCTTTACCGGCAGCTCCCACGCCTTGTTGACCTGCCGCATCAAGTCCCCACGGGTCTCGCTGTAGGCGGCATCCGCGTATTTCTGGCGGGCGACATTCACCTGCTCCTGCCCGCGGCGGGCGGCGATATTGAATTTGTCCACATTCAGGACCTGCTCGTATCTCTTAAATGCCAGGTCGTAGCGGCCCGAGGCATAGAACCCCTGGGCTTCCTGAAGAAGCTGCTTCACCTCCTCGACGTTGGCCACAAAGCTCGGAGTCATCGTCTGGCTGAAAAACGAGCCCTTGTCCTTAAGCTCCTTGTTCAGGGCGACGGCCGGCTTGTATGTCGGGTTGTAGCGATCCTCCAGGACGACCGCAACCGTGGTCTTCGCATCTTCAAAGCGCCCCTCGGAAATCCTCTGCCGCGCAAGCTGAACTGCCGCATTCGAAAACCCTTTGATCGCCTCCTCCCGGAGATCTGCGCTTGCATTCCCGCCCGCCGGCAGCATGTCCACCGCGCTCTTATAATACGCGAAGGCGGTCTCGAAATCCTGCGCCGCCAGAGCTTTCGCGCCCTTTTCCAGGACGGTCTTCGCGTATTCTGCGGTCTTCGTTTGCCTCTCGATTTGCCCGGCCACGGTTCCCTGGACGCCAGGGTATTGGGCAAGGGAAAGGCCCTGGGAAACAAGGAGGGCTGCCAGGATCGGGAGCAGGAGGTGGCAGATGGGCGGCGCGCCCAAGCCCCTAGGAGCACAAGCGGTGCGCTTAGGTTCTGAAACCGTGGGGCTGAGGCCCATCACGCGGGGAAACAGATTCAATTTCATGAGTGGTTCTGGCGGCAAAAGAAATGGCCGAGTGTCAGTCGGCCTTCTTGATACGGATTTTCTCTCCAGTTTTAAGATCCTGTATCTGGGCTTCTTGTGCGGAAATGTCAATAAGTTTGTATTTTCTGGACGCATCCGGGGCCAGGGTGAACTCGTCGTCCTTCTTCACCCGCAGGTTCGAGTTATCGTAGAGGTAGAGAAACTCGCCGAAGGAGGTCGGGTCGTTGGCCTCCCGGTTGAAAACGAGCGGGATTTTCTGGCCTGTCTTGGTATTTTCGATCGTGAGCACGGAGATATCCACCTCCATCTCGTTCTTGGTTTCGGAGTCTTTCTTGTAGGAGATGACCTTGTAGGGGGTTCCTGTGATCATCTCACCAATCTTGAGAAATTGGGTTTGGGACTTTTTATCCTTCGCGTTGACGATAAACGTCTCGCCGTCGCCGGAATCCCCGCTGAACTTGAGCTTGAAGGGAATAGGATCGAACTTCGTGAGGCGGAGCTTGTTCGAGTAGGGAGGGGTCGAAGTCGGGTCGGTGGGGTCGGTCCCTGCGATAAACTCCTCCAAGTTGGTAAACCGGTCGTCGTCGAAATCCTGATCCTTGATATCCGGATCGGCATAGTCGAGGCGGTATTTCATGAGCCACGCATTCTTGATCGGCGGGTGCAAGTCATCCCCCCCCTCCAGCGGATCGAACAGCTTCCCCTCCTTGACGACATACGGGTTCGAGACGAAAATCGACCCATCGTGGAGCTCCCAGGCTCCCGGAGCCGACGAGAGGGCGGCGGCGGCCTCCACGGACTTGATATCGGGCGAAACGATCGAATGGTTCGGCTTTTTTGTGCTGTCGCGCCCGGAAAAGCTTTCCGGGAACGAAAGGGACTCGGAGGCAAGCCAGCCGGCACACGCCATCAGCGCCAAGGCGGAGAGCCCGAGAAGCGCGCGTTCGTAGTTTGTCGTAATCCAATCCATGGCTTCTTACTTTTTCCTGGCGGCCGGCTCGGCGAAATCCAGCATCTCCAAGCGCAAGGTCGACTTGACGAACTCGCGCCCGAGAATGACCTGGAGGGATTTTTTCTCTCCCTTGTCCCCCGCCGAGGCAAAGGGGTTCGCAGGCTTCGCGACGGGATCGCCCGCAGCCTTGGCCGGCGCCTGCGGGCTGGTATTTTGGATGCTGACCGAGCGAATGATCAGGAACGGACCGGATCCGAGAAGCGCGTTGAATACGGCGCGAAATTTCAGCTGCTCGGCCGTGAAGGAAATGTCGAACGGGAACCTCGTGATAACGAGCAGGGAGGCATCCTGCTTCTTCGGCGGCGCAGACGCCTGGGCTCCTTCCTCAGGAAGTGGCGTGCGGACGATGGCATCGATCGAGCGGACCTTCGGCGCCAAGCGGGACTTGTTATCCTCCTTGCCGCCCTTGGACTCCTGGCCGTCTTTGCCTTCCTTCGTGGGGACAAGGAGAGAGACGACAGATTGGATGACTTTGAGCTGCCGGTCGAGCACGGGAGCCGCCTTTTCGGAAGGAACCTGCGACTGGTACTGGTCGAAGCCAAAATAAAAGTTCTCCGGGAGCTTGATGCCCAGGGCATCGGCATCGAGGCGGATGGCGTTCACCGCCTTGCGCAATTTGTCCTGGAACAGCTGCGGGGTGACAGACGGGTCGAGCGGCTCCTCCATGATGGCGAGCTGCGACTGCAGCTGCTGGATCCTCTCCGAGTAGCTATCCAGGCCGTCCTGGATGGTATTGAGGTTCTCCTTGCTCGGGAAAGGAGTCTTTTCCTGAAGCGCGTGGAGCTTGCCCACCGCTTCTGCGTAAGCCGCTGAAGAGGCCGAATAGCTGATGGCCGCCTCGGAAATCAAATATCCAAGCGCCCCTGCGCCGGCGAGGGTAACGACGGCGAGCGCTGCGACAAATGGATTTTCCTTGAACCAGTTCATGGGAGCGGGATCGGCTTGCGCAGGGGGAGGATGAGCGTGTAGCCATACGCCCAGTTCTCACCGGTGGGAGTGGTTCTTTGGGTGATGATCTTAGCCTTATCGTCCGGGAGGTTGAAAACCGGTGAGGCCTTCAGCTTTTCGACGAACTCGTCGATGATCCTCGCCTCCTTTTCGTTGGGCGGATTGTCGAGGTAGAGGCCCTTGATTTCCAAGGCGCTGATGGCCGGCGGCCCCGGCGGTGGAGGTGGTGGCTGGCCGGGCTTCTGTGGGGCAGCCCCCGCCTTGTCCCCGGACC
>JBAXXX010000020.1:0-49532 GCA_037127695.1 Verrucomicrobiia bacterium | reverse complement strand
CTCAACAAGAGCCTCCAACTTCCTCAAATCCTCACAAATTCTGCGGAAGAACCAGTATTCTTGCGCTCTATGATCTCCCCGGTTGCTTGATCAATGGCCTCGACCGGTACCCAGCAGGACTGTAGCGGGGTTCCATTGTTTTTCGATGCGATGCCAATCCCCTGAAAAAGCCGAAAGAGAGCCTCCGCTCGAAACTCCGGCGTTAGCAGAGCAGGCGGCTGCTCAAGGGCTTCCTGAGCAGACTCCCCAGACTGGTCGTATTCCGTGTCAGCCAGCATGGAGGTCTCCGGTTCGGTTCGTAATGCACCACTCAGAAGCGTTGGACATTCCATAACTCCCTTGTCGGGATGCAGGGCGTCGCATGTGGAAGTCGTTGTATTCACAGCGCATTTCCTTCCTGGGTGTTCGCCCGACGATCCTCACAGGAGTTTAGGAATGCTCGAATCGACTCGCAATCGAACAGTCGCCGCCCCCGTAGCGCCCCGCTTCGACGGATGCAGACGCTGCGTATTTTTCCGCTGATGTTGAGCGCGTAAAGGTGCGACCTTGTTAGGCCGAAACTCTGACGAGCTCCCTTTGCATCAGCAAACTCCGGCAAGGCGGAATCGGCGATGGTTGTTGTTGGTTTGTTCATGTCGCCAACACAAATACCAGAAACGAAAATGGACCTTTTCCTGAGTCGGAAAACGTGTCCGATAGACCCGTCAAGACGTCCGGGAGTGACTTCCCCGTGTCCGTTGCCCTGCTGAAAATGTCCTTAAGGACTGTCTAAATGTCCCGTATCGAAAGTTCAGCAAAAAGATTTGCATCGACGGAAACGCTTGCGCCTTCGAAGGTGTTTTCAAGTATCTGAAGCAGGTTTCTATGGGCGATCTCTGGATTTTGATTCAGTTCTATCTGCGTTGGGGACATGCAGGATTTTCCACCAGCCGCCTCCTTCTGTGCTCTAGCAGTTTTTTTTCTGGCCGCCTCTTTTTGGCGCTTCTGGTCGTCCTTGATAATCCTTAAAATGCGGATTGCGCCTTCAGATATGTTTCCACCTTCATAGTAAATGTAACCAAACTCACGAAGGAATCTGGAGAAGCCTGAATACGATTTGTAGTCGAGTTTCAGGTAAGCTTTCATTCCAGACAAAAGGGCTCCCCCTTCTGCGCATGCCCAAATCCTTCGCAGTTGAAATTCCCTTTCCTGTTGCTTCTCTTGCGCCCCTCGAAGCCCCCATAAATCTTCCTGCTGGCACCTCTTGGCTACCGTGTTCGCCAAAAAATACAGGTGTGCAGCGTCATGCAGCTGGGATCGAAATACCTGATCATGGTTTTGAGGCACGCATTTCATAACCGGCTCAGCATCGTCATGCACATTCGGACTCTTCATCAGTTGGGGCGTAATGAGTCCAAACCATCTGGCAATTTGAAGAAGATCCATCGCCGAGGGACCGGTTGACTCGCCCTCATTGGATATTTCCTTGGCTGGTGGGGCGACAGCACTGCCGACCTTCGATTTGGAAGGCTTTGCTATTGCGGCAGGATCCTTGCCAGCGGGCTTTGAAGGCTTGGGCACGGCTTCGGTATGGCGTGTCTTTTTCATTTCAAAATTGCCTCCATTTTCTTGACGGCGACCTTTTGCGCATCCAGCGAGAGGTGTGTGTATTTGGAATGCATCGCATCGGAAGAGTGCCCGGCGATTGACCGGCGGACGTCGGAAGAAATCTCCGCGTTGGCCATTCGGGAGATCATTGTGTGCCGGAGCGCATGAAATCCTTTGCTCCGAGTCTGCCTCCCCTTCCCTGCTTTCTCTCGCCCAAGCGCCACGACCACACCGGCTTTTTTCATGACGGCGGCAAACTGGTTTGACAGGCCCCCGGCGCTGCCGGGTTTCTGCCCATAGAGCGAGGGAAACACGGGAGCCTTGGCGATGCCCTGGGGGAGAGCTTGGAGCGTTTCCACAAGCTCCGAGTGCATGGCGATGACCAGCGGCTTGCTGTCGGTCTTTTCCGTTTTTGCTGGCCGGAATGTCATCACGGCGGCGGTGAGGTCGACATTGCCCCATGTCAGGTTGGCGGCATCGCTCAACCGGAGCCCGGCATGAGCCCCGAGAGCGATCATCCCGCGCCACTCCAGATTTTCGGTTTTCATGAGGGCCTGCAACTCCTCGGCCGTGAACGGCTCGCGCTCCTCGGCCCGGCCCTCCAGTCGCTCCACCGCATCGGCCTGGTTCGAGAGGACAAGCCCCTTGCGTTTGGCAGATTCGAGGGCGGCGCGGATGGTCGCCAGCGAAAAGTTCACGGTCTTGGGAGCCTTGCCTGATTCCTTTTCCGCATCGCGCCACGCCTCCAGTTCGGCCGCTGAGAGGCTGGCAATGCTCCCCTTCGCCCGCTCTACCCCGAGGAAGGCAAGCACCCCCTCGATCTGGGAATGGTATCGCTTCGACGTGGCCCCGGCCCGGCCGACCTGCTCCCGGCTTTTGTGCCATGCCCAGAGAAAGTCACAGATGCTTTCCTCATGGAATGTGCCAAGCCCGGCCTGCTTCATCAGCTCATCCAGAACCTTCGTTGCTGCGGCCCGGGTCAGCTCGTGTTTTCCGGCCGACTTCGCTGCAGCTTCCCAACCCTCGGCGATCTTTCGGGCTTCGGTGTGTTTGGTCTGCTTTGTGGACCGCATGACAATCCGCCCATTGGCGTCGCGATATTTCGCCATCCAGTAGGGGGAGCGGGGCTTCCGGCAGATACAAGACATAAGTCGTTGAAAAAAGTTCTACCAAAAGTTCTACCATCCACCGATGTTTTAGCAAGTCCCTAGATGTCTTTTACCATAGAAGAAATGTTTTTTAAGTGGGGAGGATAGAGAGCCCTGCTCTATCCACTTGAGCTATGAGGACGTTGGATATTAATGAGTTAGCGATTTAAAAGACGCGAAAACAAGGAAAGTTCTACTTTGTCTTCCCATGTCCGCTCATGATTACCAGCGTCAGAAGCCCGTGTAAAGCCTCGCAATCTACACGCCTGCGGGGAGGGCGGAGGCGCTGCGAGCATTTCATAAATGATGAATGCACGTGGCTCCTTTGGCTGCTGATCATTATATTCGATTCACTTCAATAGCTTGCCTCGCTGTTTGGAAAACATGTCCCTCAAATCCAGTCCAAAGTAGGCGAGGCAGTTGAGGAGGAGAAAGGCGGCCAGACCTTCGTCGATGTTGCCCAGGCCCGGAATGTTATCTGGGATGAGTTCAACGATTCCGGCACCGGGATTCGCAAGATAGATCAGAGACAGGAGGCCGACCATAAACATGAATATGTGTTTTACGTATTTCATGCGGCACTTTCTAGTAATGATATCTTTACCCGACAGCCAGCATTAGAGATTTTCCACTCTGACCTGGGGAGGCGCAACCCCATCCACTGGTTCGCCGGGAAAAAACACTTTGACAGCGTGATCTGAATCATTCTTCCAGCCGGCCACACCATCCTTGAGCAACCAGCCCTGGATGAACTCGGCAACGGTTTGTCGAGCGTGTTCCCGAACCTGTCCGATATGCTGGGGGTCATCGGCCCGTTTGTTCAGCTCCGGAGTGATCGAGATTTCCAGGCTGCTCAAATTCTCATCCTTGTCGAACCGCGCCCAGCCACTCTCGGTTTTTTTTATCATTTTGCTGGAGTCAAAGGCGACCGGCAGGCTCGGGGCGATGGACGGAGCGTTCACGATGCAGACATTGTCCTTCACATGCACAGTCCAGTCCTTCAGCAGCGCGATGTGGTACCTGTAAGTGGCAGGGACCTGGATCTGGGACACGGTCGTGCCCAGATAGATCCCCCACCAAGTCTTGCTGTTCGCCCTGAAGAAGTCCTCCGTAAAATCGAAGCCACCGATCTCAAGCAATCCGCCCTTTGTTCGAAACACAACCGGAACCCCCCTCGGGGGCGGAGACGGCGGCCTGGGCGGCTGCCCAACGAAGACGTTGAAGGCAACGGTGACGGCGAGCACCGCAACGGCAGTCAGGATGATGAGTTTGACAGCGAGGATGGTGCGCTTGAGTTTCATAGCTGGGATCACAAGAGAACGAACACTCCGATAGCGGAGCGAGTTTTCTACTCCGTTAGGGGCGTGGTCAAGCTCCGAGATTGGAGCACAAAAAGCAAAACTGCATTGGCGAAACCTAGCCCTCTTGCGGATGGCTGCGGGCTAGACACAGGAGGCGATTGCCCGCGAGGCGCAGGTCGCCGGATGGGATCTCGACCGCAGCACGATCTCGAAGATCGAGGCCGGAAATCCACGCATTCGCAGCATTGAGCGCCACCCCGCAATCCGCAGCCATCGCGCCCGCTATTTTACAGGGGACCGGCCACAAGAAGGGCTCGCCGTGCCGACGAGCGGCATGGGCTCGCCGTGGTCGAGCGCGTTGCGGCAGACATCGAAAAATTCCTTGCGCGTGGACACCCGCCGGATGGCATGCAGGAAATCCGGGGAGATCCCCTCCCCCAGAAAATTCATATACTTTTTCATTCTCTGGACCTGCGCTCGCTCGGGGGCATCGCTGGAGCATCCGGTTTCGTAGAGGGCCTGGACATAGGCGAGAACCTCGCGGCCGGCCGGCAATCGGACATCCCGGCCATCGAGGCGGTCGCGGATTTGCTGGAAGATCCATGGGTTGCGGATGGCTCCGCGCCCGATCATCAGGCCGCGTGCGCCAGTAGCCTGCAGCACATGAAGGGCATCGTCTGCCGACGAGACGTTGCCGTTGGCGAGCACAGGAAATGGCAGCGATCTGACCGCCTGGGCAATCCGGTCGAGGTGGACGGGAGGGCGGTATTTTTCCTGGACCGTGCGGGCGTGGACGGTCAGCAGGTCGAGGCGGTGGCGACCGAAGATTTCCAGCAGGCGGTCGAACTCTTCCGGCCGGGAGAATCCGATGCGCGTCTTCACGCTGAACCTTCGCTCGATCCCGCCGCGAAGCGCGCCGAGGAGGGCGTCCACGCGATCCGGATCCCGGAGAAGCCCGCCGCCCGCACATTTGCGATAGACGACCGGAGCCGGACAGCCGAGGTTCAGATCCACCGCCGCCACCGGGTAGCGCTCGAGGCTGCGCGCGGTTTTTACCATCCACCCGAGATCGTTGCCGATGATCTGCGCCACTGCCGGCCGGCCGGTCAGGTTCTCAGTGATCGAGCGCAGGATCTTCCGCTCCGGCCGGTATCCGGCAGTGACCCGGAAATATTCGGTAAAATAAATATCCGGCCCGCCATACGAGGCGATGAGCTTCCAGAACGCCGAGTCAGTGACATCCTGCATGGGGGCCAAAACGAGGGCCGGCCGGCCGGCCGGAAAAAGTCCGCTCATAAAAGCTTTGCCGCTTCCCTGCCCGCCCGCGTGCCGGTGGAGAAGCTCCCCTGCATCAGGTAGCCTCCCGTCGGCGCCTCCCAGTCCACCATCTCGCCCGCCACAAAGACGCCTGGAAATCGTCTCAGCATCAGGCGCTCATCGAGCTCGCCCCAGCAGACCCCGCCAGCGGAAGAAATCGCCTCGGCCAGCGGGCGCGGACGCTCGAGCGGGATGGGGAAGAATTTGACTGCGGCGGCAAAGGCTTCGCGCGACGCCCACTGGGCAGCCCGGCTGCGCATCAGGATCCGCGCGGGCTCCTGGATCCGGCAGCGTTCGAACGCCTCGTGAAGATGGAATTTTTCAGGCATCCGGGCGACGAGGGCATCGAGGGAAAACGAGGGTTTGAAATCCAGGTAAACGACGGGGTCGGAGCGGAGGGCTGGGGTGAGCGCGTAGATCGGCCCGCCCTCGAGCCCGTAGCGCGTGATCATCAGCTCGCCGGCAGCCGAGGCCCCGCCAGCCCGCGCAGAAATATTTTTCAGCGGCAGCCCGCAGGCATTGTTCCTGATCTCCTCCGGCCAGTCGGACTCCCATCCGCAGTTTGCAGGAACCAGCGGGCTGACCGCGATGCCGAGCGCCCTGAACGCGGCCTGCCAGGAGCCATCCGATCCGGTTGCCGGCCAGGATCCTCCGCCGAGAGCGAAGACCGCAGCTATCGTCTCGACAACGGCCCGGCCGGATGGGGTTTGAAATTCCATCTGCCATTCCCCGGCAGGAGATCGGCGGAGCCCGGTCCAGAGATGCCTCGGATAAAACTTCACCCCCAGCGCGCGCAGCCTGGCAACCCACCGCCTGAGCAGCGGAGCCGACTTCATTTTTTCGGGATAAACCCGCCCGCTGGATGCAGAGAACGTGCGGAGGCCGAAGCCCTCGACCCATTGCCGGAGGGCTTCCGGGGAGAACTCCTCCAGCAGGCTGGCCCAAGCCCCTGCCGGCATTTCCGGCCCCGAAAACCTGGCGGAAAATGCGTTGTCTGTGTTGGTGACGTTGAGCCCGCCTCGCCCGGCAACAAGAAATTTCCGACCGACCGATGGCATCGCATCGAACACCGCCACTCGGGCACCTGCCTGCGCCGCAACTTCCGCAGCCCGCAAACCAGCCGGCCCCCCGCCGACCACGCAAAGCGGCAGCGTCATGGAAAATTGTTATTCCGCGTCCTCAACGACGTCAGGCATCTCGTCAGCTTTGCGGGAAAGCCGGTTCGAGAGGATGAAGAAGCTCGGAACCCAAAGGCCGACAAAAATTCCGAAGCGTTCCCCGGACGCGCGGTTCTCGCGGGAGGCGGTGAACCAGGTGACGATCGATGCGATGATTGACAGGAACCCGAGGCAGAGGCAGACGTCCGAGATGACCCGGAAGTTGTCCTTGGAGCAGCACGAGCAGGCGGGCTTCAAATACTCTTGGATTTTTGAGGTGTTCATAGAACCTCGAACGTAAGCCCTGAGCTTGCCGCGTCAAACGATTTGCCCTACAAAATTTCTGATGCTCAAAAAACTTTTGCTATCCGCAGCCGTCCTGGCGGTTCTACTGGTTTGCGCGGCCCTGATTTTTCAGCGCGTGGCCGGCCCCTCGGACGGGGCGTCTCTGCTTCCCGCCGAAACCGTCCTTTACGCATCTCTCACCGATCTGCCTCGATCCGCGCTTCGCTGGCGGGGGACGGCGCTGGCCGAGATCGGCAGGGAGCCGGAGGTGAATGCGTTCCTCGAGAAGCCGCTCTCCAAATGGCTGTCCGACCCGGGCGCAGGGGAAGCGGGGGGGATTTTGTCAGGGCTGAAACCCGGCCGGATTTTCTTTGCGGTGACCAAGGTTGCTTCCGATCGCGTGGATGTGGCGGTCGGGTTCCAGTTCTGGGGAGGAAAAACCGATTTTGACGTGGCGGTTGCGCGGCTTCGGAAGGAGCTTCCTGCTGGCGATTCCACGCGGGAATCCTATGCTGGCGACGAGATTATTTCCACCGGCCAAGGGAAGTTTCAGCTCTGCTCTGCCGCGCACGGTCGCTGGGGGTTTCTCGCGACCGACCCCGCTGTGATCAGGTCGCTTCTGGATCGGGTCGCCGGGAAATCCGCCGGCCCGTCGCTCGCCGGATCTCCAGATTTCCAGAAGGCGATGCATCGCATGCTTCCCGCTGCGGATTTTCTCTTTTTTCTCAGGCCGAAAAACGTGGCGGATGCGTTGGTCGAGGCCGGGAGGTCGTTTGGGGCTGAAGCGATCCCCGAGCAGATCCGCGAAATCCGCGCCACCGAGGCGGTCGCGGGCACCTGGAAGCTCGACGGCAAGCTCCAGCGCGATGCGATCTTCATCCTCCGCCCGGGCGCCGCGCCCGGAGAGCCCCTGCCACACAAGAGCACGCGCTTCACCGGCCCCGGAACCATCGTGTATGCGGATTTTCTTGCCCGCTTTGCTGGCCTCCCCGCGCTCGCGCAAAAAGCCCTGCCCGACCGCCAGGCCGCAGCCTCCGAGCTGGCCGGGCTGGCAGATCGCGCGTTCGGACCGGAGGGCGCGCTCGTCGTCACCTGGCAGGAAGGGCAAATGACCCCGTCAGGGATTTTCTCCCTCGAAATCCGGGACGCCGCAACCGCCGGGGAATCGCTCAATAAACTTCTCGCGTTTTTTCCGGAGGCGGTGGTCACTGACCAAGGCGGGCTCAAGCTCTACAGCATCCCTTCGCTCTCGAACCCCCTGGCGACTCCGACGCTCGCCCTCACGAAGGACTTCCTGATCGTAGGGCTCGACCCGGCGGCGGTTGCGCGGGCGGCCAACGCGCCGGGGCCGGATATCGGGTCCGATCCGGCGTTTGCGCCAGCTCTCCCGTCCTTCCAATCCGCAACCGAGGCCTTCGCCTTTGTTGATACCAAGCTGCTCTTCGAGCGCGCCTACAGCGCGCTGCGTCCGGTCATTCTTTTCGGAGCGCAGGTCATGCCCGGGATCTCGGGGACAATCGACACCTCCAAGCTCCCGCAGACAGACACCATCGCCCGGCACCTTCCGCCGGTCATCCTCTCGCTGCGCCGCTTCGAGGACGGCGTCCTCATCGAATCCAGCGGGCCGCTCGCTGTCAGCCAGATCGCGCTTGGCATGGCTGCAGGCGCAGCTGGCGGGGCTCCCGGCACGCGCTGACCCGGAGCTACGCTGAGAACCTGTCCGCCCAGGCCTGAACTTCAGGGGCCATCTTGACGAGCGCCGGCCAGCTGCGTGTATATCCTTCGGCCGGGAGCTTGCGGGTGGCATCGAAGCCCATGTGCGATCCGATGTTGGCAATCGTGGGGGCGTGGTCGAGCGAGTCCGAAGGGTTTTTGACAAACGTGCTGTCGCGCTGCGGGTCGGTGTTCGCGCAGAGGCGGAAGAGGACGTCGCTCGTGCTGTGGACATCGCAGTCCTCGTCCACGACCACGATGTATTTTGCAAACATCATCTGCCCCATCCCCCAGAGCCCGTGCATGATTTTGTAGGCCTGATGCGGGTATTGCTTCCGGATCGAGACAAAGACCAGGTTGTGAAAGACCCCCTCCGCCGGAAGCGCCATGTCCACAATCTCGGGAAAATTCATTTGGAAGACCGGGAGGAAAATCCTGACGCTGGCCTCGCCCATGTAGAAGTCCTCCATCGGCGGGATCCCGACGATTGTTGCCGGGTAGATCGCATCGCGCCGTCGGGTGATCGCGGTCACATGGAAGACAGGGTAGTCCTCCTGGTTCGTGTAGAATCCCGTGTGATCTCCAAATGGGCCCTCCAGGCGCACCTCGCCCGGCTGCACGTACCCCTCAAGAACGAAGTCCGCATTCGCAGGGACATCCAGATCCACGGTCACCGCCTTCACCAGCTCGACAGATTTTTTGCGCGCGAACCCGGCAAACAAAATTTCATCGAGCCCGTCTGGGAGCGGCGCCATGGCGGCGAACGTGAGGGCGGGGTCTCCCCCTAGAGCGACGGCCACCGGCATCCGCTCGCCCCGCTCGTAATACCTCTTCCCGTGCCGCGCGCCGACCTTGTGGACCTGCCAGTGCATGCCGGTCGTCCACCCGTCATAGACCTGCATGCGATACATGCCGACGTTGCGGGCCCCGGTATCGGGATCCTTCGTATAGACCCCAGGCAGGGTGATGAACCGCCCGCCGTCGTCCGGCCAGCAGCGCAGGACCGGCAGATCGTCGAGAGAAAATGTTCCACCTGGCTCGTGGACGACCTCCTGGCAGGGTGCCGAGCGGACATGGCGCGGCCTCGCGTGGAGGACATCGATCCCGTTGCGCAGGAGGGAAAAGGCCTCGCGGAGCGTGCGCGGCGGCTTCGCCTTCATGAGGAACTGCATCTGGTCGGCCAGCTCATCGATCCTCTCGAGGCCCAGGGCCAGGGCCATCCGACGGCGCGAGCCCATGGTATTGATGGCCAGAGGGAATGCGGACGTGCTGCCGTTGATCGTCGGCCGTTCAAAGAGGAGGGCGGACCCTCCGCCGGGAGATTTCATCTCGCGGTCTGCGAGCTCGGTGATCTCGAGCTCGGTCGCGACAGGAGAGGAAATCCGGCGGAGCTCGCCGGATGATTCCAACTTTTCACAAAACGAACGGAACGATGGGTAGGGCATGCGGAATACGGAATTTCCGACAATCTACCGATGTCGCCTTGCGGAGCAAGAAGTCCCGTCCAGTGTAAAAAAGCGAAATTATCCGCTTTTCATCCTGCCTGGTGTGCGGTAGAAGGATTTTGTATGAACTGGCTTCTCATCGCCGGCGGTGCATTTTTCGGAACGCTTGTCGCTCCCCAGGTGCCCGACTCCATCAACCACACGCTCCGCGGCGAGGCCATCCACGCGAAAGATGTTGTCTGTCGAGGCATGTGGGGAACCCCGATGCTGCCGATAGGGAACGGAGGATACAGCCTGGTCGCCCCGGTCAGCCAGGAGTTCATCATGAAGAGCCTGATCCAGCCCCCGAGGACCGGCGGGCCGGTTTTTCGTCCGGCATCTGCGATTGTCGTCCCGCCCCCTGCAGCCGAGTAGCCCGTGCTTGGAGCCCCCCCGCGCGGATCGTTCAACGCGCACTGGTTCAACCTGTTTAATGCGGTGTCGTTCCAGATCATTCTGGGCGCTCCGATCATCGTCTATGCGAAGAGCATCGGCGCGTCCTCAACCGTCTTGGGGATCCTGGCCTCGTTCACCCCGCTCATGACAGTTTTCCAGCTGCCGGCCGCGCAGTTCCTCGGGCGCTACGGCTACAAGCAATTCATCCTCATGGGCTGGAGCCTCCGCACGGTTTTTGTGTTTCTTGTGACTGCGGTGCCGGTGATGGCATTCCTCGACAACACGTCGAAGCTTGCGGTGATCCTGGCCTCGCTGTTCGTCTTCAACCTCCTGCGAGGGATTTCCTCGGCGGCCTGGATGCCATGGATGGCCGCGTTGATTCCGGAGGAGATCCGCGGGCGGTTCCTCTCGGTGGACCAGATTTTCATGCATCTCGGATCCCTTCTGGCACTCCTCACCTCCGCCTTTGTCATGACCGGCCAGGTGGCCGCATGGGAATACTCGTTCGTTTTTTTTCTCAGCGCGATCGGAGGGACCGCGAGCCTGTTTTTTATCCGGAAAATCCCTGAAGCCGGCGCTGCTGACGCCGTGCAAAATTCCTCCCAGCCGGTGCCATGGAAACAGATCCTCGCGTATCCGCCGTTCCGCGAGCTGCTGGTTTTTAATGTGATTTTTATGGCGGTCATCGGAAGCCTGGGGATTTTCACCATCGAGTATCTTCGCGAGTTCCCGAAATTTGATGTCGCCCTTGTCCTCAACCTCAGCGGGGTTTCGTTCGCCGGGGCGCTTGCCAGCCTGCCATTTGTCGGCCGCCTTGTGGACGATGCCGGGAGCAAGCCGGTGATGGCGGGCGCGCTCGGCCTGTTTGGGGCGGTCATCCTCGGGTGGTTCCTTGTCGCCGCCGGGATCCTTCCCTGCACGGTCGCGGTCATCTGCGTGCTCAACTTTTTTTCCGGCGTTGCCGGGGCGAACTTCAACCTGGCAAACGTCCGGATCATCATGTCCACGATGCCCGAGATGGGGCGGAACCATTTTTTTGCTCTATTCACCGTGATCACGAGCCTTGGGCTCGGCACGGCCCCGGTCATCTGGGGGGTTTCCCTCGATGTCATCGGCACGTTTGAGGCGGTCACCGGGGCCTTCCACTGGCGCCGGCACAGCATCTACTTTCTCGCCCTGTTTTTCCTGAACATCGTCGCGATGACATTCATCCACAGGCTCCATGAGGCCCGCGGAAGCGAAACCCCCAACCTCGTCTACTCCCGACTCCGCCGCGCCGGAAAACTTTGGCACAGATAGCCCGGATGCGCCCGCCGCCAGCGGGCGGATTTTTTTGCATCTTCAGCCTATCCAACCGCTTGTTTGATATGCAAGATTCCGCAGCATGTCTCCGCTCACTCTTCTCTGGCTGATTTTCGGAATGTCGGTTGCCGTGGTGAGCGCGCTCGACCTCTTCGTCCTCACGCATCGGCACTCTCCGGTAGGCGTGGCCTCCGCGCTGCGCTGGACCGGGCTCTGGGTGGCCGTGGCGCTGGGGTTCGGCGGGGCGGTCTATGCGCTGCACCCGCAGGGCCATGAGCTCGCGATGCTCTATATTGCTGGATACCTCACCGAGTATTCGCTATCCGTGGACAACCTCTTCGTGTTCATCCTGATCTTTTCCCTGATGGGCGTCCACCCGGATGCCCAGCCGAAGCTGATCAAGCTCGGGATCTACCTTTCGATCATCCTGCGCGTCCTGTTCATCCTTTTCGGGATCGCCCTCGTGCAGCAGTTTCACTGGCTGCTCTATCTTTTTGGCCTGCTCCTGATCTGGACCGCCTGCAAGATGCTGACATCCGCTGAGGGCAAGCACACCAAGCCGGAGCACAACCTGTTTTACCGCCTCGCCTCGAAGTTTCTGCCGATCCGGGATTGCGGCGATCAAAGCCGCCGGCTGACGATCCGCTATGAGGGCCGGTGGTTTGTCACCCCGCTCTTTCTGGTCTTTCTCGTCATCGGAAGCACGGATATCCTCTTCGCCCTGGACTCGATCCCGGCGATCATGGGGATCAGCCAGGATCCGTTCGTCGTGCTGACCTCAAATGTTTTTGCGGTGCTCGGTCTGAACTCCCTGTTCTTCGCGCTGCGAGGGATCATGGGGATGTTCAAATTCCTCAAGCATGGGGTGAGCGCGATCCTCCTGTTCATCGGAGCAAAAATGATTGCCGGCGCGTATCCTCCGGTCGAGGAGTGGTTCAAGGAGCACTCGTTTTTCCCCCTGCTCGCGATCGGCTTGATCCTTGGGGCTTCCATCGCCCTTTCCATCTGGCATCATCACCTCAACGGACCCTCAGAAAGAAATTCTCATTTATGAACAACTACGTATTCGGACTCACCATGCTGGTGGTAGGAATGGGAGGCACCCTGGCCACCCTGTTCCTTGTCACGCTCGTCATTGGCGCCCTCACAAGGCTTTTTCCGGTCCGCCCGGTCGAGGGGGCTGAAAAACAATGAGCGATGCGATCCTGAACGCCTTGGGGGCGCTCTTCGAGGGGGTCCGGTTCCTGCTGGCGCATGGCGGGCCGAACCTCATCATGATCTCGGTTGCCTGCGCGATGTTCTGGCTGGCGATTGCGAAGGGTGTCGAGCCGCTCCTGCTGCTGCCGATCGCCTTCGGGTGCCTTCTGGTGAACCTGCCGCTGAGCGAGGTCATGGCGGCGGGCGGCGTCCTGAAGACGCTCTATGATTTCGGCATCGGAAACGAGCTCTTCCCTCTATTGATTTTTGTTGGCATCGGCTCGATGACCGACTTTACGCCGCTGCTGGCGAACCCTCGCCTCCTGCTGTTTGGAGCAGCCGGGCAGCTCGGGATCTTCATCACCCTCCTCCTGGCGCTCGCGCTCGGATTCTCGAAGGAGGAAGCCGTCTCGGTCGCAGCGATCGGTGCGTGCGACGGGCCGACTGTCATCTACGTATCGAACATGTTCGCCGAAATGAACCGGATCCCGACCGCGATGGTCGGCGCGCTGGCGGTCGCCGCGTATTCCTACATGGCTCTCGTGCCGGTCATCCAGCCTCCGATCATGCGCCTGCTCACGACGCGCAAGGAGCGGGAGGTGAAAATGCCAAGCCCGAAAGGCAAGGTCTCGAAGGCAGCGCTCATCGCCTTTCCCGTCGTGGTCACCGTCATCACCGGCATCGTCGCACCCAAGGGGCTTCCGCTCATGGGAATGATCATGCTCGGCAATTTCCTGAAGGTCTCCGGGGTCGCTCCGCGCCTGGCGAGCGCCGCCGAAAATGAGATCGCGAATATCGCGACGCTTTTTCTCGGGCTCGCGATCGGAGGGACGATGGCCGGCCCGCAATTCCTCACCCGAGAGACGCTCATGGTCTTCGGCCTCGGGCTCGTGGCGATCACGATCGACACCGTCGGGGGGATCCTGCTCGGCAAGGTCTGGTATCTTCTCTCCGGAGGAAAAATGAACCCGCTCGTCGGCGCAGCCGGGATCTCCGCCTACCCGATGGCCGCCCGCCTCGTCCAAAACGAAGGCCAGCGCTGGAACAAACACAACTACCTCCTCATGCACGCGATGGCCGCCAATACCGGCGGGCAGATCGGCTCGGTCATGGCTGCCGCCATCATGCTCTCCCTCCTCAAAGGGCTCGGGATTATCTAGGTGATCTGATGAGGGGAAGCCGATGGCTCTGGCGGCCCAATGGTTAGGAGCCGTCAAGAAATAACCTTTACAGTCTGGCTTGATCTTTTTGGCGATGGCTGCGTTGCTCGCTTCTTACAGCCTGCAACGAGGCTGCTCGGCGCTCGCGCCTTGCCCTCGCCAAAAATCTCCTGCGCCATTTCATGCAAACCTTATTTCTTGACGGCTCCTTAGCAAGGTGGGCTGCCCCTCTCTGGTTGATCCGGGCTATCCCGGATCCATCAGGCATCGAGACAGCGCCCGGCAACCAGAAAAATTAACATTTTTTCAGCTGGGGCCAGGAATTCCGACTTTGGACTTGCCAACCGGAATTCGGAGTGGAATCCTCCCCCCCTTAATCAAAAACTAAAATCAAAATGGCAAAGGCAGCAACAGCAGAGGTCGATACCCTTCGACTCCACGAAAAAGACACAGGGAGCGCAGACGTTCAGGTCGCACTCCTGACCAAACGCATCAGCGAACTCACCGGGCATCTCAAAGTCAACGCGAAGGATCATTCGTCCCGCCGAGGCCTGCTCAAACTTGTCGCCACACGGCGGCGTCTCCTCGATTACCTCAAGCGGACGGCCGCCGGCCGCTACCAGTCGGTCCTCGAGAAGCTCCAACTGCGCAAGTAGCGCAAAATTGAACTCAAAAAGCCCTGGATCAAACCTCAGGGCTTTTTTTCTACCTGCCTCCGGGATCCGGCGGCGCAACTCATTATTACCATGTCACATTCCGTTAATGCCCAGATCGGGCACACCAGCATCACCATCGAATCCGGCAAGCTCGCCAAACTGGCTGATGGCGCCGTCACCGTTCGATGCGGCGACACGATCGTCGTCGTCACCGCCGTCTCGGCCACCAGCATCAAGGACGGGCAGGATTGGTTCCCTCTCACCGTCGAATACAAAGAGAAAGCCGCCGCAGTCGGAAAGTTCCCCGGCGGCTACTTCAAGCGCGAGGGGCGCCCCTCGGAGAAAGAGGTCCTCGTCTGCCGGATGACAGATCGCCCGCTCCGGCCGCTCTTTCCGAAAGGCTACCTGTACGACACGCAGATCATCACGCTTTTGCTCAGCGCAGACGGGCAGAATGATCCGGACATCCTCTCGATCAACGGGGCTTCTGCCGCGCTTTGCGTCTCTGATATTCCCTTCGCAGGTCCGGTGGGGGCAGTGCGGGTGGGCCGCGTCAACGGCGCGTTCGTTGCGAACCCGACCCACGACGAGCGGGCCAACAGCGACCTCGACCTCATCTACGTCGGAGACGGCGAGAAGGTGATCATGATCGAGGGCGCAGCGACAGAGCTTCCCGAGGAGCAGTTCAATGCGGCGCTCGACTTCGCCCGCGAAAGCGTGCGCATTCTCGTCGCAGCCCAGCGCGAGCTCGCCGCGAAAGTCGGAAAAGCGAAGCGCACGGTCCCCCTCTTCCAGGTGGATAACTCGATCCTTGAGATCGCCTACCATGTCGCCGGCGACCGGATCGAATCCGCCATTTACACGTCTGGCAAAGTCGCTCGCTCAAAGGCTGTGGACGCGCTCCGCAAAGAGGTCGAATCCGCAGTCCTCGAAAAATTCCCGACCGCCTCGAAATTTGATATTTCGCAAGCGTTCGACTACCTGCAGAAGAAGGCCTTCCGGATCAGCATTCTGGACAAGCAGAAGCGCTGCGACGGCCGCGGGCTGCATGACATTCGCCAGCTATCTGGAGAAGTCGGCCTGCTCCCACGGAGCCACGGCTCTGCGCTCTTCGCTCGAGGCGAGACCCAGGCGCTTGGCATCACGACGCTGGCCCCGGCTGACGAGGCACAAAACATTGATGCCTACGGCGGCGGCGTGGACTCGAAGGCGTTCATCCTGCACTACAACTTCCCGCCGTTCAGCGTCGGGGAAACCGGTCGGTTTGGCGGGCAGAACCGCCGGGAGATCGGTCACGGCGCGCTGGCAGAACGTTCGATCGCTCCGGTGATTCCGGACGGCAAGGACTTCCCGTATGCGATCCGTGTTTCGAGCGAGGTGATGGAGTCGAATGGCTCGACATCGATGGCCACTGTCTGCGCCGGAGTGCTGTCGCTCATGGATGCGGGAGTTCCCCTCAAGCGTCCGGTGGCGGGCATTTCTGTCGGCCTGGTGACAGAATACGATGGGGACAACCTCAAGCGTTACCACACGCTGACCGACATCATCGGCAGCGAGGACCACTTTGGCGACATGGATTTCAAGCTTTGCGGCACCGAGGTCGGTGTGACTGGCTTCCAGCTCGACCTGAAGCTTGCCGGCGTCTCGCATGAGATCATGAAGGAAGCTGTCACCGAGGCCACCGAAGCGCGGATGAAGATTCTCGGAGTTATGCGTGGGATCCTCGACGGGCCTCGCAGCGAGATGAGCCAATATGCTCCTCGCATCGAGACCATCCGCATCAACCCGGAGAAGATCGGCCTGATCATCGGCCCTGGCGGGAAGACGATCAAGGGGATCGTCGCCGAAACGGGAGCGGAGATCAACATCGAGGACGACGGGTCGGTCCACATCTACTCGAGCAATGGCGACAGCCTCAAGCGCGCGAAGGAAATCATCCTTGGCATGACCAAGGAAATCGGCGTCGGAGAAATCTACCAGGGAACGGTCGTCTCGATCAAAGAGTTCGGAGCCTTCGTCGAAGTCCTTCCAGGAAAAGACGGGCTCGTCCACATCTCCGAGCTTGCAGACTTCCGCGTCAACAAGGTCGAGGACGTCGTCAAAAATGGTGATTCCGTCTGGGTGAAGTGCATCGGCGTGGACGACAAGGGCCGCGTCAAGCTGAGCCGCCGGGCCGCAATGAAAGACAGGGACGAAGCCGCCAAGCAGGGCTGATTTTTCTCCCGCAGTCACAATGCCCGGCCGCCCGCAAGGTGGCCGGGCATTTTTTTGGCTCCTTCGCTTGGAGCGGAAAAATGCGGGGCAGGCGATCCGGCTTTGCGAAACCAGCTCCAAAGGGAGCCATGCTCCCCTCTGCCTGCCTACGGCATCGCGAGCCCGGAAACCGGCAGGTTCGCGAGGGCGGGTTCCATCGCCTCGGCAAGAGCCAGTCCGATGCGGGCTGCCGCAAAGGGCTCGGGGTGAAGCAGGTCGGTCTGAAAGCCGCGAAAATCGGGCACGAGCGCCTGGCCATCAAGCAGGTTGACTTGCTTGGAAAAACGCGCCGCGGCGGCGCGAAGGATGTCGTTTTTATCCCGGGCATCGCGCTGCCAGTCGGAGGCCTCCTTTTCGTGGAAGACCCCGAGATCGAAGATGGTGATCAAGAAAATCGGCTTGCCAGGGTGGCGGGAGGTCACGCGCTCGAGCAAGTAGTTCACCTTTTCGGCGAAGCGGGCATTGTCGCGGGCAGGGCTGACCATGTTGACTCCGAGCTCGAAGCTGGCGAAGTCCCAGTCGTCGCGGCCGGCGATGAAGTCGGCGATCTGCGGCTCGATGAAGCAGGATCCCCCCATGCCGAGGTTGCAGACGTTGGCCTCGAGCATCTGGGCGGCGGCGTTGACATAGTTGTGGTAGGTCGCGCCTCCCTGGGTGATGGAGGAGCCGTAGGCAAGCCAGCGGCGGCGCGGCAGCTCTTCGGGTGCCGGCGGGCGCACCGCTCCCCCCATGGCGTCCGCGCCATGGTAGGCGAGCGGCGCAGCGCAGGAGTAGATCCGGTAAACCTGCGGAGCAAATCCGCCGGCCGCGCGGGCGGCGATGCTCCGGTTCGGCTCCATCGGCGGCAGCTCCAGCTGCAGGCAGGCAAGCTGGCCTGCCTCAATGCGCTCATAGCAGGAGATGTGATTGCCGCGCAGATGCACCAGATCGGCATGGCCGTGGAGCGAACGCAGGTAGATCCGTACGCGCGGCGCATCGGTCACAAACCGGATTTCACATCCGTTGGAGCTGCGCACGGTCATGTCGCCGCAGGAGGAGTCGATAGGCGACCAGGCGCGCTTCGGGAAGCGGGCGAGGTGGAGTCCGCCGCCTGGGGCGGGGGCGAGTTCGGCGACGTTGTGAAAGGCGAGTTGGTCGTGTGCAATCATGGCATGCGTTTTCAGGAGAGTGTGCGGCCGCGAAGCGTGAGCTTTGCTTGCAGCGGCAGCTCTTTCGCAGACGGGCCAACCAGGATGGTGTATTCGCCAGGTTCGATCACCCACATTTTTTTGTCGGGGTGCCAGAAAGCGAATGCGCGGGGAGGAAGCGTGACGGCAAGGGTCTGGCGTTCGCCGGGCGCGAGCGTGGCTGTGGCGGAGGCTTTGAACTCGCGGACGGGACGGGGCACGGAAGACTCGGCGGCGACGAAGATCATGGCGGACTCAGTGCCATTGAACTTCCCGGTGTTGCGGATGTCAAAACGCAGGGTTGCTGAGCCGTCGGCCGCAGGAGAATCAATCCGAAGATTCTCGTAAGCGAATGTCGTGTAGCTCAGGCCGTGGCCGAAGGGGAAGCGCGGCTCGATGCCGTGGCGGTCGAAGTGGCGGTGCCCGATGAAGATTCCGTCGTCGTAGGAAACACGCCTGTCGCCGTCGGCGTCTTGGTAGCAGGCGCTGGCGCCGCGGTCTTCCAACTGCTTTTCCCACGTGAAGGGGAGTTTCCCGGAGGGGTTGGTGAGGCCGGCGATGATCTCGGCCGCAGCGAGCGTGCCGTTTTGTCCAGGATACCAGAGGCAGAGCGCGGCCTGGACTTTATCGAGCCAAGGCACAGTCTGCACGGCCCCGCCGATATAGAGAGCAACGACGATGCGGGACGAGACGGCGGCCGCATCCTCGATCATGCGGACAAGTCGCGCATCCATCTCAAAATCGCGGTCGTGCGATTCGCCTTCAGTTTGAGAAACAAAACCGGCGGCGACGATTACGAGGTCGGCTTGGGCGGCGGCCGTGAGGCCGGCTTCGCAGTCGATCCGGGCATTGATGGCGGGTTCGTAGCCGAAGCGGAATTTCACGTATCCCTTCTGAGTCTGGCGGAAACGGATCTCGACGGCATGCCGGCCGGGAGCAAGCTCGAGGGTGCGCCGGCACGGCCCCCGATGGGAGGTAAAGAGCGGTTCACCGTCGAGGCAGGCATCGAGGTAGCCGTCCTCTGTGTCCATGTAAAAATCCGTCCCGCCGCCTTCTTCGATCACGATCTCGCCGTTCCAGATGGCAGAGAAGAGCGCGCCTCCTTTGATCGCGGGCGGGCGGCTCTCGCCGAGCAGGAAGTCGAGCCGATCATCAGTGGCAGTGGCCGGCGCACCATCGAAGCGGTCGCCCTCAAAATAGCGCGCGGCGAGGCCGGGCTGGCCGTCGGGCGTAAAGAAGGCGGACGCACTGAAAACCGCTTCCCCTCGCCATGGGGCGACGCAGGCGTGCAGGTCGAGCTGCACCTCCGGGCCGTAAACCTGTGCGAGGGCGTCGGCGAGGGTCACCGATGAATACGGTCGGGTGTAGGACGACCCCCCACCGCAGAGCACGGAGGTTTGCGCATGATGCCCGAGCACGGCGATGCGGCGGACGCTGCCAGGTCGGGCCGGAAGGCAGGCGGAATCATTTTTGAGCAGCACCATGCCACGACGCGCCACGTCGAGAGCAACGGCTTCTGAGGCCGGATTTTGCGAGGGAATGGCGGGATCAAGCTGCCGGTGCTGCGGGTTGAGCCAGCCGAAGCGCGCCATGAGCTGGAGGCGGTTGAGGATCTTTTCATCGAGCTTTGCCGCGCTCACCAAACCGCTGGCGAGCGCGGCATGCACGGCGGCGGGGTTGAGGAAGCGGCCCCATGGCATCTCCAAATCGAGTCCGCTGTTGAGCGTCTGGACGGTCGAGTGCACCGAGGTCCAGTCCGAAATCACCCATCCGTCGAAACCCCATTCGCCGCGCAGGATCTGGTCGGTGAGCCAGGAGTTTTCCGAGCAATGCTGCCCGTTGAGCAGGCCGTAGGCGGTCATGAGGCAGGCCGACCCGCCCTCCTTCACCGCGCGTTCGAACGGCCTCAAATACACCTCCCGCAAGGTGCGTTCGTCCACGTCGGAGCTGATGCCGTGCCGGTCGTATTCCTGGTTGTTGGCGGCGAAGTGCTTTACGGTCGCGGCAACGCCTCGGGACTGGATCCCCCGGATGTAGGCGGCGGCGAGCTGGCCGGAGAGCTCAGGGTCTTCGCCGAGGTATTCAAAGTTTCGTCCGCAGAGCGGGGAGCGGTAAAGGTTCACGCCAGGGGCAAGCAGGACGTGGATGCCTACGGCGCGGCAGTCGTCGCCGAGCGCGGAGCCGTATGCGCGGGCCTGCTCCGCGTCCATCGTGGCGGCAAGGCAGATCAGCGCGGGGTAGCAAGTCGAGGCCTGGGTCCACCAATGCACGCCGACCGGTCCGTCGGCGAACTTCAACGGTGGCATCCCCACGCGCTCAATCCCAAACACATCACCGTCGCGCGCCTGACTGCTGCGCACCATGGTGCCGCCCAGCAGCTTGATTTTTTCATCCAGGGTCAGGGCTGCGAGAAGGAGCTTGGGGTTGGACATAAAAATCTGTGTCGGATGCGGCTGGCTCATGGCTCGCTCACTTTCTGCTAATATTCATACAGGCCACGGTGGCTCCGTCGGCCACGGCTCCGAATTCCTTCACAAAGTAGTGCCGGCTCATATCCTCCCCATGATGGCGCGGGAACTGGCAATGTGGAAATGCATGGAAAGAGATCTCCAAAAAATACCCCGCCCCCCGCCAAGTGCCACCGCGCGAAAAAATAAAACCGTTCACCCGATAAATCACAGAGGGGCAGTTCAGATTGAGCGAGATGGTTTCTCCGGAGTCAGGCGTGCGGCACCTGGGTTGGCAGGGAACCCGCAGCCAAGGTCTTTGCCGGAGGCGTATTTTTCGCATTCGGCAATCCCCGGGGCACCGGCATCGCGGGCGGCCAGCTGCGGGCTCAATCCCACCGGGATCGGCCAGAAGATCCCGGTCTCGGGGTCGTTCCAGCGCAGAACCCGCTCATCCTTCGGCGAGTAGTAGTCAGTGCATTTGTAATGGAAGTCCGCGTAGTCGCTGACGACGAGAAACCCGTGGGCGCAGCCCGGAGGTGCCCAGAGCCGCTCGTGGCAGGCGCTCGTGAGGAGGCGCCCGTCCCACTTTCCGAATGTCGGCGAGCCCTCGCGGAGGTCCACCACGGCGTCAAAGACCGCCCCGCTCGAGACCCACACGAGCTTCCCTTGGGCCTTTCCGTTTACCTGGTAGTGCATCCCGCGCAGGACGTGCTTTTCCGATCGGCTGTGGTTGTCCTGGACGAAGTCCACATCGAGGCCGATCTTGGCAAAAGTCTTGCGGTTCCACATCTCGAGAAAAAATCCGCGGGCATCGCCGTAGGTTACCGGTTGGAGAAGGAGTGCTCCTTCGATCTTGAGCGGTTCGACTCTCATGGGCTGTTTCTTTCAAGGAGGGTGCGAAGGTAGGCACCGTAGGTGGATTTTCCGGATTTTTCGGCGGTTGCTGCAAGCTTTTCGGCAGAGAGCCAGCCGCTTCTGTAAGCGATTTCTTCGAGGCATGCGATCCGGAGCCCCTGCCGATTTTGGATCGCCCGGACAAAATCCCCGGCCTCGAGAAGCGACTCGTGGGTGCCGGTGTCGAGCCATGCCGTCCCTCGCCCGAAGCGCTTGACGTGCAGGGTTCCCTCCTCGAGGTAGAGCCGGTTGAGGTCGGTGATCTCAAGCTCCCCTCGGGGCGAGGGCTTCAGGGATTTGGCAAAGCCAACAACCCGGGCATCGTAGAAGTAAAGGCCCGGGATGGCGCACCGGCTTTTCGGCAGCTTCGGCTTTTCCTCGAGCGAGACCGCGCGGCCGCCCGCATCGAACTCCACGACGCCGTAGTCCGACGGGTTCGTGACCTCGTAGCCGAAGATCGTGGCCCCGTCGCGCCTGGCATCGGCATCCGCGAGGACCTGCGTGAGCTCGCTGCCATAAAACAGGTTGTCCCCGAGCACCAAGGCGGCCGGGCATTCGCACAAAAAGGATTCCCCGAGGATGAATGCCTGGGCGAGGCCGTCCGGGCTGGGCTGCTCACAAAACGAAAACGAGACGCCGAATTGCGAGCCGTCGCCGAGGAGGCGCCGGAACTGGGGAAGGTCGTGCGGCGTCGAGATGATCAGAATTTCCCGGATCCCGGCAAGCATGAGCGTGCTCAGCGGGTAGTAGATCATCGGCTTGTCGTAAACCGGCAGGAGCTGTTTGGAAATGGCCTGCGTGAGCGGGTGCAGCCGGGTTCCCGAGCCGCCAGCCAGAATGATGCCCTTGCGGTTTTTCATAGGTTTCCGGAAAGAAGGATCTTCATGCGGCCCGTCCGGAATAGTTTTTCTCAACCCACTCGCGGTAGGCCCCGGACTGGACATTGGCCGTCCAGGCCAGGTTCTCAAGATACCACCGGACGGTTTTCCGGATCCCCGAATCGAAGGTCTCGGACGGGTGCCAGCCGAGCTCGCGCTCAATTTTTCCCGCATCGATCGCGTAGCGCCTGTCGTGGCCGGGCCGGTCGGTAACGGTCTGGATCTGCGCGCGGTAGGATTGGCCGTCGGGCCTCGGGCGGATGCCGTCGAGCATGTCGCAGATCGTGTGCACGATCTCGATGTTCGCCTTTTCGTTCCAGCCGCCGACATTGTAAACCTCCCCTAAGGTGCCGGCTTCGAGCACCCTCCGGATCGCGCGGCAGTGGTCGCCGACATAGAGCCAGTCGCGAATTTGCTGCCCGTCGCCATAAACCGGCAGAGGGAGCCCAGCCAGGGCGTTCACAATCATGAGAGGAATAAGCTTTTCAGGAAACTGGAACGGGCCGTAGTTGTTCGAGCAGTTGGTGGTCAGGACCGGCAGCCCGTAGGTGTGATGATACGCGCGGACGAGGTGGTCGCTGGCGGCCTTCGATGCCGAGTATGGGCTGTTCGGCTCGTAGCGGTTGAGCTCGGTGAACGCGGGATCTCCCTTCCGGAGCGAGCCATACACCTCGTCGGTCGAGACTTGGAGAAAGCGAAATGCGCTTTTCTCGGCACCGCCGAGCGCGCTCCAGTAGCTGCGGACGCACTCGAGCAGCTCGAAGGTTCCGACGATGTTGGTCTGGATAAAATCGCGCGGGCCATGGATCGAGCGATCGACGTGCGACTCCGCTGCAAAATTGATGATGGCTCGCGGGCGGTGGGCCTCGAGGAGCCGGACGACCAGCGCGGGATCTCCGATATCTCCCTGGACAAAAATATGACGCTCGTCCGACGAGATCGAATCCAGGTTCTCCCGGTTTCCAGCATAGGAAAGCTTGTCGAGGTTGACGACCGGCGTGCCCACCTCGCGGATCCATTCGAGGACGAAATTTGCGCCAATAAACCCGGCTCCGCCGGCAACAAGGATTTTCATGAGGTAAAAAAGCAGGCCTGCAAACTCAAACGGGGGCCATCGATGGATGGAGGCTGCCCGCGCTTCCGGAAAATTGCAAGACACTTACAGCCGCAAGGGCTGTGCCGATCGTTGCTGTGCTGATTTCGCGATTGACGACTTCAAAACGACGCTGTAGAAGTTTTTCTCCATTTTTTAAAAGAGAGTAGGTGAAATTTATGCCGGAAATTATCGTTAGAAAAGGTGAGCCGATTGATCGTGCGTTGAAGCGGCTCAAGTCGAAGCTTGATGCCGAGGGGCTTATGGATGAGGTGCGCCGACTGCGCGCCTTCGAGACCCCAACGCAGCGCTCGCGCCGCAAAGCAAAAAACAATGCGAAACGCGCGAAAATGAAAATCCGCTTCAATTTCAACCCGGTGACCTGATCTTGGGCCAACCTCGGGTGGTTATTGCCGGCTGCGGATTCCTTGGGGAGGCCGCAGCCGGTTTTTTTTATGGGAGCGGATGGGAAGTGCTCGGGCTCTGTGCGACGCCGGAATCGGCAGCCCGGGCGGAGTCCCGGATGTTCCAGGTTCTGGCGGCGGATATGACCGGGGACCTTGCAAAGATTCCAGAGCGATGGCTGGCGCCGGATCTCTTGATCCACTGTGCGAGCTCCGGGCGCGGCGGAGCCGATGCTTACCGGGCCATCTATCGCGACGGGCTGGAGAACGCCCTCGGTTTTTTTCATCCGGGGCGCGTGATCTTCACCTCAAGCACATCGGTTTATGCGCAGGCAGATGGATCCTGGGTGGACGAGGATTCTCCCACCAAGCCCGGCCGTGAAACCGGTGCCGTTCTGCTGGAGGCTGAGAGGATCGCCCTTCAGGCCGGGGGAACCGTCGCTCGCCTCTCCGGGATTTACGGGCCAGGACGCTCGGTGTTTCTTCGCAAATTTCTTGATGGGTCGGCGACATGGGAGGCTGGTGCCGCCCGCTGGGTCAACCAGATCCATCGCGACGATGCCGCACGCGCTCTTGTCAGGCTTGCCGATGGGGCCGTCGTGCCGGGGGTTTACAACGTCTGCGACAGCACCCCAGCAACCCGGCGAGAGGTGTATTCCTGGATTGCGGCTGCATTGGGGAAACCCCTTCCCCCAGCAGGGCCGCCGGAAGTCGACGGCAAGCGCGAGCAGACAAACAAACGAGTGCGCAATGCGAAGCTCCGCGCCACCGGCTGGCAGCCGGAATTTTTTTCTTACGCCGCAGCGATCTCCGGGATTCTCGGCTCGCCCGCGAACGAATCGTTCCGTTGCAGCGCCAGCGGGAAAGGCCCGGCAGCCATCGGAACCTGCGGGCCGGGAAGTCCGGAATAGGACAATTGGTTTTGCGCAAACGCCGCTGCCGAGTTAGCCTGCGGCATGGTTTTTCGAGTTGAGACGGCAAAAGTTTTTTTTGCGTTTGTTGTCTGGACGGCAGCAGCGCATGGAGCTCTGACCGGGGTTGAGCCTGGTTTGGAAGATGCGGTCCGGTGGAAGTGGAGGGCGATGCCCTCAGACGAGAAGACATGGGGGCTTGAGATTCCCGAACCTCCGCCGCCCGAGCCGGTGGCTCCTTCCGCTCCCTCCGCTCCGGCCCCGGCGAATTCCTACGAGGTCCGGCGGGGGGACGCCCTCATTTTGATCGCCAAGAAGGCCGGGCGCACGGTGGCCCAGCTCAAGGCAGCAAACGGGTTGAAGGACGACATGATCCGCATCGGCCAGGTGCTGCAGATCCCGACGCTGTCGGAATGCATCGCGCTCGGGCTTCCGCCGGAGATCGCCACCGTCCCGAAGCGGAGCGCGGCCCGAGGTGCCCCCCTTCCCGATCTGGATCAGGAGATCCTGCTCCTCCAAGTTTTCCTCGACCATGCGAATTTCTCGGCCGGGCCGATTGACGGAAAAAACAGCATCGCACTCCAGAAGCTCGTCTCCCTGTACCAGGCCAGCCGGGGCGGAGAACCGGCGATCTCAGCGGCACGCTCCGCAGTCCGGGAAGCTTTGGTCCGCTATACCCTCAGGGCTGCGGACTTCCGCTTCATCGCACCGCCCAAGGCAGAAAAAAATACGGCGGAGAAAAAAACCGATCGGCCGGCCGAGAAATCCGGGAAGAAAAAACCATTGCCTGCCGTGAAGCCGCCAGCCGCTCCCGTCTATGCGGAGATGACATCCTCCTCCCTGCTCGCCTATCGGTCGCCCTGGGAGTTCGTCGCCGAGCGGTTTCACTGTGACGAAGCGCTCTTGAAATCGCTCAACCCGGAGCTGAAGCCGCTCCCGCAGGCAGGAGCAGAATTTCTGATCCCGAATGTGACTCCTTTTGAAATCGAGAAGGCGCTTGCTCCGCCGCTCCAGCCAGCAGCGGATCCCGGGCATGTCGTCACCGCAGCCATTGTGGACACCTCGCGCCTCGAGATTTACAGCAACGACCGGCTTGCTGCCGTCCTGCCCGTCTCGCCGGCGAGGCCGGGGCTGCGCGGGCGCGGGACTTGGAGAATCCTCGACGCCATCGCGCGCCCCTGCCTGCTGACGCTCCGTGAGCCCAAGGATCCGCCCAAGCCAGTGAGCTCCTTCTTTACAGGAGAAAACCCTCTTCCTCCCTCCGAGGTGCTATCCGCCGAAGAATGCCTTGCGGCCGGACCGAACAACCCGGCGGGCATCATCTGGATCAACCTTGCAAAAACCGAACCGCCAGAGATCCTGCCGTTCGGGCTTCACGGAACAAGCATTCCCGGGCGGATGGGCACGCTGGCAGGCATTGGGGGATTTCGGATGCCAAACTGGGATATCGTCCGGGCGGCGCGCATGCTCCCCGTTGGGACGGAGCTAACCTGGCGGCAAAGCACCGCTCCTGCAGCCCAACCTGGGAGGCCATAAACCCTATCCGCAAAGCCCGGCTCCGCTCATCCCAGATCACCCGGGCAAATCCGCCGTGATCCGGCGAAGGATGACGATGGCCTTGGCAGCCAAATGGTGGGCGAGATCGGCTGCGGCACTGATTTGCCCAGGCTAGAGCCTGAAGCGAACCTCACGCACAACTTTCTTTCCAAACCGCGACTGAAGCTTGGCGAGAATTTCGCGCTTCCACGTGCGCTCGAGTTCGTAGCGCACGCTCGGCTGGATCACCTGCACGGTCAGCGTCCCACCCGCAAGCCCGGCAGGCACGGAGTGCTTGGCAAGAAAATCTCCGGCAACTTCGCGCCAGGCCTCTGTGATCTGCTGCTCCCCCACCCTGTCGGCCAAGCCAAGCTTGGGCAGGATCTTCCCCAGCAGATCCCCCACCAAGGCGCACTGGTCGCGCTTCGGCTTCAAATCCTCAAGCCCGCGCCACTCAAACAATATTTTTCGGCGCAGTAAGGCTGGCGACATGAAGAGGAAGATTTTCCTCGCCCCCCACGCGGATGGTGGGGCGGATTTGCAGGGGCCTGGTTTCCGAGCGGCGGCTACTCCCCGTCGTTGCCGATCGCCTCGACCGGGCAGTTCACCATCGCCTCGTTGGATTGGGCCTCCTCTTCAGGCGTCTCTGGCTGCTTGCCTACGTAGGTGTGGCCGCCTTCGTCATTGCGCATGAAATTCGACGGCGCGGTTTCCCGGCAAAGATCGCAATCGATGCACTGGTTATCCACATAAAATTTTCCGGTTACGTTCTCGCTGTATTTATTTGCTAGTTCGGCCATTTGAATGATTTGTTAAAGATGAGATTTGAGCGTCTTCCACCAGATTGCAATCGTTTTTTCTTGAGGAAGCGCATATTTTTCCACGCCATGCAACCGCATTCCGAAAACCCTTCCCACAGGGGGATCCCCGGCAGCCGCCAGCGCGAGGCTGGCGCTGACGACCGCACGTGAATATCGAGGAGAAATCCGCTCGTGTGGAGGAAATCATCCGGAACCATTCGCCGATGATCATCGCCTATTCCGGAGGGGTGGACAGCACGTGCCTGCTCGCCCTCGCGGCCCGGACCGCCGGCGGCAGGATCCTCGCCGCGATCGCAGACAGCCCGAGCCTTCCCCGTGCGGCGCTCGCCCAGGCCCTCGCCGCCGCCGCCCGCATCGGCGCGAAGGTCGAGGTCGTCGCCACGGCGGAATTTGCAAACGAGGGCTACCTCAGCAACCCTCCGAACCGGTGCTACTTCTGCAAGGCCGAGCTTTTTTCGACACTCGAAAAGCTTGCGATCAAAAGAGGATTTTCCGCCATTGCCTACGGCGAGAACGCAGACGACCCGCCCGACCAGCGGCCCGGCTCGCGGGCCGCCGCCGAATTTCATGTCCTGGCCCCGCTGAAAGCCGCCGGGCTTTCCAAGGTGGAAGTGCGCGCGGTTTCCAAGCGGCTGGGCCTTCCCACGCACGACGCGCCCGCGCAGCCGTGCCTCGCGTCGCGCATCCCCTACGGCACGCGGGTGACCGGCCCGGCACTCGCGATGGTAGAGATGGGCGAGGCCTTCATCCGCTCGCTCGGCTTCCGAGTCTTCCGCGTGCGCTACATTGCAGGCCGGGAGCCCGGCGCCAGGGTGCAGATCAGCCGGGAAGAAATGAGATCCCTCCCCTCCTGCGAAGCCTCGATGCGAGCGGGCCTCGCCGCCGCCGGGTTCGCGACCATCGAAATCGACCCAGGCGGCTACCCCGGGTAGCTAGCCCCCCGTGGTAATTATTGCGCGAGAGGCGGCCATTCCAGCTAACAAACGACCGAGCAGATTTTTCAGCCTCTTGTGGAAATTTCCGCGCGGAATCTGTAGTGTGAAAATAATGGATCGTCGCGCGCGCACATTGGACTTGGGATCTTCCGCCACGGGCATCGGGCGGTGGCTGCTTCCTGCCCTTGTGGTTTCGGTGCTCATCCATGCCTGCTTCCTGCTGTGGACGGACAGACTGAAGCTTGATCCGCTGAGCGGGGTGGATTACGATCCGTCGCCGCCGAGGAGGTTTCAGCTCGATAGCGTGGACCTCGACCCGAGGCTGCTGAATCCCGCCCCCGCCGAGGTCAAGCGCCCGGCGGCCGCTCCCGTCGCGGTGAAGCTGCCGGACGAATCGGCGGCTCTGGAAAAATCCGGAGGCGGCAGCCCTTCGCTTTCGCCGGCGCCCAGGCTCGACAGCAAGATCCTCTCGGAGGCTCCGGAGGTTGCCCTGCCCTCGAGGCAGAACTCCTTCAGCGCGGCGCCCGCTCCATCGGCCGCATTTCCTGAAAGCAAGAATCTTGCAGACGAGCTGCTTTCGGAAAAGCCGCTGGTGGCCGGAAATTCCTCCATCCAGCTCCCGATCCCGGAGACGAGAAGCGGCTCGCGCGAATCCGGTGGCGCGGCTGGCGAAAGAGGGTTCAGCAACCTCGACGCACTGCTCGCGCAAACCGGGCCGCTTACGGCAGAAACCGCTCCCATCCTCATGCCGACCGACCTGCTTTTTGACTACGATGCCCCCGGCTTGCGCGAGGAGGCGGTCGCGAGCCTGCGGAAGCTGGGAATGCTCATCCAGAGGAACCCGGGCGCCCGCTTTGTGATCGAGGGGCACACCGACTCGTTCGGAACCGACGCCTACAACCTGGACCTCAGCCGCAGGCGGGCGGAGTCCGTCAAGGCCTGGCTCACCGAAAGCATGGGGCTGCCATGGGATGCCATCCAGACGCTCGGCTACGGAAAATCCCGCCTCATCGCCCCGGCCGATGGAACGATCGAGGAGCAGCAAATCAACCGCAGGGTCGAGATCGTCATCCACGCCGCCCCATGATTTCCCCGAGAGAACGCGAGCTTAACAAGACAGCAACCGTGCTCTCCGAGCGCACCCGGCAGAAGCCCGACGACCAGATCTCGATCTTCAAAGGGTTTCGCAAGGTCGAGGAGCAGCGGCTCCGGATGTGGCACAATGCCGGAGGCGGCGGCCGCGAGGTCGCCCGCCAGAGGTCGGATCTGGCGGATATTCTTTTTTCTGAACTCTTCAGCGGCGTGTTGAGCGCCGTCGCTCCAAAGGGCCTGGGAGGCAGGCTCTGCGTCGCCGCATTCGGGGGCTACGGCCGCCGCGAGCTCATGCCGTTCAGCGATCTCGACATCCTGTTTCTTCAGGAGGGCTCGAAGCAGGATAAGGAAATCGAAGAGATCATCCGCCAGACCCTTGTCGTCCTGTGGGACCTTGGCTTCAAGGTAGGGCATGCGACCCGCACGATCCCCCAGGCCATCGAAAAATCGAACGAGGACATGATCACGAAGACCTCGATGCTCGAATCCCGGTTCCTTGCCGGCGAGCGGGAGATTTTCACGCGGTTCCGAGAGCGTTTCCAGAATGCGTGCGTGCGCCGGCACGAGAGCGAATACATCCAGTGGAGGCTCGCCAACCAGGCCGAGCTGCAGATCAAGAACGGGCAGAGCGTCTTCCTGCAGGAGCCGAATGTGAAGAACGGGATCGGCGGCCTGCGCGACTACCAAAGCATGCTCTGGATCTCGCAGTTCAAGCTCGGCCTGATGACAGCCGCGAAGCTTGTCGAGGCGAAAGCCCTCCGGGAGACCGAGCGCCGGCTGCTCGAAAAAGGCTACGATTTTCTCCTCCGGACCCGGACCGAGATGCACTACCTCAACGAGCGCGCGATCGACTCGCTCACCCTCCAGCTCCAAGGCCAGGTCGCCGTCGCATTCGGCTACGAACAAAAAAATATCCTGCGAAAAGTCGAGGCGTTCATGCGCGACTATTACAGCCACACGCGAAACATCCACCTGCTCACCGAGGCCGCGCTCGAGCGGATGCAGGCGGTTCCCGCCAAGAAGCCAGCAGGTTTTTTTGCGATGCTCCGCGGCCGTCCGAAGGCGGAGAAATTCGACGGCTTCCTTGCGAGGCAGGGGAAGCTCGAACCGGAATCCCGCGAGATTTTTCATGAGGATCCGTTCCGGATGATCCGCGCGTTCCACCATGCCCAGGTCCGGCAGCTCGATTTTCATGCGGAGCTCAGCGACCTGATCCGCCGCAGGCTTTCGCTCGTTGACCGGACGTTCCAATACTCGAGCGCCGCGCGGCAGACATTCTTCGCCATCCTTTCGCGCAAGGGCGAGGTCGGCCCGGTGCTCCGGCGGATGCACAACCTCGGGTTTCTCGGGCGCTACATGCCGGAGTTTGGCGCGCTCGACTGCCTCGTCCAGCACGAGTTCTACCACCGCTATACGGCCGACGAGCACACCCTCGTGTGCATCGAAAAGCTGGATGCAACGCTCTTTGCCGGCTCGGAAAAACTGGGCGGCTACCGCGAGATTTTCCAGAAGATCGAAGATCCGGCGATTCTTTACCTGGCGCTGCTCCTGCACGATACAGGAAAGGCCGCAAACGAGCGCAACCACGAGGAGGCGAGCGCCGCGCTCGCGCACAAGGTCTCGCGCCGGCTTCAGCTCACGCCCGAGCGCCGGCGGATGCTCATCACCCTGGTGGACTCCCACTACCTCCTCTCAAAAACAGCGCAGACCCGCAACCTCGAGGACCAGGCGACGATCGAGGATTTCTCGAGCATCATCGGCTCCCGCTCCCACCTGGACGCGCTGATGCTCGTCACCCTCGCCGACGGCATGGGAACGAGCGACCAAAATTGGTCGGATTGGAAAGAAGGTCTCGTATGGACGCTCTACAACCGGGCGAGCCAGCACCTCGACGGCGCGCCGGTCGCCGCCGAGGAAACCCGCCGGACCCGCGAGGCGCAGCACCAGAACGTCCTCCGCAAGCTCGGGCGCGACTTTTCTGACGAGGCGGCGGCGCATTTCCAATTTATGCCCGAGCGGTATTTTCAGATGTTTGGTCCGGAGGACATCGCCGCGCACCTGGGTCTGTTCCGGAAGTTTTTTGAAAACCAGAGCAAGGGGGATGCCACCTCCCTCGCACCGGTTTTTCAGTGGATCCCGCGCCCCGAGCAGGGGCACAGCGAGGTTTGGCTTTGCGGGTGGGACCGCCCCCGCCTCCTCGAGCGGATCTCGGGGGCCTTCCTTTCCGCACAGATCAACATCCTGAGCGCAGACATTTTTACGCGCAGCGACAGCCTGGTGCTCGACATCTTCCGTGTCGGAAGCACCCGGCACGAGCCGGTGACCAGCCCGAGGGACATCGGGCGCGTTGAGGCCAACCTTGCCGAGTCGCTTGCCGTGGAGGAGTTCGATTTCACCACGCTCGTCAGCAAAGAGACCCGGCTTCCAAGGTACCGGATCTCACAGGAATTCGACCTGCCCACGAGGATCCATGTCGATAGCTCGTCGCACCCGATCTACACGCTGGTGGACATCCAGACGCCTGACCGGCTCGGGCTTCTCTACGATCTTTTGCGCGCGATGGGAACCGCCGGGCTGATCATCGAGCTCGCGCGCATCACGACCGAGATGGATGTCGCGATGGACTCGTTCTATATCCACAGCAAGGACGGGGGAAAAATCAGCGAGCCTCCCGCCATGAAGCGCCTCCAGAGGATTCTTCACCGCGCGGCCGTGAAGGAATAATCCAAGCATCAGGCCTCGCCTGCCGAGCCCTCCGCCCCGCCTCCAGCGTCCTTGCACGGAGGTCTGGGGGCCACCCGCGCGCGGGCGTCTCCCGGGCTGGCAAGCATCTTGGGCAGCCAGGTCCAAACGATCTGCGTCGAGACGGCATAGTTCCAAACCGCTCCGATCAATGCGCCGCATGCGCCGGCAAACCACCAGGGGATTTTTGCAGCATAAAGGTATTCAGCCGTTTGGACATTCCCCAACGCCCCCAACGCGCAGACGGCGACATAAGCGAGGAGGCCGGGCAGCAGACGGCTGCCGCGAAGCCGGCGGGAGCGGAAAGTCACGGCGTTGTTGATCAAAAAATTCGACGTCATGGCCGCCGCCGTCGCAAGGCTCTGGGCCAGGACGAATGCTACCCCTGCCGCGCGGTAGAGCACGCCAAGAACGGCAAGATGGAGGAGCATCCCCAGAAGCCCGGTGCTGACATAAAGGACGAAGCTCACCGGGAGCAAGCGCCCTAACGATTTGTCGGCCAAGAGGTAGAGATACTCCAGCCCGACGACGACATCGAGCTTGCTCTCCCCGTGTTTGCGGATCCGAAACTCATACGGAAATTCCCGGGTTCTCAGCTTGCGGCGGCTGGAGAGCACGATATCCAGAAGGATCTTGAATCCCATCCCGGTCATCTGCCGGACGGTCGAGTCGAAAACCTCCCGCCGAATCACGAAAAATCCGCTCATCGGATCCGTGAGCGGCGTGCGAAGCAAAGATTTTTCGAGGAGCGTGGCCAACCGGCTGATTCGGTGTCTCCCCTCCGACCATTTTCCCACGCCCCCGCCCGCAGAGTAGCGGGTTCCGACGGCAAGATCGAGATGGGGATCCTCCTGCATGGCCGCCACCATTTCTGGAAGGATCGCCTCGTCGTGTTGGAGGTCCGCATCCATGACGGCAAAGACATCGGCCGAGCTTGAGCCCATGCCCTCGAGGCATGCCGAGGTCAGGCCGCGCCGCCCGACCCGGCGCAGGTGGCGAACCCGGGAGTTTCGCCTCGAGAGGGCCAGCAGCACCTCCTCCGACCCGTCATCAGAATCATCATCAACAAAAACAACCTCCCATTCGAAGCTGCCAAGTTGGGCCTCCAACCGCTCGACGACCAGCGGGATGTTCTCTCGCTCTTGAAAGGTCGGAACGATGACGGTCAAAAACAATGGCTCCATGAACAAAGATGTCGCGCAAGACACGGGGAAAGATGGCCCCGATTCCATGCGATCCATGGAAGGATTCTGAGTTGGCAGGCAGCCCGACACAAGGAGAAACCGGCCAGAAAAAAACGCTTTTGATCCCCCGATGTCATTTTGACCTGAGGCAACGCGCGCTTCGGAGAGCCCGGGCGGGAGTGCGTCAGGTTCAGGTGCCGCAAGGTTCATCGGTGGGGACCGCCCCCGCTGCGGGTGTGTTTCCGGGCATCCTTCCGGGAGAAATGGCCCGGCAGGATGCCGGACCATGCACGCTGGAAGCGTGCGCTCCCCGGCGAATCTGAGATTTGAGTTCGACGAACCCCGCAGAGTCGGCTACACATCCCCATGATGTTGATTTTTTCTTTCCGCCCAATCTGCCTGCCGCCCAGGCGGCGGATCCCCCGAAGCACTTCCGGCACAAATTCTATCCGCCCAGCAGGTTATTCCAACAGACATCCATGACCATCCTCGACCGCTACATCCTGAAAAAGTTTGCCACTCCGTTTTTGTGCTGCTTCCTCGGGTTCATCGCGATCTGGTTTATTTTTGATCTGAGCGACAACCTGCAGGATTTCATTCAGGGGAAGGCGGGGATGGACGTGCTTCGGGACTACTACGCGTCGCAGATTCCGCAGATCGTAGTGCTTTGCCTGCCGATCGGGCTCCTGCTGGCGCTCCTCTACTCGCTGACCGCGATGTCGCGCGCGAACGAGATCATTTCGATGATGGGGGCCGGGCTGAGCCTGACGCGGATCATCATCCCGCTGATCTGCATGGGGCTCCTGCTATCCGCCGTGACCGCATATTTCAACCAGGAATCCGCGCCGCACGCGGCGGCGATCCGCAAGAAGATGCTGAGCGACATCAAGCGCGGCAAGAAGCGGGATTTAAAAATCAAAGGCCACCTGTTCCGCAACCGGGAAGACATGCGCACATGGTATGCGAACAGCTTCAACGTCGAGCGGGGGACGCTCCGGGAGATCCAGATCATCCAGCAGAACGAAACCGGCGACATCCTCCAGCAGTGGTATGCCCGCGACGGGGCCTATGATCCGGCCTTGAAGCGATGGACCCTCACCAGGGCGCGCTACAGCGAGATGAACCCGGAAGGGGACGTGGTCAAATCCGAGGAGCGGCCGAGCATCACGATTGACGGGTGGTCCGAGACGCCCTGGCGGATCTCCAGCTCGGTCATGAACCCGGACTTCCTGTCGGTTCCTGAGCTCAGGGACTACCTGGATTACAACAGTGATTTTCCCGACAAGCGGCTCGCGGCATACCGCACGCACCTGAATTTCAGATGGTCGCTCTCGCTCGTCTGCCTGGTGGTGGTTTTTCTCGCCGCGCCGATGGGGATTGTCTATTCGCGGCGCGGGGTTCTTGGCGGCGTGGCCGTGGCGATCGGGCTGTTTTTCTCGCTGGTTTTCATGAGCAGCCTATTCATCGCGCTCGGGAAGGGCTCCCGGATCCCGCCGGTTGTAGCGGCTTGGGCGCCGCTGGTTTTCTTCTTGGGAATTGGAGTATTCCTGCTGTGGTTCCGCTCGACGAACCGCGACCTGCCGAAGCTGAAATTGCCAGGCTTCTGAGCGCGCTTTCCGCAAACCTATGACAACCGCGCAACCGTTCATCTCGCGAGTATTTTGGTTCGCGGTGGGCGGAGTGCTGAGCGTCTGCTTGAATTTCGGCCCCTTCGAGTGGCTGACGAGCCGGGCCGGGCTTCCGAACTGGGCGGCGCTGGCGATCAGCCTCACCTTCGTCACCGCGCTTTTCTCGGTCTGGAACTACCACATCAATTTCCGGACGGCGCGCCGGTGGCGGGATTGCCTTCCCAGGTATCTGGCCGCGCTGGGCGCCTGCTGGCTGATCAGCTACCTGCTGACCCTCACAGGAATCAAGGAATGGGGGATCACGCGGCTATCAAGGTTCACGATTTTTTTCTCTGTGCAAAGCGGGGTGAGCATTGTGAAGTTTGTCCTTTATCATTACTGGGTCTATCCCCGACATTCCAGCGATACACAGGCCTGAAAAAACATGAAACTCTCCGATCTCTCCGTCACGATTCTCATTCCGGCATTCAACGAGGAACACGCGCTTCAAGAAACCGTGGACATCATTTCCCAGCAGCGCGTCCATTTCAAAGATTTGGAAATTGTCGTCATCAACGATGGCTCCAGCGACCGGACGGGGGAGATCGCCCGCAATCTCCCGGTCACGCTCATCGAGCACGAGCAGAACCGGGGGTACGGAGCGGCATTGAAGAGCGGGTTGCAGGCGGCGAAGCACGGCTACATTCTCATCACCGACGCGGACGGAACCTATCCGCTCGAGGAGGTGCCGAGGCTCGCGGCAGACGCGACAAGTTTTGACATGGTCGTCGGCGCGCGGACCGGAGATGTCGTCCACATCCCGTTCCTGCGGCGGCCGGCAAAATGGATCATCACCTGCCTCGCCCAGTATCTCAGCGGCCAGAAAATCCCCGACCTGAACTCGGGCATGCGGATTTTCCGCAAGGATGTCGCCCTGAAATTTCTGACCCTTTACCCCGACGGTTTCTCGTTCACCACCACAATCACCCTGGCGATGCTGACGAACCATTACCGCGTCAAATTTATCCCGATCAACTACCACAAGCGGGTCGGCAAATCGTCGATCCACCCGCTTCGGGATTTCACGAATTTCACCATCCTCATCATCCGCATCTGCGCCTACTTCAAGCCGTTGAATGTCTTTGTGCCGCCCGCTCTGGTCCTGATGCTTGCGGGGCTGCTCAAGGGGGCGAGGGACTACTCGGTGCATGGCAACATCGGCCTGCTGGCCGGCATCCTTGTCCTCACGGGAATCCAGATGCTTTTTATCGGCCTCCTGGCCGACCTGATTGATCAGCGGATGAAGCTGTAGCCGCCCTGCGCGCCAGGATCCAGCCTGGGAAGGTGAGGAGCGAATCGAGGGCAATGGCCGCAAGCACGATTCCCGTCCACTCCACAGGCTGAAGGTATTGTCCTATCGCGTCCCCCACAGAGAAGCAGGCGGCCACATAAACCAATGATGGCGCCCAAACGGGAAGGAAGGCGAAGGCCCTCCCGGGAGCCAGGCAGAACAGCAGCCCGAGAAGAACGAGCCAGCCAGGCCATCGGATCCCGAAAATCGGAGGCTTCCCCGCACCGCCCTGCCTGGCAACCCCCCATGAGAAAAAGTCCGCCGTCCAGCGAAGCAGGGCGTTGGCGGACGGATGGATTGGCGGGAAGGAAGCTGTCCAATTTTCAAAACCGACTTGTGACATCCGGAAAAGCAATTCCAGCTCCACGGGCTTTTCCTGCCATCTGAGGGAATTTTCCTCCACCATCGCCTTGTGGAATCGCGCGGGGTCGAATTCGGCCCTCGGCTGCCGGTTGGTTTCTCCGGCGATAAAAAACCTCTCGATCGAAAGCCGCGCGCACCCGTACGGGTTGTTGAGGAAGGCAGAAATCGCAAGGGACTTGGTGACGGAATAGAATTTCTTCTTGTCCCGCAACAAAGCCACCCACTCGGGTCCCAGCGGGCTGGAGTCATCCCCGCAGTCCAATGTTTTTTTAAAGAATCGTTGCCGGAAGGCGTAGTTTGGCAGGTCTTCGCGCGCCTTCAGAACCAGGGGACGCAGAAGGTTGCGATACTCCGGCCAGGAGCCCTCCGGGGGAAGAAAGGGCAGAGTTGAGCTAAGAAACAACCAGCTCCCCTGCCCGCTGGCCCCGGATGTGGCAACCAGCACAACCGAGGCCGCCAGCACGAGCAAGCTTCTGCGCCCCCATGCCAGCGGCCGCCGGTTGACGAGCAGCAGAAAGACAACGAGAACCGCCCAAATCGGCTTGCCGAGAGTCTTCAGCAACCCGATGGCGCCGGCTCCGGCCAAGAAGAGGAAAATGTTTTGTTTTCGCTCCAGCCGCTCCAGAGGAAATGCCAGCGCGACCGTTGTGACAAAAGCTGCAAGCAATGCCGTTTCGGCAATCAATTCCTGTTCATACCAGAGCGCGTTTGGCCAGACCGCATAGAGCGCGGTCGCGGCAGGAATCCACACCGCCCGGAACCTGGTGACATGGCCGACAATCCATCCTATCGGCACCACAACAAGCAGCCCGATGATGTGCTGGATCGCTGCAAGAGTCGCGGAAGGGGAAAACGGCGACAAGGGAAGAGGAAGCAGAAACAAAGGATAAAGCCATCGGCGCTTTTCGGGGACATGGAGCGCCCCGCACGTCCAGAGATCCACGACCGACCGGAAATAGGAATGGCTGTCGCTGCCGTAAAAGATGACCGGCAACGTCTGCGCCATCTCAAACCGCAGCCATCCGCCGAGAAAGAGCGCCGGGAGACAGAGCATCAGGCACCCCCTGAAGGAGACGCTGTAATTGGTGCGGAGCGAAGGGACCGAGGGAAGGGATCGATCAACGAATCCAAAGAATCGAGTGAGGTGAGCAGGCAGTCGAATCATAGATTAGCCTGAATAAATCGCAGGGAAAAGCTTCTTGGATCGTTGTGGACAGGGATCATCGGCTAAAGCGTCATGGTGTCAAATTGTTTTCCAGCCGCGAAGAGCCGATCGAGCCTGCGGGCCATGCGATCCGAGGGCAGCGGAGGCATGAGGAAACTTGACCGTTGGATGCATCTCGCCTCTGCTGGGGCGATATGAACGATTTCGTCCTCGGCTCGGGCCCTGCGGCCATCGCCTGCGCCCAAGCCCTTTTGTCGCGCGGAAAGCGGGTCACCATCCTGGATGCGGGCGGAGAGCTGGAGCCTGCCCGGCAGGAGGTTCTTGATCGAGTCGCCGCCGAGCCTCCTGAGAAATGGGAGGCTTCCGACCTGGCCATCCTGCGCGGGGAGCAGGAAAAAGGGCATGGGAATATCCACCAAAAGCTTCTGTATGGGTCGGATTATCCCTATCGCGATGACGAGGACTCGATGCAGGAGAACCGGGCCGCGAGCCCATTTCATTACTCCCTGTCGAAGGGGGGGCTGAGCAGCGTGTGGGGCGCCTCGCTGCTGCCTGTGCATGCGGACGACATCCGCGATTGGCCGTTTCCTTATGAGGACCTTGTTCCCCACTACCGGGCGATTTTTGATTGGTTGCCGACTGCGGCAGGCGCGCCGGACCACCTCGCCGAGATCCTTCCATCGCACTCCTCAAAGCCCGAACCTCTCAGGTTTTCGCACCAGATTGAAAGCTTCGTTCAGGATTTGGAAAAAGGCTGCCCGGACGGGATGAGTTTTGGACGGTCCCGGCAGGCGGTTTTTACCGGCGGACGCAACGGGGGGCCTGGCTGCGTATATTGTGGGCGCTGCCTCTACGGATGTCCTTACGGGTTGATCTACTCGACCGCCCACACGCTCGATGACCTGCGTCGGAGCGGGCGGGTCGATTACATTGATCGCCAGCGCGTCGAACGGCTTGAACAGAATGCGGGTGCCGTGCGCATTCATACGACCGATCTCCGAACGGGCGAGCCCGCCAGATTCGAGGCTGGACGGGTTTTCGTCGGCACGGGGATCCTGCCGACATCATGGCTTGTCCTGCGCTCGCGCGATGCCATGGGGAGGAAGGTGGTCATGAAGGACAGCCAGTATTTCATCTACCCGTTCCTGCGCTGGTCGCTGGCCCGTGGCGTGCAGGAGGAACCATTGCACACGCTCGCGCAGCTCTACATGGAAATCCGCGACCCAAAGATCAGCAAGCACCTCATCCACTTGGAGGTATTTGGCTACAGCGACTACCTCAAGCGGGCGCTCCTGCAGACGCCGCTCAGGTTTGTTCTTTCCAACCCGTGGGTCGCGGAGCAGTTTTTCGGCAGGGTCCTGATCATGCAGGGATTTCTGCATTCGGCGGATTCCAGGACGTTTTCGGTCGAGCTGCAGGCTGGCACCGACGGCCGGCCGAGGTTGCACCTTGAGGCGAACAAGGCAGGTCCCGGCTGGGCTCAGGCGGTGAAGACCGGCCTCAAACTTCTCTCTCACGCGCACAGGCTCGGAGGCGCACCGATCCTGCCAGCGCTGCAATTTGCAGATCCCGGACGCAGCTACCACTCGGGCGGAGGGTTTCCGATGCGGAAGAATCCGTCGGAGTGGGAGACCGACCCTCTCGGTCGGCTGCCTGGATGGGATCGAATTCATCTCGTGGATGCATCGACCTTTCCGAGCATTCCCGCCACGACGATGGCCCTGAACATCATGGCCAACGCCCACCGCATCGGGACCGCAGCGGCGGACTTATGAGCAGCCTCCGCGTCGCCATCACGGGAGCGCGGGGATACCTTGGCTCGACGCTCGCGCGCCATTTTCAAGCAGGGGGGAGCGAGGTCGCCGCATGGCATCGCAGCGCAGAGGCCGGTGCGTGCTACAAGCTCGGGGGCGGGCTGGGATCCCTCGACTGGGAGAACATCGGCGCGGTTGTCCACTGCGCGTATGATTTCCGGGCGCGCGGGCGGGAAGAAATCCATCGGATCAATGTGGAGGGCAGCCTGGAGCTTTTAAGAGAAACGGTTTCGCGCCGGGCGCGCTTCGTTTTTATTTCCTCGATGAGCTGCTACGATGGCTGCCAATCGCTTTACGGGCAGGCGAAGCTGGAGGTGGAAAACGAAGTGCTCGCGGCGGGAGGCACGGTGATCAGGCCCGGGCTCATCTACGGCAATCCGCCTGGAGGGCTCTTTGCCACGCTCTGCCGCGCGGCCCGCGCGCTGCCGGTGCTCCCGATGATCGGGATGGGAAATTTTCCGCAATACCTCGCGCACGATGGCTGCCTTGCGCGGCTGGTGGCCGACGTGGCGCTCGGGCGTCTTGTCCTTTCGGCACGCCCGCACAGCGCGGCGCACCCGCAGAAAATCCTCTTCCGCGACCTCCTGCGGCGGATCGTGGCGATCGAACGGCGTCGCGGGACAATCTTTTTTCCGATCCCCTGGCGGGCTATTTATGCGGCGATGGCATGCGCCGAGCGCGCCGGGCTGCGGCTGGGGTTCCGCGCGGACAGCCTGATCGGGCTTGTCCGCGCGAACCCCTCGCCAGCATTTGATCTGCCCGAAGGATATTTCCCCCGTCCGTTTCCGGCGGGCCTCACCGAATGAAGCCGCTTTTTTTGTTCAGCGTGGACGTCGAAGAATTCGATGTGTGCCCGCCGGGACGCCCGTTCCGTCGAACCCCGCTGCCCGGGCTATTGGATGTCTATTTGAAGTGGCTGGAAGACCGGAAGGCGACGTTTTTCGTTGTTGGCGAGATGGCCCGGAGGTTCCCGGATGCCATCCGGGCGCTTCATGATGCCGGGCACGAGATCGCATGCCACACTGATTCCCACCGGCGGCTGGACGAGATGTCGCCCGGGGAGCTGCGCTGCGACCTCGAGCGGAACCGGGAGGCGATCCTGGATGCCGCGCCCACGGCGGAGATCACCGGTTTCCGGGCGCCCGTGCTCTCGATGATCCCCTCGACCGCATGGGCCTACGAAGTGATCGAGTCTCTGGGATTCGGATATTCCAGCTCGGTGCTGGCCGCGAAGAGCCCGCTTTATGGGTGGCCGGGATTTGGTGCCGCACCGCGCCGGTTTGGGCGCGTGCTCGAAATGCCAATAACCACCGGCCGGTTCGGGCCGCTGGTTGTGCCGTTCGCCGCCGGGACGTATTTCCGCTGCCTTCCCGCCGCCTGGCTCCTCCGCCGGTTCCGCGCCTGCGCGCAGCAGGGCGACCCGGTGCTCGGGTATTTTCATCCATACGATATCGATGCCGCGCAGGAACGGGTCATGAACCGCGGGGTGCGCGGGAACCCGCTCCTAAACGCGCTTCTTTACTTCAACCGCCGCAAGACGCTCGAGCGGCTGAACTTGACTCTCCAGGAGGGATTTTGCATCGTCCCCTACCGCGAATATGTCCGAAGCGTCTCCTGAAAATTTCCCCGCCCCGCGCCAAAAGATCGCGGTGGTCATCCCGTGCTACCGCGTGCGCGACTCCCTCCTCGAAGTCGTCCGCAACGCCCTCAAAGTCGCGGACTATGTTTTTGCCGTGGATGATGCCTGCCCGGAGCACTGCTGCGACGGGCTCGAGGAATCGGTGGGCGACCCGCGGCTGCGCGTGCTCCGCCATGGGCGGAACCAAGGGGTCGGAGGCGCCGTCATCACCGGCTTCGCTGCCGCCCTGAAAACCGATGCCGAGATTTTTGTGAAGATGGACGGCGACGGGCAGATGGAGCACCGTTGGCTGCCCCGCCTGGTCGAGCCGCTCCTGCTCGGGCACGCGGATTTCACCAAGGCGAACCGGTTCTACGATCTCGCCGCCCTCGGCACGATGCCGGCCGTCCGGCGGCTCGGAAATTTCGGGCTTACGTTCCTTGCCAAGGCGGCAAGCGGGTTCTGGAACATCTCCGACCCCACGAACGGCTACCTTGCAATCCGCCGTGGCGCCCTCGAAATCCTCAACTTCCAGCGCCTGCACAAACGCTACTTTTTTGAAATCGGCCTTCTCGTCCAGCTCAACATCATCCGCGCAGTCGTGCGCGATGTCCCGATCCCCGCGCGCTACAACAACGAGCCCAGCTCGCTCGACCCGCTGAAGATTCTGTTCAGCTTCCCTCCGAAGCTTGTCCTCGGGCTCGTCAGCCGGGTGTGGTGGAGATACTTCATTTACGACATCAACATGGTCACCCTGTTCCTGGTCACGGGCGGGTTGCTTTTTTTGGGCGGAGCGGGTTTCGGGGCCGTGAAATGGGCGGAAAATTTTGCGACTGGCGGAAGCCACCCTGCCGGGACGATCGCGATTGCTCTGCTTCCGGTGGTTCTGGGTTTTCAGCTCCTCCTGCAAGCGCTGGTTCTTGATGTCATGGACAAGCCGGACGAACCGCTTAGCAACCTGATGGTGCGCAGCCTGCCCTCCCCTTCACCCGAATATTGCGATCCTCATGGAAACAACAAACCCGGCCAGCCGCATTCGGCAATTTTTTGAAAGCGGCGCCTACAAGGCTTGGTTTGCGGGGGCGGTGGTCGCAATTTTCCTGCTCGGCGCATGGCTGCGATTTTCGATTCCGCTGGCACCCATCACGAGCAATGACTCGGGAGAATATCTCAGCCCGGCTGCCGCGATGCTCGTCAACGGAATTTACGAGCCCTCATCGAGGAACTTCCCGTATCCGGGATTCGCTTGGATCCTCTTCAATGCGTCTGGAACATTTGATTCGATCACGATCGCGCAGCACATTCTCGGCCTCGCAGGCGCGGGCGTGTTCTGGCTGGCGTGGCTGCGGCTGGGAGTTTTTTTGCCCCGCGATTGGCGGATTGCGGCGCTGCACGCGGTTCTCGGCCTCGGGCTTGTCTGGGGGCTCCTGCTCTCGAAACATCCGGTTTTCTTGGAGCACTCGATGCGTCCTGAGGCGATCTATCCGTTCTTAATCAGCCTGCACATTTTCGGAGCGGTGAGCTTTATGGAGAGATCGCTCATCAGAAAGTCGCTGCCGCTTGCGATTTGGTGGGGGGTATTCCTGACGGTTGTCTCCTTCGGGCTTTACGTCTTGAAGCCGATCTGGGGGCTCGCGCTGGTGAGCGGGGGGCTGCCGTTTTTGATCGTGCTCGCCTGCTCGCAAGGAAAATGGCGGGCGGTGCCCGTTGCTGCGGGAGCGCTGGGGGCCGTGGCGGGAATTGCCCTTTTTGTTCTGCCCGATTCGATCCTTTCTTCGCGCCGTTCGCAGCCGGCGACGCTCATCAGCGAACAGCTGTTCTTTGTGCATGCCGATTTGATCGAGCGGGAGATCCGGCGCGATCTGGCGAAGCCGGGCGAGCCGCCTTTCCCACGGGAGATCCTCCTGGCTACTGCGGACAGATTCCGTGACGGATTCCGCGGGGAAATCCCGAACCCATATCGAACGCTCGGGTTCGATCCGGATGCGTTCATGTATGGCGAGGCGAACACGCGGGTTCAAAAATACTTTCGGGCCGAGCCTGGCAGGGCGGACCGGCTCTACAGGCATTACTACGTGCAGGCGTGGCTCGGGCAGCCAATCCAAATGCTATGGAAAATCCTCCGCGAGATGGGTGTCTTTTACCGTTGCAATGGCAAGCTCACGCGCGCTGGCAGCACGCTCCAATTCCGCAAATGGTATGACGAGTCAGTCGCCATCTACTCAGACCAGGGATTTTTGAGGCCGTACCGCGAATGGGGGCCGCTCAGGGATTACCTGGCGGAGGTGAAAAATATCACCGCCACCGATGCCCCCTTCCGGCGCGGCTTGACGTCGGCCTACCTGAGCGCGGTGAACGCCACGTATCTCGTCGTCCTGGCCCTGTTTCTGGTTGCGGGATTCCTGTGGGGGAGAAAGCGCGACGCGGCAAACGGGGGCATCCCTCTCCTCTGGCTTGGCATCTGGCTCTTCAGCTACAACTTCGCCATCACGCTCACGGTGGCGCTCGTTCACAGCATGAGCATTCAGAGGTATACCGACACCCAGTTCTGCCTGACTCTCTTCAGCTTCTGCGCCGGGCTCCTTTTCCTTGCAGCAAGCTGCTGCCTGATCTCCAAACGGCAGAGATCGGCATGATCATCGCATCCAGCCCGATCGCCATCCAGACGATAAGCACCCATTCGATGGGCTGGACGTATTGAGCGTGCCGGTCGCCGATGGCAAAGACCGTGATCAGGCAAAGAACCGTCGGCAGCCAGAGGATCGACGTCGCAACGAAACGACGCGGGGTCAGACAAACGAGCAGCCCGAAGAGCGCGAGCGCGCCCATCCAGCCCAGGCTCAACCAATGCTTCTTCGTTGCCGGATCTTCGTTGTCATACAGGAACACGAACCGGCGTTGGATGAATTCCGCCAGGGGCTTCAGCCAGCTCGTCCGCTTCGCCCGCTCTTTGGCGAGCTGGTCTGTTTCCGTTTGATCCATCCGGTAAAACACCTGCGCATCTTTCCGGGAACGCTGCCAAATCTCCCGGTTGATCTCGCCCTGCTTTTCCCAATAGGCCTCCGGCGCGAACCGGTGGGCGTGCGCGCCTGTGGCAAAGGAGATTCCGATTTTTGTGAACATGAGCTGCGTGAATGTGACCGGGTGCTCAAGAATCCCGCCCTTTGCCAGGTCGCCGCAAACTTTCGAAAACTCGGGCTTGGTGGTCAGCTCCGCCCATACGGGCCCGACTTTTGCGGGATCTCTGCTCGATATCGGCTTCTTATATTCGCCTTGCGTCCATGCGTATTGATCCAATTCTGCCCGCGTCTTCAAAACGACCGGTTTGAGAGCCTCCCGGTATTCCTTCCACTTGGGGGCATCGAGGTTGACCAGCGGCAGCGTCGAGTTGAGCATCAGCCAGTTGCCTTGTTGTCTGCTGCCGGATGTGAGCATAAGCACCACTCCTCCGGCAATTGCCCCCCAGCATTTCCAATCCCATCGAAGGGGGTTGCGGGTGATCAGCGCCGCCGCCAGAATGCTTCCAAGCCACAGGCCGCGCCCGTGCGGCTTGAGCGCGACCACCATCGCCGCAGCGACCAGATACCAAAACAGCCGGCGGCGATCCGTCAAAGCTCCCGGCGGACTTCCCAGCGCGGCCGTGAGAACAAACGCGCCCAGCAAAAGGGATTCCGCGATGACCTCGTGCTCCGTCCAAAGCATCTTCGGCCAAACGGCGACGAGGATTGTAACCGCTGGAACCCATACCTCCCGAAGCCGTGTGGCATGGCCGACGATCCAGCCGATGCCAAAAATTGTCGCCAACCCTGCGAGGTGCTGCAAAATCGGAATGGATCGCGCGGGGCTGATCGGCAGGGCCGGCAGGGGGATGAGGGAAATCTGATAAAGCCAGCGGCGCTTCTCATTGAACGAAATGCGCCCCCTCGTCCAGAGGTCGACGGTCGGCTGGAAATAGGAGGCGCTGTCCGCCCCGTAAAACCCCTCCGGAATTGAAGAGAGGAATGTGATCCGAACGAAGGCGCCGATCAGAAGCGCGGGAAGGCAGAGCACCAAACACCGGCGCAGCGTGAACCGCTGCCCGCGCAAACCAACGGCCGGCGGAACCTCCATGTCCGGGCTGAGCGGGATGGGATGAAGGGGCGGTTCCTTGGGTTGCATAGATGGTAAGCAGACGCTACGAATGAGATTCGAGCAAGAAAGATACGTGATAGAAATGGAAACTCCCAAGCTGGCCGGACGGATGCGGCATTTTTTTGAAAGCGGCGCCTACAGGCCGTGGTTCGCAGGGATGATCGTCTGCATGGTTTTGTGCGGCGCGTGGCTTCGGTTTTCGATTCCTCTGGCACCCCTCACGAACCGTGACTCCGGCGGGTATATCAGCCCGGCCCTCGCGATGCTCGTTGACGGAACTTACACGCCCTCCCACCGGAATTTCCCGTATCCGGGATTCATTTGGCTCCTCCTCAAGACGTCCGGGACATTTGCTTCCATTACGGTCGCGCAGCACATTCTCGGCCTCGTAGGCGGGGTCGTTTTTTGGCTGGCATGGCTGCGGCTGGGAGTTTTTCTGCCCCGCGATTGGCGGATCACGGCGCTGCACGCGGTTCTCGGCCTCGGGCTTGTCTGGGGGCTCCTGCTCTCGAAGCAGCCGGTTTTCTTGGAGCATTCTCTGCGGCCGGAGGCGATCTATCCGTTCTTAATCAGCCTGCACATTTTCGGCGCAATAAGCTTTTTGGAGAGATCGCTCATTCGGCGGTCGGTCCCGCTCGCGATTTGGTGGGGAGCATTCCTGACGGTTGTCTCCTTCGGGCTTTACGTCATGAAGCCGATCTGGGGGCTCGCGCTGGTGAGCGGGGGGCTGCCGCTTTTGATCGCGCTCGCCTGCGGGCGAGGAAAATGGCGTGCGGTGCCCTTTGCCGCCGGAGCGTTGGGAACCGTGGCGGGCGTCGCCCTTTTTGTCTTGCCCGAGTCGATCCTTTCCTCGCGCCGTTCGCAGCCGGTCGCGCTCATCAGCGCGCAGCTGTTCTTTGTGCATGCGGATTTGATCGAGCGGGAGATCCGGCGCGATCTGGCGAATCCGGGCGAGCCGCCTTTCCCCCGGGAGATCCTTATCTCGACAGCGGACAAATTCCGTGACGGGCTCCTCAACGTCCAGAAACCTTACCGCACGCTTGGGTTCAACCCGGATGCGTTCATGTATGGCCCGGCAAATTATCTGGCCCAGGCTTTTTTCCGCAGCCAGCCGGGTGCGGCCGACCGCTTCTACCTGCATTATTACGTCCAGGCATGGCGCGAGCAGCCCTTTCAAATGCTGTGGAAGATCTTCCGCGAGCTGAGCGTCTTTTATCGTTGCGATGGGAAAATCACCCGGGCGGGTGCCATCCTCGAATTTCGCAAGTGGTATGCCGAGTCTGCGGCCATTCACGCCGAGCCCGATTATTTGAAGCCATACCGCGAATGGGGGCCGCTCGAGGGCTACATGGCTGCGGTGCGAAGCGCTTCCGCCACCGATGAGCCCTACCAGATGGACTTGCTGGAGGTGTTTTTGAGCGTCATCAACGCCATCTATGTCGTCGTTCTTGTCCTCTTTCTCGCCGCAGGGTTCTATTGCGGCCGGAAAAGCGAAGCGGGATGCGTTCCGCCCTTCTGGATCGGCATCTGGCTCTTCAGCTACAACTTCGCCATCACCCTCACCGTGGCGCTCGTTCACAGCATGAGCATTCAGAGATATACCGACACCCAGTTCTGCCTAACTCTCTTCAGCTTCTGCGCTGGGCTCATCGTCCTTGTGTCCATGTTGTTGTCGCGCTTCTCCGTTCCTTGTGCGAGCGCTGCCCGTGCAGGCAGCACTGGCACAGCCGGTGGGGCAGGACAGACTTCCTAGAAAAACTGTTCCGCAAAGTTTTATTGGACCGTTAAGCCGATGATATCAGGCAAATCGGCTCTGGAAAAATCTCCGGGGAGCCAGTTTTTCTCAGTTGCCGGGCAGCGGCGGGTTGTGTAGATGTTTCCCCGGCTCTCCGGACATCATCAAATGGGAAAAATCTACAACAACATCGTCGAGACGGTCGGCCGCACGCCGCTGGTCAAGCTCAACCGGATCACCGCCGGGCTCCCCGCCACCATCGCGCTGAAATGCGAGTTTTTTAATCCGCTGGGCAGCGTGAAGGATCGCATCGGGGCGGCCATGATCGAGGACGCCGAGCAGCGGGGGCTCCTCAAGCCGAGCACGGTCATCGTTGAGCCGACGAGCGGAAACACCGGGATCGCACTCGCCTTCGTGGCGGCCGCGAAAGGATACAAGCTGATCCTGACGATGCCGGAGACCATGAGCATCGAACGCCGCACCCTGCTCGCCCTTCTCGGGGCCAAGCTCGTTCTTACCCCGGGCTCCGAAGGCATGAAGGGGGCGATCGCGCGGGCCGAGGAGATCGTCAGCAATACGCCGGGAGCTTGGATGCCCCAGCAATTCAACAATCCGGCCAACCCGGCCGCCCATGCCAAGACCACCGCCGAGGAAATCTGGGAGGACACAGGCGGCGCGGTGGATATCTTCGTTGCTGCGGTCGGCACCGGCGGGACGATCACCGGATGCGTGGAGGCGCTCCAAGCCCGGAAGCCTTCGTTTCAAGCCATCGCCGTCGAACCGAAGGACTCGCCGGTCATCTCGCAGGCGCTGGCCGGCCAGCCGATCCGGCCAGGCCCACACAAGATCCAGGGCGCCGGCGCGGGGTTTGTTCCCAACAACCTCCATCTCAAATCCGCCTCGGGACAGAACCTGATCTCCGAGTGCATCCAGGTCAGCAACGAGGACGCTTTTGCCATGGCCAGACGCCTGGCAAAAGAGGAGGGAATCCTTGCTGGCATCAGCTCAGGAGCAAACGTCCACGCAGCGATCGAGGTCGCCAAGCGCCCGGAGAATGCGGGCAAGCTGATCGTGACGGTCGCGTGCTCGACCGGCGAGCGCTACCTCAGCACGGCACTGGCCGAGGAAGCCCGCGCGGAGGTCGGAGGGTAATATGGCAACTCCCGCACCGACTGACGACACCGTCATTGAGCACGAGGCGCTCGACGCCTCGCTCTTCTGGTATCTGCACAAAAAAACCATCCTGCTCGGCGCCGCCGCCGTTGCGATCCTCTGCGGGGGGTCGCTGGCATGGTATGTGTCTTCAACACTCTCCAACCGCGCGGCTGAAGCCGCACTCGCGACGGCAAAGGGGATCCCTGCATACGAGGCGCTGGCAAGCCGCTACGCAGGGACGATGCCTGCGGCCGACGCGCTCCTGCTCCTCGCCTCGGCAGAGCGCGATGCCGGCAAGGGCGAGGAATCCACCTCAACTTTCCAGAGGTTTTTAAAAGCTTACCCCAGCCACCCGCTAGCGGCTGGAGCCCTCCTCGGGATCGGACAAAACCAGGAGGCCTCGGGAAATTCCCAAGCGGCTGCTGCGACATTCCAGCAGGTCGCAGAAAAATACCCGGCAAGCTATGCCGCCCCGGTCGCGCGTTATCACCAGGGGGAAATCCTCCTGCGGGAATTCCGCCGCGACGAGGCGCGGGCGGTGTTCGAGGCGATCCAAACAGATTTTCCCGAATCCATCGTCGCGCGGATTGCAGCCGCCCAGATCGCCCGCCTCGCCACCACAAAATAGTCAGTAGTCCCTGCCCTTCTGCCGCTCGTGGCCGAGGAGGCGATCGATGTAATCCTCCGGAGACAGCTTGAGCGGAACCGGCCCGTCCGGCTCGCCTTTGATAAATTGCTGCAGCTCCGGATCCGGGTGGTTTTTGATCTCATCCGGGGTTCCTTGGGCGATGATTGTCCCGGCACGCTTCCCTGCGCCGAGGACGATCATTTTCGTGCCGATCCGGAACGCGCTCGTCATGTCGTGTGTGACCACGACGGCCGTCATATCGAGCTTGCGGGTGAGGTCGAGCGTGAACCGGTCAATCACGGCGGTCATGATCGGATCCAGTCCGGATGTCGGCTCGTCGCTGAAGAGGAGCTCGGGGTCCAGCGCGACCGCCCGGGCGAGTCCGACCCGCTTGCGCATGCCTCCGCTGATCTCGGCGGGCTTGAGGTTCTCAAACCCGGTCAGGCCGACGAGCTCGAGCTTCAGCTTGACGATCAGGTCCACGATCTCGGGATCCACCCGGCTGTTCTCGATCAGCGGCAGCGCGACGTTCTCGCCGACCGTGAGCGATTGCAGGAGCGCGCCAAACTGGAAATTCATCCCGAACCTCAGGCGCAGCTGCTCGAGCTTCGTCGCCGGCATCGTCGTGATCTCCTCGCCGAAGAGCTTGATCGAGCCGGACGTTGGCTTCATCGCCCCGATGATGTGCCGCAGAAGGGTGCTTTTCCCGCATCCCGACCCGCCCATGATGATCATCGTATCCCCTTTTTCCACGGTGAAGCTGATCCCGTTCAGCACGGTTCTCTCGCCGAATTTTTTCACCAGCTCGCAGACTTCGATAACAGGCATGGTCTAGAAAAAGAAGAAAAACGCGGTGAGCACGGCGTTGGCGACAAGCATGGCTAGGATCGAGTTGACGACGGA
>JBAXXX010000019.1:0-49597 GCA_037127695.1 Verrucomicrobiia bacterium | reverse complement strand
TGAGCAAAACCGACACGTTCATTCCCAAGGGGAAAAAGCCCCGCGACATCCCCATAACCGACGTCTTCTCGCACTTCATGCGGGAGTTTCTCGCCGACCACGAGGGGATGTGGTGTATCGCTCCTGAAGTGGGCCGAGGGGTGAGCAAATACCGCTATGTCCAGTCGCATCCCTGCCTTCCTGGCGGCGATCCATGAGCAACAGCCAAGCTCTCAAGCACGTCCTTCGATAAAAAACTTTCACGCTTTTCCATTCTTTGTCATGACCTAACCCACGAGCGGCACATTCCTTCCAAGCGGTCTGCTTTTCCTGCCGGCAGGCGCCGATTGCACCCCCTCCACGCACCCGGCACGCCTGCCTCCCAGCCCCGCTCGAACTCCTGCCAAACTCACGCAGAATACACGGCCACGGAAAAATCAGATGAAACGGCTCTGATTCCTGGATTTGAGGTGACTTCTATTGCATTGACAACACCCTTCGGGTTATGTGTGCCTGGGCGACCTACGAGACACAGACACTTTCCATCGATTTATGCCTTTGCATAACACGCTCAACAGCTTCCGCTTCTGCGAGGAGGCTGCAGGCTGTTGCAGGGAGGGATTTTTTCGGGAAGCTGATCCGCATTTGCGGAAAATCCTCCGAGGAGGCGCTTGCGATCATGGGGGTCGGAGCGGGCGGACTGACCGCAGAGCAGGCGGAGAAAGCCGCCGGGGAATTCGGCCCCAATGATCTTTCGCGACGGAAAGAAAAGGGGGTTTTTGGAGAGATTCTCCATCGGTGCCGCAACCCGCTCGTCATCCAGCTTCTGATCATCTGCATCGTTTCGTTTAGCATGGGAGATCTCCGCTCGGCCGTCGTGGTATCCATGTCGTCCTCCGATCTTCGGCGCACTTCCAGCCGGATCGCATGCTCCACGATTGCATTTGCTACTCCCAACCTGGCTCCAGCACGACCGACTTACCGGGACGCAAGGCAGGCTCTAAATAGAAAGCCCAATTCGGGAAGCTTGAGTTGTTGGCTGGGTCTATTTCCAAGGATCCAATTTTCCCGATCAGGCCGGCTGGAACGAAGGGAGCGGGGTGACTTCGCGAAGAATGCGTGAACCTTTCTCACGCTCGGCAACACGGCGGTCGTGAAACGACTGCAAACCGAGCCAGAATTCCACGCTCGCGCCACTCCATCGCGCCAAGCGAAGAGCCATTTCCGGAGAGACATTGCGCTTGCCGCGAGCCAGAAGGCTGACGGTGATGGGAGCCACCCCCAACCCTTTGGCTACGGCGCAGGCCGAAAGGCCAAGCGGCTTCATGAAGTCCTCGCGCAGCACGTCCCCCGGATGTGGGATCGGGAGCAAATTGTTTGTGGATTGTGGTTTCATGTCGTTTTTAGTGGTAGTCGGCAATCTCCACTTCTGCCGGACCGTCCTTCGTCCAGCGGAAGCAGACCCGCCATTGTTGGTTGATTCGGATGGAATGGTGTCCAGAACGGTCCCCCGTATGGGACAGGCCGGTCGTGGTATCTCGGGGACCAATAGGTGGCCCCGTAGAGCGACGTCTTGGTGCGGGCTCACGACTTTTTTTGAACCTTGCCTGTCAGGGGGGGAAGGCAACTTCCTTGGATGACCAACCGGATTTTACAAAAATCTATTGCTGCGTCGGCATGTGGCAAACTGCTCGATTCCGAGCCTCACAAGCCGCTCCCACGCCTTTTGAGGCTGAGAGCGATCAAAAAGCGTCAGGCGTTTTCCCTGAACGCCGGCCTGGATCCATCCCGCCCATCGCATCTGTAACAAAATGTTGCCGCGATTTGTTCTTTGAAACGCTCAAAGCGCGACTCAGGTGAGGGTGAGTGGCGCTGGCACCTCACTCGATGTTTTGGGGCAGAACGATGGATGACTCGGCTCCGGATTCGGTTTTGACAAGATACTTTCCATGGAACCCCCGGAACCGGAAACAGCCATCCTCCCCGGTTGCTCCCGACGCCTCCGTGCGCCATTCGCGGTGCAGCAAGTCCTTCAGGGCATGGTAGGCGGGCTTCGGGCTCAGGTCGTCGTGCAGCAAGCCGGAGAAGACGTTGTCCTCGCCCGGCGCGGCCCCTCCGTCCGGGACGTTCCACCAGGTGATCCCATCGACGGCGCGATGGCTGAACCACAGGCGGTAGTAGTTGCGGGCGACCTCGGCCTGCGCGCGCAGCCCCTCGTCCGAATTTCCTGGCGAAGTGAGCGTGATTTCGCTGATGTGGATCGGTCGGTCCAATGCTCCGCAGCGGTCGAGGGCATCCAATAGCTTCCCTGGCGGGTAGAGCTCGCCGGCCAGGACCCGCCGCATATCCTCATCCGCAAACAGGTGGAATTGCAGCCCGACCCCCCCGATGCGCGCCTTGTCGTCCAGCAGCCGCGTGACCAGGCCGCAGTAGGCATCCAGATCCTTCTCCCAAGCATCCACCGTCTCGTTGATGTCCAGCCGCGCATCGGCAGGAAAATATTTTTCCGCCCAGGCGAACGCCTTCCGCTCGTAATCCTCGGGCATCGGAAACCCGCCCGATGGCCGCCAGGTGCCGGCAACCGCCTCGTTCACGACATCCCAGCGCCCGATCCGGCGGCCGTACCGGCCTCCGATTTCCCTGACGCGGTTTTCCCAGATCGGCTCGCTTGCTGCGGGGTCGGCCGGGAGCCATTCCGGGATCGACCATTTGATGAAATCCCAGACGAGATAGTGGCCGTGCATCCTGATGCCTCGGCTTTCGCAGAACGCGATCACGACATCCGGCGGCGGGCGGCGGGCGAAGGGAGCGCTGTCGGCGGAGTATCTCGGCCGGCCCTGTTCCGGCTCCAGCCCGCGCCAATAAAATGGGACCGTCGCCCCATTGAAAAGCCCGCAAAATGCCTCCTCGTATTTTCGATTCAGCTCATCGGTCGGGTATCCGCCGAGCATGAAAATGTTTGCGCCGAAGTGGAAGGCCGAATCCAGCTGCCTCACCTCGACCCTGGTTCCAGGGAGCGGCCTTCCGCCGGCATCCGTGATCCGGATGACCCCATCGCTTTTCCGGTGCCGGCTGATGCCCTCGTCGATCCGCCGCTCGAGCTCGGGATCCCCCCAGAGGCGCTTGTAGCTTTCCGTGATCAAGAAGTCGGTATTCATTTGAGATTTTTTACAGGTGAGTTGCCTTGCCGCATCCGCAGCACGAATTGCGTCTCATGGATCAAGGCTTGACGTAAAGAAGATTTTCGGGAATGTTCCCAAAACCTTCGCCCCATGACCACCATTGCCTCCATTCACCCCATGCGACTCTCCACGATCCCCCGCCTCGGACGCGCCTTCGCGGCGGCGTTGATTCTTATTTCATTTTTGGGATCTCCGCTCGCCCGGGGTGAGGATGCCGTCGAAACCCGGAAGGTTTTGGAGGATTTTTCTGCGGGCGTATGGGGCCCGTCCTCATTCGTGACGGCGCCGGGGAGCACCGAGGCGGTGGCCGAGCGGCCCTCGGATCTCTCGAGCGGGGGGAGCATGAAGGTCACGATTCCGTTTAGCGGCCAAGGCTTCGAGCATTTTACGGCATGTCCGGCCAAGCCGCTCTACATCCCCGGAGATGTCCGCCGCATCACCATGCGGGTCAAGAGGTCCGACAAGCGGGCTTCTGTGAAAGTCATTTTTGTGGATGGCTGGGGGCGCACGTCGGAGGCCCAGAAAGATCTGAAATGGGATGTCAAGCTCGACCCGAAACCGGATTGGCAGACGGTGACGTTCGATGTGCCTGCAGACTGGGTGCGTCCGGTGGCGATCTCCGGAATTGCTTCGCACAATTTTTCGTTCAAAGCCGAGAAGGCCAGCGTGGAGTATGTGCTGGGAGGGATCGAGGCGGAGACAAACCTTTCCGATGTGGATCCGGCCACCGGGCTGCTTCGCAGCTGGAAGCCGGACCCTGCGCCGGCCGATGCGGCGAAGGCGCTGAAGCAGGTGCCAGCCACCCCGCTGGTCTCGGTCAACCTTTCGACAACCGAGCAGGCCAACATTTTTGCCGGGAAGCCGCCGGCGGTTACGATCCAGATTGTGAATTGGAAGCCGGGCGCGCTCGAAGGCAAGGCGAGCTTTCGCGTAACCGATCAGAACGGCACAGAGGTGCAGGCGTGGGAGGAGGCGGTCCGTGTCGAGGCGACGATGGCCCGAACCTATCCGCTCAAGGCCGACCGCTTTGGAATCTATACCGTCGCCGTGAAGATCGCGTGCCCCGACAATCCGGGGTTGGAGAAAACCATGGCGCTGGCAAAAGTCCCGGTGCTCCCGGAGCCGACCGAGGCCCAAAAAATCGCTTCGCCCTACGGGATCAACTACCATGGGGGAGGAGCCCGGCTGTTTGATGCGTTCAAAAAAACCGGAATCTACTGGTACCGGGAGTATTCCTTTCGCCTGGACGGGATGCGCCGTGCGAAAGGTGCCGACCGGAGCTATAAGGGATGGCCGAACTACCCGGCTCTCCTCGCGGATTACGACCGGTATGGGCTCATCTGCCTCCCTGTGCTTTTCTCGCTCGAGCCCCCCGTGGTGGCCGATGGCAAGACGATCCGCCTCGGGCCCGACCGGAAGTGGACGCTCGACATCGCAGATATCCTGATCAGCTTCCCGAAGATCCGGTTCTGGGAGCTGGGCAACGAATACGACCTGAAGTATGCCATGAACGAACGGGCGGTCGGATGGGAAAACTACAACCTCTACCATAAAAAATTTGGTGAGCTGGTCGCGCTTCTCGGCGACGGCCAAATGGTCGCCGTCGAGCAGGGGAGGGCCGGGATGTACCCGGTCTTTGTCGAGCAGGCGGTGAAAAGCGGAGCGTTCGATCACATTAGCGTCGCCAACTCGCACCACTATACCGGCACGGAGCCGCCCGAGACGAACGCCGACAACTTCAACAGCGGCGAGCGGCTTCCCGAGGGCCGGCGTCCCGGCTCGTTCTTTGACACCCTGCGCGCGGCCAAGCGTGCCGCCTGCTCCGACGGCAAGCCGCGCGAGCATTGGCTCACCGAGTTTGGCTGGGATACCCTGGCCGGCCCGATCGTCACCCCCGCCCAGCAGGCCGCATACCTCCAGCGCGGGTTCCTCCTCTCGTTCGCCGCAGGCACAGACAAGGCGTTCTGGTTTTTCAATTTTGATGTGGATGAGGTCAAGGCGGCGCACTTTTTCGACGGCTGCGGGCTGATCAACTACCGGCACGAGCCCAAGCTCTCGTTTGCAGCGATGGCCGGGCTCTCGTCGATCCTGCCCCGCCCGGTCTATGTCGGCAGCATCAATGCCGGGCCAAATACCGCAGGATACGTCTTCGAAAATGACGGGAAGCTGGTCGCCGGGCTGTGGGTCGTCACCGGAGAAAAAGGCCCGGGCGTCAGCTTCCAAGCCGACGCGATCTACGACTTTCTCGGCAACAAGCTCGAGGGCCTGTCCGCGCCGCTGCAGTCGTTCCCGCTCTACGCCGTGGGGCTCAAGAAAAGCGACCCTTTCTACGCGCAGACTGCCTACGGGATCGAGTCGAACCACGCGATCGTCGCCTGCTCGGACGATGCCGTGGAAGTTGCCGTGCGGGTCACGAATAACCGCGACAAGCCGCTCGATGGCACGGCCGCCATCGTTCCTCCTGCGGGATGGCCGCTCATCCAGGGTGACTCCTCCTACTCGGTCCCGCCCGGCGAGGTCCGGGATCTCGTGCTGAAGTTCTCCGTGCCCGCCAAGCAGGAGGTCGGCAAGGTTGCGGGAGTCGTGAATTTCCAGGAGGCCGGGCGCGTCGTCAAGGCGATGCCAATCGACATCGTTGTGCAAAAACAGTTTTTGCTTGAGATCATGCCGCTGGAGGGCCAGCCGGGCCAGACCACTGTGGACGTGAAAATCGAGAACCGATCCGCGCAGGTTCAGGACGGGATCCTTTCTTGGAAGCTTCCCTCCACCTGGCAGGCCGCAACGTCCGAGATTCCGGTCGCAGCCCTGAAGCCGGGCGAGCGGCGCACGCTGAAAATTGATCTCACCTGGAGCGCGGACTGGAAGCTTGGCGAGAGCGCTCTCGCGACTTTCAAATCCTCCAAGGGCACCTCCCTGCAGGCACCAATCATCCCCAACCGCTTTTCGCTCCAGCGTGCGAAGAACCTGAAGCTCGACGGCAACCTCGGCGAGTGGGGGAAAGAAATGAATATTCCTGATTGGATGCTCGGCTCGACTCGCGGAGATGCCGATGCCCGGCTCTGGCTCGCCTGGGCACCCGAGGGGCTCTATGGCGCGGCGGAAGTTAAGAACTCCAAAGGCCACGTGAAGAATCCGCGCGAGTTCTGGGACGGCGATGCCCTCGAGCTCTTCCTCTCAACCGGCCCCTCGAAAAAAATCAACGAGTTTGAAAACGGGGACCACCAGTTCTGGCTGGTTCCGAACTTTGACGAAAACCGGGTTTTTCTCGGGCAGTGGAAAGCGAAGGATGAGATCCCGGGAAACCGGTATGACATCCCGGGAGTCAAAAGCGCGGCCCGCCGGACCGCCGATGGCTACGTCATGGAATTTCTCATTCCCGCAGCGGCATTCCAGCAATTCTCGCCTCGGGCGGGCGAGGAATTTGGAGTTGCAGCCAGCCTCTCCGTGCGCGGCACGGACTCCGCCCGCGAGGTCTTCTGGCCGCGGAAAAAAGACGCCAACGTCCGCACGATGCCGATGACCTGGGGGAAAATGAAGCTGGTCGAGTAGCAGCGACTCAAGGCAGACACCCTGCGAGGAAAGCTGGTGAGACGGAAAACCCCAAGTGGGTTGGCTTGCCGACCCTGGCATCAGGATCAGGAATCTCAGAATTCCACGAGGCGCGGGTGCGGTGTTCGGAGCTCCTAATAATTTGGTTTCAAGCCGTGAAGATCATGTAAACCCCGCCGAGGATAACCAGAATGCCGCAGAGACTTTTCACGATGGATACGCCCATGGAATCCTCGTTCCAGTTCAGAAAATGCTGAACGAGCTCCGTTGACGTTCCTGCCGCAACGATGACTGCGCAGTGGCCGATTCCGTAGGCCAAGAGGAGAATCGCTCCGTAAAAAAAGCTGGTGGAGCCAACCTTAAAGGCCACGGCCAGCACGGGGGCCATGTAGGCGAACGTGCAGGGTCCAAGCGCGATGCCGAATACCAGTCCAAGAATGAAGGCCGCTATCAACCCCTTGCGTTTCATTCCCACCTGTCCGGCCCCGGACCATGGCATGGGGATGACTCCAAGCAGGTGTAGACCGACGACAAAGAAGATCAGGGCGACGAAGTAGTTTCCGTAGCGCCCCACATCACCCATCATGCGACCGGCTGCTGCCGTGATGGCTCCGATAGCGGCAATCGTCACCAAAATGCCTGCGGCAAAAAGCGTGGAGATCGCGAACGCGCGCCGCGTTGGCACAGACCCCTGCTCGCTGATAACCCCCACAATGAGCGGGATGCTCGCGAGATGGCAGGGGCTCAGGATGATACTCAGCACTCCCCAAGCAAATGCTGCTGACAAGGCCCATGCCGGCGAGCCATCAACAGCACGCGAGAGCGTGATAAAAAGCTGTTCCATGATTGCGTGAATTCCAATGGCTGATTCACGCCAGAAGTTCAGCTCCCTTGCTCGCGATGAGGCGGATATGCTCGTCCGTGACCGCGCTGGAACCTTTGAGAAGGCCGAGGCTGGCCAGCTTCAAGTGTTGGAACCCGGCGAAACCGGCCTGCTCCAATGTCTTGCGGGCACATTCTTGCGGGCAGCCGTCAATCACCAGCACTTTCGTGGCAGCACTGGTTGTTTCCATGATGCCTGGAACACGACCGCCGATGCCGGCGAGGCAATACATCTTGCCCGCTTGGTCGATGGTCATTTGCCGGGCGGCACGGTCGGAAAGGCCGCCGACATCGGCTGCGCCCGAGCAGGCAAAAATGAGTTTATCTGCGGGCGGGCATGTGCATTGAGGATTCGAGTTCATGATTTTAATGGTTATTTGTGTGTTGAAGTAATGTCCACGCTCAGTTCCTTCCACTTTGCCAGGATGTCTTCCTTTGCGAAGAACCCCTCATGGCGGAAGATTTCTTTTCCGCCAGCGTTATAGAAGATTTGGGTGGGGATCATCCGGACACCGTATTGCTTTCCGGCCTCGGGAGTTTGCCAAACGTCGATAAATTCGACGAGCATCCGCCCTGCGTATTCCTTTTTCAGCTCTTCCAAGATGGGGGCCATCATTTTGCACGGCACACATTTTGAGGCCCCAAGGTCTACGAGGAGTGGCAGCGTTTGAGTGGTGGCTTTTGCGGAATCGGAAGTGCCGCCGCTCGGGCTGGAAGATTTCTCTTCTGCCACTGCAAGTCCGGAGAAGGCCAGGATAATGGTGATGATGAGAGGTGTTTTTTTCATGGACTGGTTTTACTTCGTTGCGCTCAGGAGCGCTTTGAGTTCGGTGTGGTTCGGGACTTTTCCGGCGACTTTCACGGCACCGTCTACGGCCAGGGCGGGAGTCGTCATCACTCCGAAGGCCATGATTTCTTTGATGTCGGTAACTTTTCCGAGTTCGTATTCGAGGCCGAGTTCGTCAGCAGCTTTCTTCGTGGCTTCCGTAAGAGCTTTGCACTTTGTGCAGCCGGTTCCGAGGATTTGTAGTTTTTTCATATTTGATGGTGGTTGAAATCGAAAAGAAGGGTCACATCAGGAAATTAAACAGGTAGCCGACCAGCATAATGCTCAGCGCCACGATGCCAAAGAACGTGGCGATGAGACGGGGTTTGAGCACTTTCCGAAGAATGATTGCCTCGGGCAGGGAGAGCGCGATCACGGACATCATAAACGCCAGAACCGTGCCAAGCGCAGCCCCTTTGCCAAGTAGCGCCTGCACAACAGGAATGATGCCCGCCGCATTGGAATACATCGGAACCCCGAGGAGCACGGCCAGCGGCACCGACCACCACGCGCCTTTGCCCATGATTGATGCCATGAAGTTTTCTGGAACGAAGCCGTGAATGCCCGCCCCCACGGCTATGCCGAGCAAAACATACAGCCAGACCTGGCCGACGATTTCTTTCACGGCATCCCAGCCAAGGCGGACGCGGGCGGACCAATCTAGGGAATCATCCTCCGTGCCATTACCGGGCTTGGTTTCAAACACCCAATCTTCGACGTGCTTTTCCATGTGCAACCGCCCGATCACCCATCCGGCAATGGTGGCGATGAGAAGGCCAGTGCCCAAATACAGCCCGGCAACTTTCCATCCGAACATCCCGAACAGCAGCACGAGCGCCACCTCGTTCACCATCGGCGCTGAGATGAGAAAGGAAAACGTGACGCCCAGCGGAACGCCCGTCGTTACAAAGCCGATAAAAAGCGGAACCGCCGAACACGAACAAAATGGCGTAACGATGCCCAGCAGGGCCGCCAGGACATTGCCGGCCGATTCGCGTTTCCCTGAGAGTATCCGACGTGTTCTTTCCGGCGTGAAGAACGTCCGAACGATTCCTACTCCAAATACGACCAGCGCAAGCAACAGCAACACCTTGGGGGCCTCATAGACGAAAAACTCGACGCTCGCACCCAGATGGGTGTCCCGCTTGAAAGGCAGGACGGTGTAGGTCAACCACTGCGAGAACAGCGCGAGATTTCTGTATGCCAGCCACCAAAACAACACTCCGACGCTGCCCATCGCAATAAAGCGAAAAAGGCGGGCGGGAGTTTTTTTCGCCCCATAGGCTGTCTGGCCGGTCGGCGAGGCGCAGCAGCAGGCTGCCGGTTTGGATAAGTCAACCTTGTTGGGTTGGTTCATATTTCGTAATATTGCGAATCAGTTTGGCAAAAAAAGTTACGTGCAGCAGGCAGCTTTTTTAAGGCCCGGGTAGCGGTCAGGGTGCTCAAGGCAGTCAATGAAACGAGACACACATTGAAGCGTGAGGCGATAAAACACTTGCAGCCCACGTTTTTCGTCGGCAATCACGCCTGCCTCGCGAAGGACCGAGAGGTGTCGAGATACCGTGGACCATCCCAACTCGCAGACATTTACCAACTCGCAAACGCACTTCTCTTCGCCCCCGCTCAATTCTCTCACGATTGTCACACGGGCAGGGTGCGCCAATGCCCGGAAAACCTTGTGGGCGGATCCGGTCGCTTTCATGGGTTGCATTATTTCGGCATTTCGCGAAATAAGCAAGCATTCGTTTTCCCGTAGCGATTTCGTCTCGGGGGCAGGACAGGAGCTCCTGCCCGATGGGGATCCTGCCGCCGCGCTGAGGCGTGGCTTTTGAAGGCCAGCCGCTCAGCGCGTGGGGCAGGGGATAGGGTTGCTTCTGGGGGCCGCGAGGGCGGCCGATTAGCCGAGCATGTCGGCGACCATCGCGCGCTCGTCTGTGAGCTCCTTGTTGGTGGCCGCGAGTTTCGATTTTGCGAAGGTGTCCATCTCAAATCCGGTGAGGACTTCAAATGCGCCGGGGGCGGTCGTCTTGACCGGCAGGCCGGCCCAGACTTCCGGATCAAACCCGTAGTGGCCATTGGACTTCACGGCGACTGAGTGGATGGCTCCCGGGGTCGAGAGATCGCGCACGTGGTCGACCAGCGAGCTGGCGGCCGAGGCGGCCGACGAGGCGCCGCGCGCCGCAATGATCGCCGCGCCACGCTTGCCCACGATGTCGCAGAACGGCCCCTGTAGCCAGGCCGCATCGGCGATGACTTCCGCAGCCGGCTTCCCGGAAATCTTCGCCTGCGCGAAGGCTGGGAACATCGAGGGGCTGTGGTTGCCGTAGATGAAAATATCCTTCACATCCGTTGTCGGGACGCCAGCTTTCTGTGCCAGCTGGCTCTGCGCGCGGTTCTGGTCGAGGCGGACCATCGCAGTGAACCGATCGGGGGTCAGGCGGCGGGCTTTGCTGGCGGCGATCATGCAGTTCGTGTTCGCCGGGTTGCCGACGACCGCAACCCGTGCGTTCTCGGCCGAAACCTCGTCAATGATCCCCCCCTGCAAGGTGAAAATCTTTCCGTTTTCCTTGAGGAGGTCGGCGCGCTCCATCCCGGGTCCGCGCGGCCGCGCCCCGACAAGAAGGCACCAGTTGGCGCCTGCAAACCCGACTTTCGGGTCATCGGTGAGGACCATCCCACGAAGGAGAGGAAACGCGCAATCGTCGAGCTCCATGGCAACCCCCTCGAGCGCCTTCATCGCTTTCTCGAAGGGCACCTCCAAGAGCTGAAGCACAACAGGCTGGTCGGGACCGAACATCGCGCCGGAGGCAATGCGGGGCAAAAGGGCGTATCCAATCTGACCGGCAGCGCCGGTCACAGCAACTTTGATAGGTGTTTTCATGACGTTAGCCTAACTAATAGATCCTCGCGGCATGGCCAAGAAAATTCGGCACCCGGATCGGATTCGATGGGGAATTGTTTTCACGGTTCCCTGCCGAGAAAAATTTCCCCCGATCTCCTCCTCGCGTGGAGGCGTCCGGGCAGGCTGATTTTGGCCGGGCCGGTTGCGGGGTCGAGCAGGGTGAGGACCCGGCGGACCTCGGCGAACCCGGGCTCTGGCACGCCGGATTTTTGGAGCCAGCGGAGGGCCGTGCGGTGGCGGAGGGCGTCGGGAAGCTCGCGCAGATCCTTGCAGGAAAGCCTGGCGGAAAAGCGAGGGACGCAGGCCTCGGCCCATGCGTCCTCCATGCGGAAAATCTCTGCGGCGCGGAGGATTGCGGCGCGGAAGCTATCTCCGAATGCGTCCCGGATCGCGGGGATCACGGCATGGCGGATCCGGTTCCGCGTGTGGGCGGCCGCGGCATTCGATCGGTCCTCGCGGAACCGGATCTTCTTTTCCGCGACGTAGAGGTCGATCTCCTCGCGCGTGACCCCGAGCATCGGGCGGATGACCGTGAGCCCGTCGCGGGAGCTCACCGGCTTCATCCCCGCAAGCCCGGCGGCCCCGGATCCCCGCAGAAAGTGAAACAGGCACGTCTCGACCTGGTCGTCGGCATGGTGGGCGAGCAGGAGCCGCCTGCAGCCGTGGCGGTTCGCGCATTCTTGAAAAAACGCGTGCCTGAGCTCGCGGGCGGCGAGCTCGGTCGAGCGGCTTCCGGCCGCTGCGTAGTCCATGGTCCTTGCGCGCGCCGACTCGACCTGCCCGGCTGAGCGGCGGACAAAATCCGCATCCGCCCGGGATGCGCGTCCGCGCAGCCCATGGTCGAGGTGGCAGACGATCAGCTTCTCAAACCCGAGCGCCCGCAGCGCGTGAAGGAGGGCCATCGAATCGCGCCCGCCGGATACGCCCACCAGAAACGCCCGCCGCCGCGAATGCCCGTCCATGGCGAGCGCGACCGCGCGCTCGAGCGGGCTAGCGTTTGATTGCTTCGGCACCGAAGTAGGGGTGCAGCGCCGGGGGCAGCGCGACCGATCCGTCCGGCTGGAGCCCGGATTCCAGCAGGGCCACGTAGAGCCGTGCCAGCGCGGTGCCCGAGCCGTTGAGCGTGTGGCAGAAACGGTTCTTATCGCCCTTGAAGCGCAGGCTCATCCGGCGGGCCTGGTAGTCCTCGAAGTTCGAGCAGCTCGAGACTTCGAGGTAGGCATTTTGCCCCGGGGCCCAGACTTCGATGTCATACGTCTTCGCAGAGGAAAACCCGAGGTCGCCGGTGCAGAGCTCGATGACCCGGTAGTGGAGGCCGAGGAGCTGGAGGACCCGCTCGGCATCCGCCGTCAGCGACTCAAGTTCGGCGAAGGAATTTTCCGGCAGGCAGATTTTCACGAGCTCGACCTTATCGAACTGGTGCATGCGGATGAGCCCGCGCGTCTCGCGGCCGGCGGATCCCGCCTCGCGGCGGAAGCACGGCGTGTAGGCGGCGTATTTGATCGGGAGCTGCGCCAGCTGGAGGATTTCCTCGCGGTGCAGGTTCGTGATCGGCACCTCGGCGGTCGGAACGAGAAACAGCCCGTCCACGCCATACATGTCCTCCTCAAATTTCGGGAGCTGTCCGGTTCCGACCATGCACTCGCGGCGGACAAGGAATGGCGGGCTGACTTCCGTGTATCCGTGCTCCCGGGTGTGGAGGTCGAGCAGGAAGTTCAGGATCGAGCGCTCGAGGCGCGCGCCGGCGCCGGTGTAGCACGCAAACCCGCTCCCGCTGATCTTGGCTGCGCGGTCGGGGTCGATGAGCCCGAGCGACTCCGCGATCGCAACGTGGTCGCGCGGGCTTGCCACGGCGGGCTTTTCCCCCCACACGCGGAGCACCGGGTTCGCCGAGGCGTCGTGGCCGACCGGCACGTTCTCCTGCGGAAGGTTCGGGATATTCAGCAGCAGATCCGCCTGCTCCGCACCCAGCGCATCGGATTTCTCCGAAAGCGCCTGCATCTCCGCCGAGTGGGCTTTGACTTCCACCTCGATCTCCGAGCTGTCCAGCTTCGCCGCCCGCAACCGCCCGATCTCCTTGCTGAGGCGGTTGCGCTCGGCCTGCAGCCCCTGCAGCCGGGTCTCGGCTGCGCGGCGATCCACATCGAGCGCAAGGACCGCATCTACGGCGGATTCGTGGCCGGGGCCGCGCGCCGCCAGGCGGGCTTTGAGAAGTTCGGGATTTTCGCGAAGAAGTCGGATGTCGAGCATGAGTTGGACAGATTGAACAAATTTGGCAGAATGGGGTAAGCAAATTCTACTATGCCAGCGAAATTCCGCGATTACTACCAAACCCTCGGCGTCGAAAAATCCGCCGCCCCCGACGAAATCAAGAGCGCGTTCCGCAAGCTCGCGCGCAAATTCCACCCGGATACCGCCAAGGACAAAAAGGCGGCCGAAGAAAAGTTCAAGGAGATCAACGAGGCGTATGAGGTTCTCGGCAATCCCGAAAACCGGAAGAAATACGATGAGTTCGGAGCCGGATGGCAGCAGGCTGGCGGCCCGCCGCCCGGATGGCAGCAGGCTGGCGGACGCGGAGCGCGGGGCGGCCGTGGCGCTCAGGATTTCGAGTTTGGGGGCACTGGGTTCAGCGACTTTTTTGAGCAGATGTTTGGCGGCGGGCGGCGCGGAGGGCGCGGATTTGGGGGCCGCGAGGAACCGCCGCAGCGCGGAGAGGATGCCGAGGCGGACATCATGGTCACGCTCGAGGAAGGGTTCCACGGGTCCACCCGCCAGATTTCTTTCCGGCGCGGGGAGTCCGGGAAGCTCGAGACCTACACGGTAAAAATTCCGAAGGGGATCCGGGAGGGGCAGAGGATCCGGCTGGCTGGCCAGGGCGGAAGCGGGTCGGCAGGCAAGGGGGACCTCTTCCTCCGCGTCAAATTCCAGCGGCATCCGGATTTCGACATCGAAGGGCATGACCTGATCTACGACCTCGAAGTTCCGGCCTGGGACGCGGTGCTGGGAAGCACGGTCCAAGTCCCGACGCTCGAAGGTCGCGCCAAGCTCAAAATTGCCCCGGGCACGCAGCCCGGGAAAAAGCTTCGGCTTCCGGGCATGGGCCTCCCGGTCGGCGGCGGCAAGCGCGGAGACCTCTACGCGGTCGTGGCCATCACGGTTCCCGCCTCACCGGACGCTGCCGAAAAATCCCTCTGGGAGCAGATCGCAGCAAGGCACCGGTAGGGTCGGCCATTCTGACCTCGCCTCGAGAAATCCCAGGGGAGCGCTTGCTTCACTCCTGGTGGGGGAGAGGGGATTTCGGGCCTTCCTCGGGCGCGGTCCGCCAGCTGGCGAAGATTTCCTGATCCTCGAAGAGCTCCTGGGGGTCGATCGCGTAGCTCGGAGTTGCGAGAACCCCCTTGCCTGCGTATTCCGGCTGGCAATCGAGGCAGTAGGCGGCGAGCTCGGTGCAGAGCCAGCGGCTGTCGCGGTTTAGCAGGCGCCCCACAAAGCGGTCGCGGCCCTCATGGAAATGCGACAGCAGCCAGCGGCGCAGGAAGCTGCCATCCAGCATCTGCGCAGCGAGGAGGAGGCTGTCGCATTTTGTTCCGACCTGCGCCAGCGCGGCCTCGGCGAGCCGCTGCCCGACCCCGGACGTGCATTTCCGGGGCTTGCGAAAAAAGATGTGGGTCTTCGGGTCGTCAAAGTATCGGTCGAGCGGGGACTTCGCGGCCCCCTTCCCCCCAAGCACCTCGACGCATTCATTTTCTCCCGTCACGACGAGCGCGTGCGAGACGTGGATGTCGCTCAGCCGCGACCACCGGGTGAAGTAGGCGATGCCGGTGGAGAGCTGCGGCGAGCCGGCATGGGTGAACCCGATGTAGCCGGGCTTGTAGTTTTCTCCGAACTCAGGCGCGAGGGATTGCACAGAAAGCCGGGTGCGTGAAAGGCGGGCGGGATCGGGGCGTTTCATAAAGTCTTCACCATTTCCTCACGCGGGAGAGCCAATAGACGCCGACGCCCGCTCCAACCGCAAGGATGTTGATCAGATAAAACGGCCAGAGATCGTTTTCCATCGGGATGGGCAGGCGGACGTTCATCGAGAAGATCCCGACAACGAGGTTGGCGAGCATGATGGCGATCGTCCAGATCGTGAACTGCTTGATGAGGATGTTGAGGTTGTGGCTGACGATCGACGCCCGCGCGTCCATCATGCCATCGACAACCTGCGAAAAGATTTCCGCGCGCCGGAGGCCCTGCTGGTTTTCGATCATGATGTCGTCCAGGATGCTCGTCTGGTCGTGGTCGAAGTTGAGCTTTTCCGAGGAGATCTTCAGTTTGTCGAAAAGCGCGGCATTCGAGTTGATCGAGTTCAGGATGTAAACGAGGCTTTTCCCTAGGGCGAACATGTTGAGGAGGTACTTGGTCTCCATCGACGTCATGATCCGGCGCTCGAGCGAGTCCGAGAGCATGTTGATCGCCTTGAGGTGCCCCTCAAAGTGGGAGATGCTCTGGTAGAGAAGGCGGAGGATGACGTCCTGGATCGAGTGGATCTGGAAGGGGACGCGCCCCTCAAAAAGCGAGGCGTCGTCAGGCATCACGACGACAAGGTAATCCTCGTAAAGGAAGATGCCGGTCGAGGTCAGCTTGAGCAGGAAGTTGTCATCCGCGCAGAAGCTCTTCGGGCGCTTGAAGATGATCGCCGCATGGTCGTGCTCGAACTCCAACCGCGAGAGTTCGTCGGGATCCAGCGACGACTGGAGCGTGTGGTAGTCAATGTTGTGAAGCTCGAGCAGGTCGGCTTCGTCGTCGATCGTCGGCGAGTTGTAGACGATGACCTGCCCCTCGCCCTGCTCGCAGAGGACCAGACGCCCGGCCTCCTCATCAATCCGGTAAAACGTGCGCAGGCCCCCAGGGCGCGGGATTTGCACCTCGAGCGTCTCCTGCGGTTGTTCTTCTGCCGGCGTGGACATCTGGCCAGGAGCTTGCCTCCAATTTCAGCGCCTGTCCAGCCTGCGCCGCAGATCGCCTGCGGCCCCCCCAATCCTTGCGATCCCGTATCGAATTCCCGATGGGGCCCTCGATCCGCAAAACACCTATGCGATGCACCTTATGGGTGCTATTCTCTTGAGGCAGAGGCGCGTCCGATCCTCCCGGATTCGCCTGGGCGCGGCTCGACGTGCGCGGGGGATTTCGAGGCAAATCTCGGTTTTGCGGGAAGGTTGTTCTTGAGCCGCGAGCGGTTCTCGGTTGGGATGGACGGCTATGAAAACGATTTTCAGCGACGTGCCCGGCGGCCCTCGGGCGATCGGGCCCTATTCGCTTGGCGTGCTCGCCGAGGGGCGGTTTGTTTTTGTTTCCGGGCTGACCCCCTTCGATCCGGCGACCGGAAAGGTCGAGCGCGGCACGGTCGCGGAGCAGACGGAGCTGGTGCTGCAAAACATGCAGAAGGTTCTCGGCGCGGCAGGGGCCGCGCTGGCTGACGTCGTGAGCTGCCGGGTCTACCTGGCAAACCTTACCCCGGAGACGTTTCAGGAAATGAACGGCGTCTATGCGCGCTACTTCGGCCAGGAGCCGCCAGCTCGTGCCACCGTCGGGGTCCAGCTGCTAGGGTTCGACGTCGAGATCGAATGCGTCGCAGCGATCCCTCCCCAATGACTGCCCATAGCGTCAAAAAGAGAAGCCCGAGGGAGCCGGCCGACCATTCGAGGGCCGGGATCAACTCGTCGCTGACTTCCGAGGAAAAGATCCGGTTCCTCACGGAAATGATGAGGATCCGGAGGTTCGAGCAGGTTGCTTTGAAGTATTACAACCAGGGGCGGATGGGAGGTTTCCTGCACCTTTACATCGGGCAGGAGGCGGTTGCGGTCGGGACGGTTTCGCTGATGGGTGCGGACGATCATGTGATCACGGCGTATCGCGACCACGGCCACGCGCTGGCGGTGGGGATGGATATGAACGCGTGCATGGCCGAGCTGCTGGGCAAGGCGTCCGGCTGCTCGCGCGGCAAGGGGGGCTCGATGCACTTCTTCGCGCCGGATAAAAACTTCTGGGGCGGACACGGGATTGTTGCCGGGCAGACCCCGCTCGGCCTCGGCTTGGCCTACGGCCTGAAATACAAGGGCCTCAAAGGCTGCTGCCTGTGCTTCCTCGGGGACGGCGCGGTCAACCAGGGATCGTTTCACGAGTCGCTGAACCTTGCGGCGCTCTGGAAGCTCCCGGTGATCTATGTCATCGAGAATAACCAATACTCGATGGGCACAAGCATGGAGCGATCCTCGGCGATGAAGTCCCGCCTGGCCGAGCGCGCCGAGGGCTACGGAATTGCCTGGGATGCCGCCAACGGCGAGGATCTTTACGAGGTGCGCGCAAAGGCGTGGGGCGCGATCCAGCGCGCCCACGAGGAGTGCCTGCCATTTGTTCTAGAGGTTGACACCTACCGCTACTACGGGCATTCGGTCGCTGACGCCAACGCGAAAAAATACCGCAGCGGCGAGGAGATCGAACGCTACAAAACCCACCACGATCCGATCCGTCTCTGGCGCAAGCAGCTCGAAGACGAAAACATCCTGACCGGCGAGGCCGCCGATGCCCTCGACGAGAAAATCAAGCAGGAAGCTGCCGCAGCCGGGCAGTTCGCCCTCGACAGCGAGCCGCCTGCCCCAGAGACAATTTTTGAAGATGTTTACTGGGAGGTTGACAACCAAACCGCCGCGGGCCAGACCGGGCGACACTTCTTCGGAGACTAAAATGGGGGACTCCTTCCGCTTTACCCACCGTGGGCGCAACGATTTCCTGAACTGCTGACCACTTTTTTCATGCCTCTCATCACCTACCGCACCGCATTGAACCAGGCGCTTGCCGAGGAGATCCTCCGCGACGGGAACGTCGTGATTATCGGCGAGGAGGTCGCCCAATACAACGGGGCCTACAAGGTTACGGAGGGGCTCTGGGAGAGGTTTGGGGACAAGCGGGTCGTCGACGCCCCGATCAGCGAGGCCGGGTTCATCGGCATGGGCATCGGGGCCTCGATGCTTGGGCTCCGGCCGGTCATGGAGCTCATGTTCTGGAGCTTTGCCTACGTCGCATGGGATCAGATCATCAACAACGCCGGGCAGGTGCGATATATGAGCGGCGGGCAGATCCACTGCCCGATCGTCATCCGGGGGCCGGCGAATGGCGGCACAAATGTCGGGGCCACCCACTCGCACACCCCCGAGAACTTCCTCGCGAACACTCCAGGGCTTAAGGTCGTTTGCCCGGCAACTGCCTACGATGCCAAGGGCCTGCTGAAGGCGGCCATCCGGGACAACGACCCGGTGTGCTTCCTGGAAAATACGCTCCTCTACGGCGAGGTTTGGGAGGTTCCCGAGGACGAATACGTGATCCCGCTCGGCGTGGCGGACATCAAGCGGGAGGGGGCCGACATCTCTCTGATCGCGCACGGGCGAGCCGTTCTTACCGCCCTGAAAGCAGCGGAGCGCCTGGATGCGGAGCACGGGATTCACGCGGAGGTCCTCGATCTCCGCTCGATCCGCCCGCTCGATGAGGAGGCCATTTTAAGGACCGTCCGCAAGACGCATCGCGCTGTGCTGGTGGACGAGAACAAGCCGTTCTGCGGGGTCTCCGCTCAGATCGCCGCGACGATCCAGGAGAAGGCGTTCGATGACATCGACGCGCCGGTCCAGCGGGTCTGCTCGCTCGATGCCCCCGCCATCTACTCGCCCGCCTTGGAGCCGATCCAGCTCCCGACCCCGGATCGCGTCGTGATCAAAGCCCTGGAAATCTGCTGACCAACACTACCCATTTTTATCCTATGCCAGAAATTACCATGCCGAAGCTGAGCGACACCATGCTCGAAGGGACGCTTGTCAAATGGCTCAAAAAAGTCGGCGACAAGATCGAGGCCGGAGATGTCATTGCCGAAATTGAGACCGATAAGGCGACGATGGAAATGGAGGCCTTTGAGGAAGGTGTCCTGACTGACATCCTCGTGCCTGCGGGAGGGGTTGTCAAAGTGGGCGAGCGCCTTGCAGTCCTCGATGGCGACGGAAAAGCGGGCCGGGCAAGGCCGGTCACAGCTTCCGCTGCGCCTGCCGAAAAGCTGGCGCCCGCTGCGGCCGCGCCGAGGCCTCCCACGACACCGAAACCCCGCGCGGCAGGCCAGCCCGATGGGCCGCGCGTCAAGGTGTCGCCGCTGGCAAAGAAGCTTGCGCACGAGCGGGGGGTCGATCTTTCTGTCGTGGTCGGCTCCGGCCCTGACGGACGAATTGTGGCCGCCGATTTGCCCGAGAAGGGCGGAGCGGCCAAGGGGTTCGCGCCGGCGGGATCCGCCGCACGGATCGATGTGCCCGCATCGGCTGCGGACAAGCGCGTCCCGCTGTCGGGCATGCGCCGCACGATCGCCGAACGCCTGCTCGCCAGCAAGACCCAGATCCCTCATTTCTACCTCGCGTTGGAAATAGACGCCGCTCCGCTCGTCCAGCTCCGCAAGGAGGTCAATGCGGAAGCGGAAGCCGCTGGCACCGCAAAAATAACGGTCAACGATTTCGTGCTTCTTGCGGCCGCCCGCGCGGCCGCCCAGCACCAGAAAATCAACTCCGCCTTCGCAGGGGACGCCGTCGTCGAATACGCGACGGTCAACCTCTCTGTGGCCATTGCCGTGGAGGATGGCCTGATCACCCCGGTCCTCCGCGATGCCCAGCAGATGACGCTCCACGAGATCAGCGCTGCAGTCAAAGACCTCGCCGCCCGCGCCCGTGCAAAAAAATTGAAACCTGACGAGTACCAGGGAGGAACCGTTACTGTCTCGAACCTTGGCGCGTTCGGGGTCGAGAGCTTCTACGCGATCATCAACCCTCCGCAGGCGGCGATCCTTGCCGTGGGAGCGATCGTTAGAAAGCCGGCCGTCAATGCCCAGGACGAGATCATCGTCGGCCAGCGGATGTCGCTCTGCCTCAGCGGTGACCACCGTGTCGTTGACGGCGCTGCCGGGGCGGAGTTTCTGGCAACCCTCAAAAAGAGCCTTGAGGCGCCAGCGACGCTGCTGGTGTGATCCTAGGGAAATTGACCCTCGCCAGCCCCCCCGGCGTGCAGCGGGAGCAGGAACATCTTTCCCCGCCCTGCTGGGCGGGCTCGCGCCTACTTCTTCTTGGCGGGAGCTGAAGACACCGCAGGCTTCTTCTGGTTGCTGACTTTCTTTGCGCTTTGCTGCGCTTTTTTCTTCTGGTTGTTTTTCGGATTCGTATCACCCATAGCTGAACATTATGCCTTGATCGGCGGGCCGGAAGCAAGCGGCAAATCCTCCTCGGAAAGTTTTTTCTCAGGCTCGGCTGTCTGCGCTGCTGCCCTGCGAAAGCACCGTTTCCTCCGGGCGAGGTCACTGCGCTTGCAAGAAGAGCGAACCGGAGGCATCAATGCAAAATGAAACGATACATCTGCCAGCGCTGCACGAATTGCTGCCGGTGGCCGGGGCTTGTGAAGGTGACGGATGCCGACATTTCTGGGATCGCGGCATTTCTCGGTTTGGCGGAATTGGCGTTTATCGAAAAATTTACGCGCCTTCGGCCGATGCGGGATGGCTTGGCGCTGACCGAACACTCCGATGGAGCCTGCATTTTTTTGGACGGGCGCGATTGCCGGATCCAGCCGGTCAAGCCGGCCCAGTGCAGCGGGTTTCCGAACACATGGAAATTTCCCGGATGGCGTGCGGCCTGCGAGGCGGTAGAGGCGGGCGGATCCGGTGCAGAAAAAGTTTTTTCCGGAGGTTTCCGCGAAATCCTTCTGGATGCGCCGGGGGGAGCCGGCTAGGGTGGGGGGCGTGAGCTACCGGGTTTTTGCACGCAAGTATCGTCCCCAGACATTTGATGAGGTCATCGGGCAGGACCACATCACGCGGACGCTGCAGAATGCGGTCGCGGCGAACCGCTTGGCTCAGGCCTATCTCTTTGTTGGGCCGCGCGGGATCGGGAAGACCTCGACCGCGAGGATCCTTGCGAAGGCGCTCAACTGCATCAACGGGCCGACCACCACGCCATGCGGGGTCTGCGACGCGTGCAAGGAAATTGCCGAGGGGAGGAGCCTGGATGTCATCGAGATTGACGGGGCGAGCAATAACAGCGTCGAGAACATCCGGGACCTGCGCGACAATGCCGCCTACGCCCCCTCGAGCGGGCCGTTCAAGATTTACCTGATCGACGAGGTCCACATGCTGAGCAATGCCGCTTTCAATGCGCTGCTCAAAACCCTCGAGGAGCCGCCGCCGCATGTGAAGTTTATTTTTGCCACGACCGAGGGGCAGAAGCTTCCTGCAACGATCACCAGCCGATGCCAAAGGTTCGACCTCCGCCGGATCCCGTCAGGGCTCATGGCGAAGCACCTCGCGTTCATCGCCGAAAGCGAGAAGATCGACTTGGATCCCGATGCGGCCGACGCGATCGCCAGGGGGGCGGAGGGCGGCCTCCGGGATGCCGAGAGCATGCTCGACCAGATGGTCGCGTTCTGCGGCGAGAAAATCACATTGGCCGATGTGATGGATGTTTTTGGATTCACGTCGAAGGAGACGGTGACCGGCCTGGCGAACCACCTGTTCTCGCGCAATGCGGCGGGGGCGCTCGGGATTGTCGCGGAGCAATCCGATGCCGGGAAGGATCTTGCGCGGCTGACCGCCGAGCTTGTCGCGTATCTGCGGGACCTGCTCGTCGCGGCCGCCACGGGAAATGACTCGGTGGTTCCCCAAGGCAAATTTCTCGATCTCATCGAGCACTTCAGCGAGTCGGAGACCCGGATGAAATGGGTGGCCGACAAAAAGCTTCACCTCGATGTCGCTGTGATCAAGGCCCTGCACCTCCTCGATGAAACGAGCCTTACCGACGTCATCGAGGCCTTGGCCGGGCTGAGCGACGGAGAAATTCTGCCTGTGCCGGCAGGGGGGAGCGTGCCCAAGCCCGCAGTGACGCCAAATCCCGCAGCGATGCCCAATCCCGCAGCGATGCCCAAGCCTGCAGCGATGCCCAAGCCTGCAGCGATGCCCAAGCCTGCAGCGATGCCCAATCCCGCAGCGATGCCCAAGCCTGCAGCGATGAGGCCCGCCGCTGCAGCTCTTCCGGCGGATCGTGACCCGGAGTCCGACGGCGTCTCGGCTGCGGCTGTCTGGGAAAAGCTTGCGGACACATTTGCGAAAGACTCCTTGATTCGTTTCGGGTGGCTTCGCGATGGGGGGTTTGAGCGGATCGAAGGCGGGAACCTCTTTGTGCGCTTTCCGGCCTCCGCGAAAGAAGCCTCCGAAAGCATGTGGATGGAGCAAGGGATCAAAGACCTCCAGGCGCGGCTTACTCGCGAGCTTTCGCAGCCGATCCGGCTGGTGCTGGAGTTCGACGAAAGCCTTGAATCTCCACCGTTTTTTGAGCCCGGTCCCGAGCCGGCGCGTGAGGAAGAGAAAAGGGTGCCCAAGGCATCGGAGGCACAAGCCGCCCCCCACGCAGACCCGATGGAGGAGTTTAAAAACGACCCGCTCATCAAGAAAGCGCTCGAAGTTTTCAAATCCACACTTCAATCTGAACAGCAATGAATATCGCAAAAATGCTCAAGGAGGCGCAGCGCATGCAGGAGCGCATGGCCGAAGCCCAGTCGGACCTCGCGTCGCGCACGGTCGAAGCCACCTCCGGCGGCGGAAAGGTCCACGTCACTGCCACCGGATCAGGGGATATCGTCTCGATAAAAATTGATCCGCAGGTTGTGGATCCGGAGGACGTCGAACTTCTCGAGGACCTCGTGCTCACGGCCGTGAAGCAGGCGCTTGAGGAGGCCAAGGAACTGGCCGGAAGCGAGATGGGCAAGCTCACTGGCGGCCTCAAAATCCCCGGACTCTGATGTCTGTCTGCTCCGACAAATGGATCCGCCGGATGGCGGTTGAGAACGGGATGATCGAGCCGTTTGTGGACGGCCAGATCAAGCAGGACGCCGAGGGGAAGCGGGTCGTTAGCTACGGGCTCTCAAGCTACGGCTACGACCTCCGGGTTTCTGACGAGTTCAAAGTTTTCACGAATGTTTACAGCGCGATGGTGGATCCGAAGGCGTTTGACGACCGTTCGTTTGTGGACATTCAGACGGACGTCTGCATTGTCCCGCCGAACTCCTTCGCCCTCGCCCGCAGCATTGAGTATTTTCGGATCCCGCGCGAGGTCCTCACGATCTGCGTGGGAAAATCCACCTACGCCCGCTGCGGGATCATCGTGAATGTCACTCCCTTCGAACCTGAGTGGGAGGGACATGTGACGCTGGAGATTTCCAACACGACCCCGCTTCCTGCCCGCATCTACGCGAACGAGGGGCTCGCTCAGGTCGTCTTCTTCCACGCCGATGACGTCTGCGAGACCAGCTATGCAGACCGCGCAGGGAAATACATGCGCCAGCGCGGCATCACCATCCCCAGGCTGTAAAAGAGGAAAGATCCGCGGACCGGCGCCCGTTCGCCGTTGACCTTGCCGCCCAGGTCGGGTTTGATGTGCGCTGAAATTTATGGCCAAAGACGAGTCCGCTCAGCGCATGGAAAAAATTGTAAGCCTCTGCAAGAGGAGGGGCTTCATTTTTCAATCATCGGAAATTTACGGGGGGATCAACGGGTTTTGGGATTACGGCCCGCTCGGGGTCGAGCTGAAGAGGAACCTCAAGGATTTTTGGTGGAGGCGAAACGTGCGCGAGCGGGACGATATGGCCGGGATGGACGGGGCGATCATCATGAACCGGGCGGTCTGGAAGGCGTCCGGCCACGAGGAGACGTTCAGCGATCCCATGGCGGACTGCCGGATCTGCAAGGCCCGGCACCGCGCCGACCAGCTTCCGGAAAAGGATGGCGTGAAGTTCTGCCCGAATTGCGGCAGCCGGGACCTTACCCCGCCGAGGGCGTTCAACCTGATGTTCAAAAGCTACGCCGGCCCTGTGGAAAGCGATGACAACCTCGTCTACCTCCGCCCGGAGACCGCCCAGGCGATGTTCGTCCAGTTCCGCAACATCCTCGACACCACGCGCCAGAAGCTGCCATTTGGGATCGCCCAGATCGGCAAGGCCTTCCGCAACGAGATCAACCCCAGGAACTACATCTTCCGCTCGCGGGAGTTCGAGCAGATGGAGATCGAGTATTTCTGCCGCCCGGAGGATGGGCTCCGGCTCACCGACTACTGGCTCGAGGAGCGTCTCCGGTTCTATGACGACATCGGGATCCCGCGCTCGAAGATCCACGTGAAGGACATCCCGGATGGCGACCGCGCATTTTATTCTAAGAAGACCTACGATCTCGAATACGAGTTCCCCTTCGGGATCAGCGAGCTCGAAGGGATTGCTTACCGGACCGATTACGACCTCTCGAAGCACATCGAGCACAGCGGGAAGCCTCTGGATTATTACGACGAGGTGACCAAGGAGCGGTTTGTGCCCCATGTGGTCGAGCCGAGCGCCGGCGCGGACCGGACGGCTCTGGCCCTGCTTTGCGAGGCGTTCGACGAGGAGGTCGTGACCGACGACAAAGGCAAGTCCGAGACGCGCACGGTCATGCGCTTCCACCCGCGGATGGCCCCGATCAAGTGCGGGATCTTCCCCCTGCTGAAAAATAAGCCGGCCCTGATCGAGGCGGCGCGCGGGATCGTGCAGTCGCTGCGCGGCCACATGAACGTCTTCTACGATGAGTCGGGAGCCATCGGGCGCCGCTACCGGCGGCAGGATGAGGCAGGAACCCCGTTCTGCGTGACGGTGGATTTCGATACGATCGGAGAAAACGGCCCGGAAAAGGAAGGCACGGTCACTCTCCGACACCGGGATTCCATGCAGCAGGAACGGCTTGCGATCTCAGACCTCAAAGCCTACCTACTCGACAAGACCATGTAGCCCGGGAAAAATTCGAGGCGATAGGCTCAGGCGGCCTGTCGCTTTTGGCGGCCGGGCGGGGCGGAGACGCACCGGCTCAGCGGCAGAATTTTGGCGCCCATGTCGGCTTGCGGACCGCCCGGACGACAAATGCTGAGCCGAGCAGGATCAGAAACAGCGAAAGAAATTGCCCTCGCGTGAGCGCCATCGTGAGCGGCGCATCCGGCTCGCGGAACATCTCGCCAATGATGCGCAGGACCGCGTAGGCGATGAAGAAGATTCCCGTGAGGACTCCGTTTGGAAGCCGGCACCGCGTGCGCAGCAGCCAGAGGAGAAGGAAAAGGACGACCCCCTCCAGCATGGCCTCGTAGATTTGCGACGGGTGCCTTGGCGAAAGCGTTCCGGCGAGCTGCTCGCGCAGCGCCGGCGAGAGCCGGACATTTTCTACGACGGCGCCGACAGACGTCCATTGCGGGTTGATCGTGGAGGCCTCGCCGACCGCGAGGGCGAGCGTCTCCGGCGGCCCGTCATAGAGCTCCTTCGGAAACTGAACCGCCCAGGAAACGCTTGCAACCCGCCCGTAGAGCTCGCCGTTAATGAAATTCGCACAGCGCCCGAGGAACAGCCCGATCGGAGCGGTCACGACCAGATTGTCTCCGGTATTCATCCATGAGACGCGCTGCCTCCGCGAATAGATCCACGTGAAGACAAAGGTCCCGATGATCCCGCCGTGGCTCGACATCCCGCCATCCCAGAGCTTGAAAATCACCAGCGGGTTCGCCGCGAACGCGTCCCAGTCATAAAAAAGCATGTAGCCGAGCCGCCCGCCAAGGATCACTCCGAAAATAGCAACCCCAGTAATGAAGTCCCCAACCTTTTCTGGAGCCAGATTCGAATATCCGCGCCGCGCCAGCCAGGAGAGGACCCAGTAGCTGGACAGGAACGCCGCCACATACGCCAGCCCATACCAGCGCAGCCCGATCCCGTTCCCAAAATCCAACAGAAACGGGCTCAAATCATGGACGTAATAACCAAGCATCACAGGCGGCCAACATCGCGAACGCAGCCCGGCGTGACAATCCAAATGCGCGGCCAAATGTGCGCCCCCCACAGACATCTCTGCGCTCCGTCGGCAGAGGGTGCGCCCGGGACCTATTGCGGGGGGGCGAGGACCGGAAATTTATGGGGGGAGATTTCGAACCGGCAGGGGAGGGCGTCCGAGAGCTCGCCGTCGAGCTCGACCGGCACCCTGGCCTCGCTGCGGACCGTCATCGAGCGAGTTTGGAAATACTCGACATCTGGAAGGTCGGCGTGGTTGCCGAACGCGATCGCTTGAAAATACCGGACGACATCCCAGTGGCTCTGGTTTTTAAAGACGAGGACATCGAGGAGCCCATCGTCGGGCCGCGCGTTTTTAAAGAGGACAAACGGGCCGCCGTAGAGCCTCCCGTTGCCGACGAGGACGAAGCTTCCCTCGCGGGAGGCGGAATCATCGGGCTCAATGACAACCGAGGGGGGGGTGACCGCCGCAATCTGGGCAAGGGTCAGGAGGTAGCTCATCGGCCCAAGGGACTTTTTGGATTCGGGAGTTGTTTGCCGGACGACCTCGGCATCGAGGCCGATCCCGGCGAGCTGAACGAAATGCAAGCGGTTCGCGAGGGGGAGATCCAGCTCGCGCAGATGCCCGGACTCGATGACATCCCAGGCGGCGCGGAGGTTGTTCTGCGGGATCCCCAGCTCGGTCGAGAAAACGTTCATCGTCCCGATCGGGAGGATTCCGAAGCTCACCTCCGAGCCGGCAACTCCATTGGCGACCTCATTGACCGTGCCGTCGCCGCCTGCGGCGACGATCGCCCGAAACCCTTCCTCCACCGCATCGCGAGCCATCGCCCGGGCACCTCCGGCAGCCGATGTCATCCGCACGACAACCTGCAGGGAAAGAGCTTGAATCTTTTCCCGCAGGGCACCAGCCCGGTCTCCCCGCGCGGCCGGATTGAGGATCACAAGAACTTTCTTCACTTTCAATATGAGTGCTATAGCTTCCCCCTCGTGCCGAAATCTGCCAAGCCAATTCTAGTTGCTGCGGGAATTCTCCTGATTGCCTACGCAATGTGCGTGCTTGGGCTGAACATTTACCTGCAGTCGCAAGAGCTTCAATCCCGGATCCGAGAATCGGCCTCAAAAGCAGCGGGGAGGCCAGTCGAGATCCAAGGGGCGCACTACATTCCGTGGTCCGGGTTCACGGTCAGCGGAATCACAATCCCTCAGGCGCAGGGGCTGCCTCCCGCCTTTCAGGCCTCGTCGGTAAACTTCCGCCTCGCTTTTTTTTCGCTCCTCCAAGGCCGCTTGGTTGTCGAGGAGGTGGGTATCAACTCCCCGGTGCTGCTATCAACAAGCCTGCCCGCCAAGAAGCCGCCCAAGCCAGCTGAACCTCCTGCGGCGCCCGCCGTAGTCGAGAGGCCCGCCGCAGCCCAGACGCCCGCTGCTGTCGAGACGCCTGGAGTCGTGGTCGTCACTGCCCCCGAGCCGCCGGAGCCACCCCGCCAGCGCGCCATCGAAGTCCGCCATATCAAAGTGCGGAATGGACAAGCCCAGTTTTTTGACTCCAAGGGCGGACTCGCTCTCGCGGTCGAGCGGGTCGGAATCACCGCAAAGATCCTTCCTGATGGCCAGGTTGTCGGAAACTTTGATATCGCGAAAGCAAGCGTTGGAAAATTCATGCACCCGAAGCGGATCGCCGGCACGTTCACCTGGCAGGCCGGCATCCTCGTCATCCCGGATATCCGGGGCCGCTTGTCGGGCGGGGTCATCACGGGAACGTTCGAGCTCGCTCCAGCCACCGGGTTCTCCGCCTCAATCGCCGTGGACGGCACCCTCGTGAAAAAACTTTTTGAAGATGCGGGGATCAGCGCGGACGGAGCCAAAGGGAGCATTTCTGCGAAGGGGGTGCTGCGGGGCAGGCCAGGAGCTCCTGAGAGCATCGCCGGGACGGCGGAGGTCGATGTGAAGGAGGCGCGCTTCCAGCCGGTGGATATCATCCGGCAGATCGGCGATATGATGAGCATCCGCGAGCTGCAGATGCTGGAGCTAAAAACCGCCGAGGCACGATTCTCGATCCGCGACCAGCAGGCCATAGTGGAAAGCCTTGTCCTCGAGTCAGAAAATCTGGTCCTGGACGGCACCGGCCCGGTCGGGTTCGACGGCAAGATGAAGCTTCGTGCCAGGCTCCACCTGAATGAAAAGCTCCGAAAAGATTTGGGGGGGCTGCTCGCGGACAATTTTCAGGATTCCGAGCGCGCCGGCTACCGGCAGATCCCGTTTTCTGTGACCGGGACAGTCGGCCGCCCGAAAACCGACCTCTTGGACAAGCTCACGGGGTTCCGGATCGGGCAGGATCTCGGAGGGCTCCTCAAAAACCTTTTCCACTCTCCTCCCGCGAAGGAGAAAAAGAGCCAGGAGAAGGAGGCGAACTGATGCGAGTGATCGCTGGGGATGCCGGCGGCCGCCCGCTGAAAGCTCCGCCTGAGGGCGTTCGGCCGACGATGGACATGGTGAAGGGTGCCGTTTTCTCCAGCTTGGGCGATCGCGTTCCCGGCGCGCGGGTCCTGGATCTTTTTGCCGGCTCGGGGGGGATGGGGGTCGAGGCTCTGAGCCGAGGTGCCGCCAGCGCAACCTTCGTGGACTCCCTCGACCAATGCGTCCGCTGCGTGAAAGAAAACCTTGGCAGAGCAGGAGTCAGCGGAAGCGTCCAGACGATGGACGTCTTCCGGTTTCTCGACCTCTACGCCGGCGAAGAAAATTTTGACATCATCTTTGCGGATCCGCCCTACGCCAAGCGTCCCGGCGACCCGGACCACGCGACATCGCTGGCGGCCTCGGAGAATCTTGCTGCCGCGCTGAGCCCGGGAGGCATCTTCGTCCTGGAACGGCAGTCCGGGGGGAAACCTCTCGCCAGCCCGCTCGCTGCAGGCCGATCGAAAACCTACGGGGGGAGCGAAATCCTCTACTTTTTCAAGGAATGATCCAGCTCATTCGCCTGGCTTACAATCTGGTTTTCCCGCTGGTCCTCCTGCTCATGCTCCCCGGGTTCCTGATCCGCATGGTGAAGCGTGGGAAATACCGCCACAAGTTCTGGCAGCGGTTCGGGTTCTATTCCCCGCGCGTCCTCGAAAAAATTGGAGTTGGCGGGAGGACATGGATCCATGCCGTCAGCGTTGGGGAGGTCCTGGTCGCCCTCAAGCTCATCCGGGCGCTGAGGGAGGAGGATCCCGCGCGCGCCTTCGTGCTCTCAACCACGACCTCGACGGGGTTCCAGCTCGCCGCACGGGCAAAATCCCAGTGGCTGGAGCCGGTTTACAACCCGCTGGATTTCTTTTTTTCCGCCCGTCGCGCCGTGCGGACGATCCGTCCGGAAATGCTCATTTTGGTCGAGGCCGAGGTGTGGCCAAACATCGTCTGCGAGGCACGGGCGGCGGGCGCAAAAATTGCGCTCGTGAACGCGCGCCTTTCCCGGCGCTCGGAGAAGCGCTTCCGGGCGGCGCGCTGGATCACAGCTCCGGTCTTCAACCAGATCGATCTCCTCTGCCTGCAGGAGCCTGACGACCTCGCCCGCTGGACGGCTCTGGGCGTCGATCAGCGCCGGTTGACCGTCACGGGAAGCATCAAATTTGATGACGGCGCAATCCGACCGCCGAAGGATTTTCTTCCGGTGCTCCGCGCCCTGGGAGTTCCAGACGGCGCGCCGGTTCTTCTGGGAGGCAGCACGTTTGATGGCGAGGAGGCGGTGCTGGCGGAGGTCTTCGCAGCGCTTCGAAAATCCCGGCCGGATCTTTTTCTCATCCTGGTCCCCCGGCACTTCGAGCGCGCGGCCGGCCTGGCTTCGCAGCTCGAAAAATCTGGCCTACTGGTCGCGCGGCGCACGCAGGCGGCTCCCGGGCGATGTCCTGATGTGCTAATCGTGGATACCACCGGCGAGCTCCGCGACTGGTATGCCTGCGCCACGGTCGTCTTTGTCGGGAAAAGCCTGTGTGCGAAAGGCGGACAAAACCCTGCCGAGCCGGTCGCGGCCGGCGCGCCGGTCATCTTCGGCCCAAACATGCAAAACTTCGCATCCCTTGCAGGACAATTTTTGCGGCATGGCGGCGCGATTGAAGCCTGCGATCGGCCTGGGCTTGAAGCGGCTGCCGCCCGCCTTCTCGACGACCCGCAGCTCCGGGCCAAGATGGCCGCCGCCGCCGCGCGGAGCCTGGATGTCCATCGCGGAGCAACCGCAAGAACCGTTGCCGCACTCTCGAGAATCCCGCCGGCACGCCGGGCCGCCGGCTGCCCGCCAGCATCATCCTGAAGCGGAAGTTCCGATTAAAAGTTGATGAACTGGTAGCCGCCCTGGCTGATGGCCTGAGCCTCCTCTTCGGTCATCCACCGCTCGGCTGCAGCGGGCCCCCAGGAGTCGGAGAACGCGATTTCTCCGGTCGCCTCATTGTAGCCGATGATCACCCGCACATGCCCGCCCTGCGGGTTGTTCGTGATTTTTCTTGCGGCCCTCCTCGCGTCGGACATCTGCTTTTTCCAAGCTTGAGGATCGGACATTTGGGCGCGCTCCTTGGCTCGCGCGAAGAGGCTTCTGTCGAACGCGTCATCCACGAAGACCGGCCACATGACCGGGAGCCCGCGGCCGATACATTTTTTGATGTTCTGGGCGGCGATTTTTCCAGGCTCCAACGCGAGCTGGCGGCCCCCTCTCGTGATGGCCTCCTTGGCGCCTGCAGCGATTGCCGAGATGCTCGTGCCGCCTCCTGCGGCGGTGTCGCCGGCCATGGCGAGGATATACATGTCGGCGGGGATCCCCATGTAGCGCATGACGCGCTCCCATGTCGCAGGGACGCAATAGCCTTTCGGCCCCTGATCGACCATCGGGATATCCTTCAAAACGACGTCCCCGTTCGGGCGCTTCTCGATGCGCGCGGCCAGGCGCTCGCGGAGCTCCGCGTCCGGAATGCGGGATTTTCCCTGCAGGTCGGCTGCGGCGATCGGGAGGATCCTGACGGCGACGTATTCCTCGCGCGGCGCGGCGAGGAGGATCGCGTGGCCGTTCCAGTCCCACCGCTTCACCGATTCTCTTGTCTGGCTGCCCTGGCCGAACCTGTCAGCGGCCGGCTGGCCGAGGGCGGCCGTCAGCGCGCCCTCAATCTGCTTTTTGTCCTTGAGGATAGCCACCTTGAAATCCCGAATCTCCTTGGTGAGCTCCCTGGCGCGCTTGGCATCTGCCGGCTTGCCGGGCGCATAGTCCACTGCGTCGCCCTTGTTGGCGAACATCATCGAGATCCCGCTTGCCAGGTTCTTTTCTCCGTAAAGGGCCAGGGAATACGGGCGGGCACCAAGGACGAGTTCGCTTGCAGGCGGGTAGCTCCGGAAGCTCGAATCGGCCGTCGTCTCGGATTCCAGCGGCCAGCCGATGCGCCTCGCCGTCACGGCCGCATCGTCGTCCCAGAGGTTGTCATCGGCCCAGATCGGGATTCCAAAAGCGGTGTTGAGATCCTCGAATGTGGCCGCTCCGGCCAGGCGCAGGATTCCGGAGGCAAGGAGGACAAGCAGGAGGGCGCGGGTAGGCATTTTGCAGCCCAGTCAAGAGAGTTTCGCGCTTGCCCTCAACGCTTTTTCACCGGCAGCCGGAGGAAGGTCGGCACATCGAGATCTTCGCCCTCGACGATCGTGGGCTCGATTTTTTCAAACCGTCCGCGCGCGACCGGCTCAAACTGGAGGGTTTCCTGCCTGGCTTTTTGGGCGGAGGGCTTCGAGGGTTCTGCCGGGCGAGGATCCGGGCGCGCGGCAACCACGCGCGGAGGAACTGGCAGAGGGGCCGTTTCGATCAGCGGCTCCTGCAAAGGCGGCGGAGAGGATTCCTCTGGCGGCTTCGGCTTCCGGGGCTTGAGGGCTGCGGGCGCAGCCGCGCGCGCTGGCTGCGATGCGCAGCATTTGGCAATGACCGAAACGACCAGCGGAGCCTCCCTGTCCTGGAGCGTGCTGATTCCCAGATGCAGCATCGAGTGGTCGGCCGATTTGCGGGAAATCTCCTGCATGACCGCACCCACCTCAGCGAGCGAGAGCGATGGCGGACCGGAGATGTGAACGAGCACGCTGGCCGCATCGTCGAGCAGGCGCCCGTGGTCGAGCAGGGGGCTCTTCAGAGCGTCCTCAAGCGCCTCGTGGGCCCGGTTGTCGCCCGTGGCCGCCGCCGTGCCGAACAGGCACGGCCCGCCGCCGCCATTCAGGATCGCAATCAAATCCGGAAGCCCGACCCCCAGCGGGCCCGGGGCCGATACCAGCCGCACGACCGCCTCCACGCATCCTCCGAGCAGGTCATCGCATCCGGCAAATGTCTCGGCAACTCCTGCGCGCGGTGCGGAGAGCTCCGCCATGCGGTCGTTTTCAAAATGGATCACGGCGTCGGCAAAGGAGGAGATTTCCTGAAGCGCCGCAGCCGCCTGCATCGCGCGCCTCCGGCCTTCGAACCCAAACGGCGAGGTCACGATCGCGAGAAGAAGCGCACCCGACTTCTTCGCCGCCTCGGCCACCAGCCCACAAGCTCCGGAGGCGGTTCCCCCGCCCAGGCCTGCACAAAGAAAAACGATGTCTGCTCCCCCGGCCGCCGCATCGATATCCGCAAGCGACTCCCGCGCCGCATCCAAGCCGATCTCCGGGTCCCCCCCAGCCCCGAGCCCGCGGGTTGTCAGCGGCCCGAGAAAAACTTTTGTGGGGGCGACCGACGACGAGAGCGACTGCTGGTCGGAGTTCATGGCGACCGTCTCGATATCCAGGCGGTGGTTCATGCGGATCCGGTCGGCGAGGTTGACCCCTGCGTTTCCTAGGCCGATGAGGCGCACCACCGGGGGCTCGGAACGGGCCAGTGACTTTGGATACGTGATCATATCAGTTAAAACGGCAGGCGGAATTTTCTGCCCAACTTCTTGAAAAAGCCGCCGAGGCGCGACTCCTCCGGCATTTCCGAGCGGACCGCCTGGGCATATTTGGCGAGCCCGATACACGTTGAAAACTGCGGGTTCTCGAACGCGGACGTCGGGCCGGAGACCGCGTGTGCACGCGTGAGCTGGACCGGCATTTCGAATACCGCCTCGGCCACCTCGCGGATCCCCCGGATCATGCTGCAGCCGCCGGTGAGCATGACCCCAGCGCCGAGGAGGTGCTGCGGGACATCGTCCCCCAGGCGCTTCCGGAGCAGGGAGAAAATCTCCTCCAGGCGCGCGTGGATGATCAGGTTCAGCATCTCCCGCTCGACTTCTTTACCCGAGAAGCCGGTATCGTTTTTCAAGACGATCTTGTCCCCGGGAAGAGATTTGCCGAGCGCCGCCGACCCCTCATCGATTTTGAGCTTTTCCGCGCGGGTGATCGGGATGCGAAGGCCGATCGAGATGTCGTTGGTGATGTGGTCGCCGCCGACCGCCAGGACCCCGCTATGCCGGACGGCACCGTCGAGATAGACGATGTAGTCGGTGACCCCGCCGCCGATGTCCACCACGAGGGTTCCGGATTCCTTCTGGTGCTGGTCGAGCACGACCTGCGCGGAGGCGAGCGAGTTGACCACGACGTCCATGACCTCGATGTGGCATTCCTTCACGCACCGGATCGAGTTCTGGATCCTGTTCGTGACGCCGTGGATGATATGAAAATCCGCCTCGAGCCGGGTTCCCAGCATGCCCACCGGGTTGAGGACTCCCTTCTGGCAGTCCACATAGTAATGCTGGATGATCGAGTGAAGGATCGTGTTTTCCCTTGGGAGGCTGATCTCCTTCGCCTGATATTCGACCTCCTGGATTTCTTCTTCCGTGATCTCTCCGCCATCATCCGGGATGACGACAGACCCCCGGTTGTTGAAGCTTTGGATGTGGCTGCCGGTGACGGCCAGCCAGACGCTGCGGATCTCGACATCACTTTTCTCCTCGGCGTCCGACAGCGCCTCGCGCACGCAGTTGCAAGCGTTTTCAAAATCCACGATCTCGCCCTTGCGCACGCCCCGCGACGGGGCCTCGCCGACCCCGAGAAGCCGGATATCTCCGTTCTCGCGGCACTCCGCGACGACCGCGCAGACCTTCGTCGTCCCGATTTCCAATCCGACATGAAAGTTTTCCCGTGCCATTTCAGCGTCCTTTCTCCTGGCTGTTCTGAGCGGTCCGTGTTGGCGGCCCCGCCGACGGGACAAATGTCACCGGGGTGTTGCGGCGGACCATGAGGTTGACCGCCTCGAGCACGCGCCCGCTTTCGCGGCAGTGTTCGAGGAGCTGTCGGAGCCGGGCGAGCTGCTCGGAAAAGTCCTCTGACAAAAATGTGATCCTGGCATTTTTGTCGCTCACGACTTCGATGCAATAGCCCTTGGAAATATTCATGCTCCGGATGGCGAGGAGGCATTCCGGGCGGGATTCCACTTCGCGGAGCAGGGCGAGCGCGCGCCTCAGATCCTCATTGTGGAGCGGTTCGCCATCCCGGATGTTGTCGCTGCGAACCCCGTAGATCACCGGCAGGCGGTAGAATTCCGGCTGCACAATGCGCGGCTTCATCAAAAAACCGGTGGCATCCACGAGAAGGGACTTCTCCGGATCGAAGGGGTCGGCATCCTTCTCCGCCGATGCCACCCAGGCGACCGGGTTGCGGGTGGTAAGGGAGATCGAGATGTGGTCAGGGAGGCTGCGCTCGATCACCACGTCCGCTACCTGCGGGATCGCTCGCAGGGCTTTTTCAGCCGCCGTGAGATCCGCCAGAAAAATGTTGCTCCCCTCGCGGATCCCTGTCTCTGCGAGCGCCTCCTCGCGGGTCAGGATCCCGTCGAGCTCAAAGGTCACCCGCTTGAGCGTGTAGTCCGGGTTCGAGAAGAAAAATTTATCGAGGGCGGTCGCGATTCCAAGCCAGGCGGAGGCACCGAGCGTGATGACGAGCGCGGAAGTCCAGAAAAAGCCTCCGATTTTCTGGCGGCGCTGGCGGCGCGCGGTGACCGAGCGGACTTTCACTTCCAAGAGGTGCTGGCCTCGGCCTCCCGGGTGGTGTCTGCGATTGCTGGCGGCCGTGCGTTGGGATCTGCGGATCATGGGAGGCGTTTGGAAAGCGAGAGGCCCGCAATTTCTTCGCAGAGGGCCGGGAATCCGAGGCCGGCGGCGGCGGCGGCCTTCGGCAGCAGGCTGGTCTCCGTCATGCCAGGGATGGTGTTGATCTCGAGGACGTTGATCCGCCCGTCCGGGGCAAGAAGCACGTCCACCCGGGAATAGACCTGGAGGTCCAGCGCCCGGCAGGCCGCGAGCGCCGCATTTTGGATGCGATCGGTTTCCTCTGGCGGGAGCGCGGCGGGAACATGATATTCTGAGGCGCCTTTCGTATATTTGTGCTCGTAGTCGTAGAACCCCTCGTGCGGAACGATCTCGACAATCGGCAGGGCAGCTTCCCCGAGAATCCCGACGGTGAGCTCGCGGCCTTTGAAAAGCTCTTCGATGAGGACCTGGTCGCCATACTGGAAGCAATCCTCAAGGGCTGCCGGAAGATCTGCAGGCGAGCCGACGAGATGCACGCCGACGCTCGACCCCTGCCTCGGAGCTTTGACGACGCAGGGAAACCAGCAATCCGGAGGCTCGCCTTGACGAAGGGTTTTCCATGGGCACGTTGGAACTCCGGCGCGGTCAAAACGCGACTTCGTCTCGATTTTATCAAAGGCGAAGCGGCTGCCCTCAGCTCCCTCGCCCGTGTAGGGAATCCCCATCGCGTCGAGGAGCGCCTGCAGCTCGCCGTCCTCTCCGAATGTCCCGTGGATGAGGTTGAAGACGAGCGCTGTGCCGTCCGGCAGCGTGAACCCTGGCCCGATGACGTCCGTTTCCGTCACGAGCGCGCCGCATTGGCGCAGCGCTCCGGCCACCGCAGCTCCCGAGCGGAGCGACACCTCCCGCTCTTTGCCGGGCCCACCCATCATCAGCACGACCGGAAGGCCATTCAATACCCCTTCAAAATGTCTTTTCATAAATCCTCCCCAACAATTTGCACTTCCGTCTCGAGCAAAACCCCTCGCCTCCGCTCGGCGGCCGCCTGGATTTCCCCAATCAAAGTAAGCACCTCATCGGCCGTGGCCCCGCCGTCATTGACAATAAAGTTCCCGTGAACTTCCGAAACCCGCGCGCGGCCGACAGAGAAGTTTTTAAACCCGAGCTCCTCGATCAGTTGGCCTGCGGCGATGTGGCCTGGGTTTTTGAAGATGCAGCCGGCGCTTGCGGCGACCGGCTGCGAGTTGCGGCGTTTTGCCGTTGAGGCCTCGATCCGGCGGTCGATGTCTTCGCGCGTGGACGGCGCCCCCTTGAGCACGGCGGAGAGCGCGTAGTTCTGGCGGAGCATCGGGACGCTGCGGTAGCGGACATCGATCTCGGCCGGCGTGCGGGTGAAGATGTTCCCGTCCTGGTCGCAGAACCGGATGCGGACGACTTGGTCGAACGTCTGGGCCCCCATCGCGCCGGCGTTCATGCGGAGCCCGCCGCCGAGGTTGCCAGGGATCCCCTCCATCCATTCGAAGCCTCCGATGTTTTCCGAGCGGGCCAGCGCGCTGAGCTGCTGGAGCTTGACTCCGACCCGTGCGGTGATTTCGTCTCCGGAGATCTCATGCCGGAGGAATTCTCCGCGCGCCAGGTGGGCGACCACGCCCGGGATCCCGCCGTCGCGGACGAGGAGGTTCGAGCCTCGGCCCATGACCATAAACGGGATCCCCGCATCGAAGCAGTGCTGGACGAGATCCGCAAACCCCTCCTCGGTTTCCGGTTCCGACCAGAACTGGGCGGGCCCGCCAACGCGCATCGTCGTGTGGCGGGAAAGCGGTTCGTGAAGCCTGATGCGGCCAGGCCCCATCACGGACAGAAGCTTTTCGCGCACGGAGAGATCCTGGGCGAGGCGCCCGCCGGCCTCATGGATATTTCCTGCACCGAGGCTGATGACTAGGTCTCCCTCCTCGATCACGGCTGCGGCGGCACGGTGGATCCTCTCGACATCGGGCACATGCTTCGCCGAAGCGTGCCCGTGCGCCAGCAGCGCCTCGACGACCGTCGCGCCGGAGACTCCAGGCAGCGGCTTCTCGCTCGCCGCATAAACGTCGGTGACAAAAACATGGTCCGCCAGGTCGAACGCCTTCCCGAACGCGTCCTTCAACGCCAGCGTGCGCGTGTAGCGGTGAGGTTGGAACATGGCGATGACCCGCTTCCAGCCTCCCGTGCGGGCGGTCGCGAGGGTCGCCGCAATTTCCGTGGGGTGGTGGCCGTAGTCGTCCACCAGAAGGTGGCTCGCCGACTCGTAGCGGATCTCAAACCTCCTGCGAGCGCCGCGGAACGAGTTGAGGGCTGAGGCGATCCTCTCAAACGGGATCCCCAACTCGCAGGCGAGCGCCACGACGGCCAAGGCGTTCACCGCATTGTGTGCGCCAGGGATGTTCAAAAAGACCTCCCCAAGGTGACGGCCCAAGCAGGAAATAGAAAAATGCGAACGGAAGTTTTCGGTTTTGAGGCTGGTGAGCTGGTAGTCGGCCCCCGGGGAATGCCCATACGAGAGGGCGCCGGGGTGCGAGGAGCAGACCCTTCGCGCGCCATCGTCGTCTGCGCAGTAGAGGACGCGTCCCGATGTCTGAGCGATAAGCTTCGAATAAACCGCATCGATCGCCGCGAGATCCTTATAGAAATCCAGGTGCTCCGGCTCGATGTTGAGCACGATCGCGTGTGCGGGATGGTAGTTGATGAGCGTTCCGTCGCTCTCGTCCCCCTCGGCCACAAAATACTCGCCTTCGGAATCCCATCGGGCGTTTGTGCCGAGGATCGGAATTTCCGCGCCGACGTAGTGGGACGGCTTCAACCCTCCGGCCCGCAGGGTATGCGCCGCCATCGCGGAGGTCGTCGTCTTGCCGTGCATCCCGCAGACGACGATGCCGGTTTTGACTGCCATGATCGCGGCGAGCGCATCGGCGCGCCGGGCCATCGGAATGCCGAGCCTCTTCGCCTCATCGTAGGCCGGGTTGCCCGGCTTGATCGCCGAGGAATAGACGACGATGTCGGCTCCCTGCACGCTCTCGGGCGTCTGCGGAGAATCGAACCGCAGCCCCCTCTTTTGCAGCCGCTCCACCTCGATCGTCACGACCTTGTCCGACCCGCTGACCTCATGTCCGAGAGCAAGAAGGAGAGCCGCGATCCCGCTCATTCCCGAACCCGCAACGCCGATCAGGTGCACCCGGCGCGGCGCGGCCCCTGTCAGGGCCTCCTGCAACGATGTCATGTCCTGGCCTCCTTCACCGCACGCTCCATGACATTGGCAACATTCTCGGCGGCGTCGGATGGCGAGATTTTCCGGGCGGCCAACGACATGCGGTCGCGCCGGACCTCGTCGGAAAGAAGATTCGAAATCATCGCGGAGAGGCTCTCTGCGCTCGTCCCCTTCTCCATGAGCATTTCAGCGGCGCCCGCCCGGACGTAAATTTCGGCGTTTGCCGTCTGGTGGTCGTCGGTGGCGAACGGGTAAGGGATCAGGATCGATGGCAGGGCGAACCGGGAGAGCTCGCTGAGGCTCGAGGCTCCGGCCCTCGAGATGACAAGGTCGGCCGCCGAATACGCCTCCTCCATCCGGTGGTGGAAGGGCGAGACGTAATGAGGGATCTCATCGCGCTGGTAATTCGCTGCCGCGAGGCGGTCGTCCCGATCTCCCGTGAGGTGGATGATTTGGATCCCCGACCCAGCCAGCAGGGTGGCCGCCTTGAAAAGAAGCTGGTTGATGCCGGCCGCACCCTGGCTGCCGCCCATCACGAGGAGAGTCTTTTTCTCCGGATCCAGACGGAACGCCTGGCTGGCCTCCCTGCGGTCGATCGGAGTCCCGAGATTTTTCCGCACGGGAGTTCCTGTGACCACGCAAGGCGCGCCGCGGAACCTCGCCTCCGCTTCCCCGAAGCCCATAAGCACCTTCGAAGCAAATTTGGCAGCAAGGAGGTTTGCTCGCCCGGGGATGGCGTTCGATTCGTGGATAAATGCCGGGATCCCTTGGATGCGGCCTGCCAGCACCGGGGCTGTGGACGTGAACCCGCCCATGCCAAGCAGCACCGACGGACGAAACTTCCTGTAGAACCTCCGGCATTGGCAGAAGCTCTCCCAGAACCTCCGTAAAAACCGGACGGATGCCGGCGAGACGATCATGGTGGGCAGGCCGACCGAAGGCAGCTTTTCCGATCGAAATTCGGGGCGCATCTTGAGGGCGATGGCATCGATTTCTTTTTCCGAGACGAAGAGCACGACCTCATGGCCGCGCGCGTGGAGGACTTCGGCCACGGCAAGCCCAGGGAACAGGTGCCCGCCCGTCCCTCCGCAGGCGATGACCGCGCGAAATGGAGGGGTTCTCATAGGCGGGGTTGCACGCGTCCTCGGAGGAAGGCGGAAGCCAGTCGCGGCGCAAGAGGTTTTCCCTGGCGGTGGATGTTGACGAGGAGGCCGACGAGAAACAGGCAGACCACGAGGTTCGATCCGCCGTAGCTGATAAACGGCAGCGGCATCCCTTTGTTCGGGAGAAGCGAAGTCGTCACCCCAATATTCACGGCGGCCTGCAGGGAGATCAGCATCACCGCCCCGATGCCGAGGAAATGGCCGAAACTGTCGCGGGAGTTCGAGGCGACGAGCGAGCCGCACAGGCAGACGAGCAGGTAGCCCGCCACGGTGAGCAAGGTGATCCGCAGGCCGAGCTCCTCTCCGATCATCGGAAAAATGAAGTCGGTGTGCGCATACGGAAGGTAAAGCATTTTTTGGCGCCCTTCGCCGAGCCCCAGGCCCTCGATGCCGCCGGAGCCGAACGCGATGAGCGCCTGCCATTGCTGCAGCCCCTCCCCGAGGCGGAATTTCTCCGGATTGAGGAACGCGAGGATCCGCCCCTGGCGCTCGGTAATATGCATCGCCAAAAAACCTATCCCCGCCAGCCCGGCGGCACCCATGAGGAGCAGCCAGCGAATCGCCGCCCCTGCGACAAACATCATCGCCACCGCCGTCCCGCCGATGAGCGCCGTATTCCCGATGTCCACCTCGAGAAGGATCGGAACAAGCAGGAGCGAGAGAATTCCCATCGGCACCGCAAAACCCATCAGAAAACCTTTCGACCGCGCCTGAAACTTTTCGAACCACCATGCGAGGAAGATGATGGCCGCAATTTTTGCTGGCTCGCTCGGCTGCAGGACGCCTGGCCCAAGGTGGATCCATCGGGACGACCCGTTGAGGCGCAGCCCGATCCCTGGAACGAAACACAGCAGCAGCAGGAGAAATGCCGCCGCGAAAATGACCTGCCACCAGCGTTCCCAAAAATGGTAGTCCACGCACGCGGCCACAAAGGCCACGACGACTCCGACCCCAAGCCAAATCGCCTGGCGCTTAACGAAAAAATAGATGTCGCCATGGCTGTCGTGCGCAAAGGCGCTCGTGCTGAAAAGCATGATGAGGCCGAGGACCACGAGGCCCGCAACCGTCAGGAGAAGAACATGAATGCCGTGCTTTTGCATGGGGAACCCCCTTCCTTCTGGCTCCGGGCCCGCCCAAGCAGACCCGCCCGGAGCAGATTTCAGGGAATGATTAGTTTTTGGCCGATCTGAAGTTTTGTGGGGTCTTCGACTTTGTTGGCTTTGAGGAGCTCATTGTAGCTGACCTTCAATTTTTTCGCAATCGAGTAAGGGTTGTCTCCCTTCGCGACCGTATAGGAACCTTGGGAGGAATGCTCCTGGGCGGTAGGGCTCGCAGCGGCCTTTGTGGCAGCGGCAGGCTTGGGATCCGGGCTCGCAGCGGCCTTTGTGGCAGCGGCAGGCTTGGGATCTGGGTTCGCAGCGGCCTTTGTGGCAGCGGCAGGCTTGGGATCTGGGTTCGCGGCGGCCTTTGCGGCAGCGGCAGGCTTGGGATCCGGGCTCGCAGGGGCCTTTGCGGCAGCGGCAGGAGCAGCCTTCGCCGTCTTGGCCTCGGAATTACTTGCCGCCGGGGCGCTTTCTTTCTGGGCGGCAGATTTTGCCGAAGTCTTCACCTGGAGCACCTGACCGATATGGAGGATCGCCGAGACCTCGAGCCCGTTGCCCTGGGCGATCGCTTCAACCGTCGTCTTGTGCTGAGCCGCGATCTTCTTGAGCGTGTCACCTGCCGCAACGGTGTGGGCGATTGTCGGAACCGGCAGTTTGGCCTCCGTTTTCCCAGCGGCCTGCGCGGGGTTCGATGCCGCCTGGGCGGCCGCTTCCTGCTTCTCTGCGACGGGAGATTTCTGTTTGCCCGGCACCGTGTGGCTGGTCTTGAGAATGTTGAACGCGAAAACTCCCCCGACTGCCAGGACATGCAGGATCAGGACCACGATGAGCGCGTGGGAAAACTTCATGTTCGGCTCGGATTCCTCTTCGTAAGATTCGATCTCCTCGCCGCGCGCCGCAGCGCGCGCCTGCAACGGGCGGAGGATTCTGCGCGGAGTGCGGCGCGGCGCAGGCGGCCGTGAGGTTCTGTTGTTCATGGATGATTTCACGATGTCAGTTGGTTGGTGCAGGATTTAAAAATATTTCCGCGCTCGCCATAATTTCGAAACATATCGAATGACGATGTGCCCGGAGAGAAAAGGACGACATCGCCGGCGCGGGCAAGGCTGTGGGCCTCGCGCACCGCCTCCTCGAGGGTCGCGGCCTTCCGGCAGGCCACCTCGCCCCAGGATTTCGCAATCCGGTCTTTCATTTCGCCGATCAGGACGGCGGCGCGGACCCGCTCGCGGACAAGCGGCGCGATCGCGTCGAACTCGAACCCTTTGTCCTTGCCCCCGGCGATGAGCACGATCGGCCGGTCCTGCGAGAGGATGGCCATCTCCATCGCGTCGAGGTTCGTGGCCTTCGAGTCGTTGATCCAGCGGACCCCGCCAAGATCCCGAACGAGCTCGCACCGGTGCGCCGGCGGCGTGTAGTCGGCAACCGCCCCAGCCATAATCTCGAACTCGACGTTCAGCACCCGCCCGATGGCCAGCGCAGCCATCAGGTTCTCGGCGTTATGAATCCCTCTGAGTTTCGTGCACGCCTGGTCGAGAACCGGCCGGCCGCGAAAATGAATTTCCGTCCCCTTCAGGGTGAAGTCGGCATCGTCACGCGATGCGCTGAACGTGATCTTCTGCGCCGCGAGCGGCGGCAGCTCGGAGGCCGCATTCACCACCGCGACATCCGCCGCAGTCTGGTTTTCAAAAATTCGGAGCTTGGCCTCCCGGTATTCCTGCATCCCTGGATACCGGTCGAGATGGTTCGGGCTGAGGTTCAGCCAGACGGAGACCTGGGGGCGGAACGAGCGGACCGTCTCTAGCTGGAACGAGCTGACCTCGAGGACCATGACGTCGAGCTCATGGCTCGAGCGGACGGCGGTGGCAAAAGGAAGGCCGATATTGCCGCTCGACATCGTCCGCACGCCGCAGCCGCGCAGCATGGCGGTGGTGAGCTCGGTGGTCGTCGTCTTGCCATTCGTTCCGGTGATAGCGACCGCCGGGCACGAGCACTCCTGAAACGCGAGCTCGAGCTCCCCGATGACCGGGATATCCTTGAGCATCACATTGCGGACGAGCGGAACCGCCGCATCGATGCCCGGGCTGAGCACTGCGATGTCGTAGGAGCCTGGGTCAGAGTCCGCCGCACCGCCCAGGATCACCCGAATCCCGAGCGCTGCAAGCACAGCCGACTTTTCGCGGAGCGCCGGGCTATCGCCGCTCTCGCAGACGGTCACGTCAGCCCCCTCCTCCTTCAAAAGCAGGGCCGCAGACTCGCCGCTGTGGCCGAGCCCGAGAACAACCGCTTTTTTTCCGCTGTAGATCATCGGAGCTTGAGCGTGGCGAGACCGAGGAGAGCAAAAAGGACCGACATGATCCAGAACCGCACGATCACGGTATTCTCTTTCCATCCGCTCAGTTCGAAATGGTGATGCAGCGGAGACATCTTGATGATGCGCCGCCCCGTGAGCTTGAAGCTTGCTACCTGGAGGATGACGGACATGGCCTCGATCACAAAGACTCCACCCACGATCACAAGAAGAAGCTCCTGCTTGCAGCAGATGGCCATGGCCCCGAGCATGCCCCCGATCGCCAGCGAGCCGGTATCGCCCATGAAGACGCGCGCCGGGTACGCGTTCCACCAAAGAAACCCGAGGCACGCCCCGAGCAGCGCGACACAAAGCACGGTGAGCTCGCCAGAGTAAATGACAAACGGCACATTCAGATATTTCGCGGCGGTGATGTTGCCGGCAAGGTAAACGAGCACCGCATACGCGGCCGCGACCGTCGCCGTGCAGCCGGTCGCCAGCCCGTCGAGCCCGTCGGTCAGGTTCACCGCATTTGATGTCCCCACGATCACCAGCAAATAAAAAATAAACGTCCACCATCCGAGGCTGAAGACGAGCGGCTCTTTTGAAAACGGAATGAACAGCTGCTGGGCGATGCCCGACACCTTCGGATTTGTCAAAAAGAAGACGGTGAACACCGCTGCCAGCAGGCACTGGAGAACAAATTTCAAGCGGCTGCTGATCCCTGCCGAGCTCTTCCTGGTCACTTTGAGCCAGTCATCGTAGAACCCGACCCCTCCGAGAAAAACCGTGCTGAAAAGGACGAGCCAAACAAACGGGTTTTCCGGACGCGCCCAGAGGAGGGAGGAGATCACGACGGCGCCCACAAGCAGGACCCCTCCCATCGTAGGGGTCCCCTTCTTTGCCCCGTGAAGCTCGAAGAGCTTGTTGACTTCCGCCTTGCTCCGGATCGGCTGCCCGAACTTCATCGAGATCAGCTTCCGGATCACCCGGTTCCCAAAAACGATGCTGATGAGGAACGCGGTGATCCCGGCGCAGATCGCGCGGAATGTAATGTAGGAAAAAACATTGAACGCCTTGAAAAAGTCGCTGTCTATCCCCTGCGCGCGCGCCCAGTCGTCAAGCGATGAAAGGTAGTAGAGCATTAGAAGATTTTGAAAACATCCTCCATTTTAGCCGAGCGGCTCCCCTTGACGAGGACGATATCCCCCGGCTTCGCAAGCTGCGTGAGCATGCGGACGGCAGATGCGGCATCCTCCACCTCGTGAATTCTGTCGAGTCCGGCCGCTCGGGCGGCCTCCGCGAGCGGAGCGGTCTCCGCGCCGACCACGACAAGGATGTCTGCATATTTTCCTGCGGCGAGCCCGGCTTGGCGGTATCCCTCTGCGGCGTGCTCCCCGAGTTCGCCCATCCGTCCGAGGATCGCGATGCGGTGGCCGCTTCCCGGCAGGGCCCGGAGGGTGGCGAGGGCCGCGACCATGGAATCGGGGCTGGCGTTGTAGGTGTCGTCGAGAAACGAGATCCCGCGGATCGTCCGGCGCTCGAGGCGTCCGCCGGTGAGGTGCGCCTTGGCGAGCGCTGCGGCCGCCTCCTGCGGGGAGACTCCGAACTCCAGTCCGGCGGCGACCGCCTGAAGCGCATTGGCGACCATGTGTGTGCCATGGCATGGGATCTTCGCGCCAAGGGTCTTCCCTGCGGCGTGCAAAACAAACGAGCACGAATCCTCGCCCTCCTCCATCGAGCTGGCGGTGACCGCTCCAGAGGAAAAACCCGTGCGGAGGACCCTCGCCTTGCAGCGTGCGGCGATCCCGTCGCTCTGGTCGTCGGAGGCGGAGAGGACGACAAAGCCGGATGGCGGAACCGCCTCGGCAAGCGCGCCTTTCTCGATGGCGATCGCCCGGCGGGACTTCATGTATTCGATGTGGGCAACTCCGATGTTCGTGATGATCGCGGCATCCGGCCGGGCGAGCGCCGCCAGCGGCCCGACCTCGCCAGGATGGCTCATTCCGATCTCCCAGACAGCCGCCGTGTGGGTGCTTCCGGCCGCGAGGATCGAGAGCGGAAGCCCGATGTGGTTGTTCAGGTTGCCCTGGGTTTTTGTCACCTTGAAACGCGCTCCGAGAACCGCGGCAGCAAAGTCTTTCGTGCTCGTTTTGCCGTTGCTTCCCGTGATGCAAAGCACCTTGAGGGCCAGCCTGTCTCTCCATGCTGCCGCAAGCCGGGTGAGGGCTGCCTGCCCGCCGTCTGCAAGCAGCACAGGAAAACCTTCCGGCAGCCCGACGGCGGCCTCCGGAGAATCCAGCAAAACGGCTGCGGCACCCCTCGATGCCGCATCTGCGCCGAATGCGTTGCCATCAAAATGATCCCCTCGCAGAGCGATGTAGAGGTCGCCCGGCTGGATCGTGCGGGAGTCCTTCCCGACACGTGAAACCACGGCGTCCCCGGAGCCCCGGAAGATCTCTGCCCCGGCCATCCTCGCGATATCATGGAGCGGAAGCGGATCCATCAGCCTTCCCCTTTCTTGTAGGCGATGGCAAGCTCGGCCACAGCTACGTCATCAAACGGAACCCTGCGGTCGGCGAACTCCTGGTAGCTTTCGTGGCCCTTGCCAGCGATGAGGATGATATCCCCGCTTTGCGCAAGCCCGACCGCGTGGCGGATAGCAGCCTCGCGGTCGACGATTTTGTCGTAGCGGGATCCTCTCAGCCCGGACTCGACATCGCGAAGGATCGCCTCCGGATCTTCGCGGCGTGGGTTGTCGGAGGTGAGGACGCTCCAGTCCGAGAGCTCTTCGGCTGCGGAAGCCATAAGCGGGCGCTTGGCGCGATCGCGGTCGCCCCCGCATCCGAAGACGGTGATGACTCTCGAGGGGCTCAGCTCGCGCAGCGTCCGGAGCACGTTCCTGAGGGCATCGTCGGTGTGGGCATAATCCACATAGACCTGAAAGTTCCGCTTCGACTGGACGCGTTCGAGCCGCCCCGGAACCTGCGGCGCGCTGGCGAGGGCCGCAATGGCGGCCCGCAATTCGACGCCGCACGCGGCTGCGGCCGCGAGAGCGCCCAAGGCGTTGTAGATGTTGAAGAGCCCAATCAGCGGCATGCGGACGAGAAAGCTCTTTCTTTTTGCGTCCAGCTGAAATGTCGCACCGGAGGCATCGAAGCGGATCGCGCTCGCGCGGAAGTCCTCTCCCACCCCGCGGCCGAACGTCTGCACATTCAGCCGCTTTCCATACCTTTCGATCAGCTGCCGCCCATGGCGGTCGTCGGCATTGATGATCGCGCGGGCCTTCTTCGCCGTCTGCGCAACCAAGGCATCGAAGAGGAGGGCCTTCGCCTCAAAATAATCCTCCATCGTGCGGTGAAAATCCAGGTGGTCCTGCGTGAGGTTGGTAAAGATAGCCGCGTCGAAGGCGACCCCTCGGACCCGGTGCTGAACCAGTGCGTGGCTTGAAACCTCCATGGCGACGGCGCGGTCGCCGACGGCCCTCATGCCGGCGAGCAGATCCTGCAGGTCCGCAGATTCCGGAGTGGTCCGTGGCGCGGCGATCTCCGCTCCCCCGACGACATACTTCACCGTCCCGATCAGCCCGCATCGCAGGGATGCGGAATCCATGAGGTGCTTGATGAGAAATGCGGTCGTCGTCTTCCCGTTCGTTCCGGTGATGCCGACGCATTTCATCGCCCGGTCAGGATGCCCGTGAAATGCCGCCGCGATGTCAGCCATCGCCGCCCGTGCGTCCGGAACCTGCACGACCGGGCAGCCAGCATCCGCAACGCTAGACCCAGCCACGGCCGCCACCGCCCCGTTCGCAACCGCCTGCCTCACAAATCCCGCACCGTCGGACTTCTGCCCGGGAAGCGCAAAAAAGAGGCCTCCGGGACAAGCCTGGCGCGAATCGTAGCACAGGGACGCGATTTCCTGGTCGGAGAGCCCTGCCGGAAGGCCTGCGGATTCGAGGAGCGAGCTGAGCCTCATTGCGTTGTGCGCCCCTTTTCTTTTGCGGCGGAGCCGAGCGCCAGAGGAGATACCGGTTGGGCCCGAAGCGCCGGAACGATGTCGAGGTAGCGCGCGGCGCGCTCCCCGATGCGCGAGAAAATTGGAGCGGCAACCAGCCCGCCATAGTTCACCGCCGAAGAAATCTTTGGATCGTCAATCATCACGAGGCAGACAAACTGGGGGGCCTCCTCCGGAAGGTAGCCGACGAACGAGACGACATATTTTCCAGGAGCATATCCTCCGCCCGGGCTCATCTTCTGCGCGGTGCCTGTCTTGCCGGCCACCGTGAACCCGGCGACTTTTGCGAGCTGGGCGGTGCCTCCCTCGCCGACGACCCCGCTGAGGGCATTGCTCACGAAGCGAGCTGTCTTTTTCGGGATCACCTCGCGCGCGACTTTCGGCGGCTTTTCATAGACCACGCGGCCATCGGCGTCCTCGATCGAACGCACGATCTGCGGGACCATCAGCCGCCCGCCATTCGCGATGACCGACATCCCCATGGTGATCTGCAGCGGCGTCACGCAGATCGACTGGCCCATCGGCATGCGCGTGAGGGTCAGCTTGTCCCAGCGGTGGGGCGGGGAAACCATGCCGACGATCTCTCCGGGGAGCTCGATCCCCGACTTCTCGCCGAAGCCGAAGCGCCGGACGTATTCATAATATTTTGCATCCCCCATCATGAGCCCCATTTTCGCCGAGCCGATATTCGAGGATTTCACCAGGATATCGTGGACATTCATCGTCCCATACGCGTGGGTGTCGTGGAGGACCTTCCCCCCGTAGGCGAATGCCCCGTTTTCGCAGAAGATCCCGGTATTCTCCTTCACGGTCCCTTCGTTGAGCGCGCCGGAGGCCACGACAATCTTGAACGTCGAGCCGGGCTCGACCATGTCAACGATCGCCCGGTTTTTCATCTGCTCCGGCTTCCCGTCGCCCGGGCGGTTCGGGTCGAAACACGGCCGGCTTGCCATCGCGAGGATTTCCCCCGTCACCGGATTGGCAAGGATGGCAACCGCCATCTCTGGCCTGAGCTCGCGGAAGGCCGAGTCGAGCTCGTCCTCGAGGATCGCCTGCAGGCTCATGTCAATCGTCAGCCGGACGTTGAGCCCATGCTCAGCCTGCTCTTCCTGTCCGCGGTAGAGCATGATCTCACGCCCGGTCCGGTCGCGCTCGGTAAACCGATATCCGTCGCGGCCCCGGAGGTATTTTTCCATCGTCATCTCGACGCCCTGAATCCCAGTGCTCTCATGGTCAAGAAAGCCGAGCACATGGCCGAGCATCTGGCCGTTCGGGTAATTTCGGACGGCGTCCAGCTCGTATTCGAGCCCCCGAATATTCGCGTCCTGGAGCGCCTGCTTCAGGGCAACAACCTTTTCCTCAGCCACCTCGCGGCGGACGACAATATATTTTCTGTCGCTAGAGATTTTCTGGACGAGCTCCTTTTCATCCATTTCCAGGAACGGCGCGGCGATCTTCGCGAGGGCCTCAGGATTTTTGATGTGCGATCCGTCTGCCACGACCGTGCGCACCGGCAGGTTCGATGCCAGCAGCTCGCCATTGCGGTCGAAGATCTGCCCTCTCCGGGCGTGGATGACCAGGCGCATCGTGTGCTTTTCCGCAGCCAGCCGGGAATACTCGCTGTGCTTGGCCACCTGCAGGTGAACGAGCCTCGCCGAGTAGATGGTAAAGATCAACGCAACGACGCCACAGGCGAAGCCCGTGCGGCCGCGCGGCGTCCACTTCATGGGCGGCCCCTCTCGACGAACGCCGTACGCACAATGCCATCCGCCGAAGCAGCAGCCGGCGGGGTCAGGCGGGCAATCATGTTGTCCTGGATCGGCTTCATGACAAGGAACCCCTCAGCAATTTTCTGTTGGAGCACCCGGCGGGAGGAAAGCTCGGTCACCCGTGCAAGGAGGCTCTCGTTCTGCGCCCTCACTCCGGCGATCCGCTTCTCGACCTGGCGGATCTCCTCCGCGAGCGCGAACTGCTGGTTTTTCATGTAAACAAAGAACAGCCCGCCAGCGCCGAGAAAGAGCGCGATGAGAAGGCTGTAAACAAGAGACGAAAAGTGGACCGGGTTGACCTGTTTTCTTCGGTTGTTGTTATTCATGGTGTGTTCTCCTGGAGTTTTTCCACGACCCGCAGCTTGGCGCTGCGGGCGCGCGGATTGTTGGCTGCCTCCTCGACATCGGCATCTATCGGATGCGGCGTGAGGAGGCGGAAAATGCGATCCGGGTTGCGGCGCGGCTCCGGCCACTCCGGCCGGTCCACCCATTCCTGGCTGCGCTCGCGGAAGGAATGCTTCACGATCCTGTCCTCGAGCGAGTGGAACGTGATGACGGCCAGCCGCCCGCCGGGAGCAAGGCAGCTCGGGATCGTCTCCAGCGCCTCGCGCAGCGCTCCCAGCTCGTCGTTGACCGCAATGCGCAACGCTTGGAAAATTCGCGTTGCCGGGTGCCTTCCGCTCGTTCGTGGGGCGACGGACGAGACGGCGGCCGCGAGATCGAATGTGCTCTGGAACGGGTGCTGGACGCGCAGCGAGGCGATCCGAGCCGCGACCTGCATCGCACGCGGCTCCTCTCCAAACTCCTTGAATATCCGTGCC
>JBAXXX010000018.1:0-51797 GCA_037127695.1 Verrucomicrobiia bacterium | reverse complement strand
TCCCTCCAACCTCATCAATCAAGGAATCAGGCATTAACGGCCATATATAAGGGTTGCGAAGCTACCCTGGGTATTGTACCAATCGCGATCAAACCCCACCGGGGTTTTATCCCGTTTCCATGAAGAGCGTTTTCCGCATATTGCAAAATTTTCCTGGCAGGCGGGATACGGGGCTTTTTCCGTGAGCACATCGAATGTTGAAGCCGTGCGCACCTACATCGCTAACCAGCCGGAACATCATGCCAAGGTTTCTTTTCAGGATGAGTTTCGCACGTTTTTGGAAAAGCACGGAGTTGCCTTTGACGAGCGATATGTGTGGGGCTGAGGCAACCCATTCAGGGTTGATATATGGAACCATATACCCAGGGTAGCTTCGCAACCCTGGGCTCCAAGATGCAGCCACGTTGTGGCTCAGTGACTTGCGTTTTCAAATAATTCGCCGAGCAATCATCTCTCTGGAATCATCGGAAATTTGTCATGCACCCATCTCCGTTTCTGTTCTGCTTTGAGCCTTGCTACGCACTCTGCTTTCGCATACAAGGCGACATGGAATCGCTGCTTGATGCGGGAATTCACGGGCAAAAGCACGCGGCGCACGAACGGTGATCTCCTATCATCATGCTCCGCGTTGAATCCTCGACAAAATGTCGCAAGAAGCAACCCGGGCGTTCGATGCGCGAAACAAAATGGCAAGGGGGTGACCGTGAGGATTCTTAGCATTCAATTTTTTATATGGGTTGGGCTTGTATTCGGGCAGGCGATGCAAGCCGCTGACTGGTCATTTGTGATGCTGGGCGATACCCGTGGCAACCGAACGACCACGACCACGGGGATCAGCGACTCCTTGGGGGCCATCGCGACGAAGATCGCCTCGCTGAGCCCCGATCTCGTGATGGTGGCCGGCGACTTGTGCAACGGCAATGACCTGCCTGGGAACGCGACGCTTTCCTACACCGACCAGTTCAACTACTGGAAGGCGGCCATGAACCCCGTTTACGACTATGTTTTGAAGACGGGCATCCCGATCTACACGGTGCGAGGGAACCATGAGAACAACGACAGCGAAGGCCCTATCATCCCCGAATTGAAGCAGGCGTATTACGACGCATTCGGGAAAGACATGCCGCAGAATTGGTCTGCAACTGGAAACTACACGGGGAGCAGCCAGGTGGGATACAGCTATTCGAAGACCTACAAGAACATGACCATGGTCGTCGCCGACCAGTATTTCTACTACACTGCGGAGGGATACCACAGCCTGGACGAAACTTGGGTTACCGACCAGTTTCAGGCGTCCACCACGCCGTTCAACATTTTCATGGCGCATGTCCCGATTTACCAGACCGAGGGGAGCGGGGGGAGCGAGCGTTTTTTCGGTACCGATGCCGCTGCGGACGCGACCCGGGCAGCTTTCTGGGGCGAGCTGGGAGCCAGCGATGTTCAGGTTTATGTGACCGGCCACATCCACAACGAAACCGTCGCATCGACCCCCAACGGCATCATCCAAGTGCTTGCTGGGAATGGCGGGGCCCCTTTGGATCCGATCGTCAATACGCCTGAAGCGGGGGTTGAGGTTCTTTACACCAACGACCAATTCGGCTTCTCGCTGGCCACCGTGCGGGACGACTCCATGACGATCCAATACTACTCGCTCACAGGAAACGACACCTGGAGCATCGCTGGCTACACCACCGTGATTACGGTTCCTGAACCTTCTGTCGTCTGCTTGATGGGACTCGGGCTGGGCGCGTTGGGGATCGCCGGCTTGCGCGCCATGCGCCCCCGCCGTCGCATTTAAGGCAGTTGCGCTAACGGTAGGGTTCCGCCCGAAGCAGCAGTTCCTCGAGGCCCGGCTCGTCTGGGTTCCAAGGTTTTCCGGGGGCAATGATGGCGACTTTGCAGGACTCGGCGGCCTCGACCAGTTCGCGGTAGGTTCCGGCGTTGAGGTCGGTGATGACGGCCTGCTTATTCTCGTTATACGCGAACATCCGGCTGTTCCGGTTCATGCATTCGTTGCAGGAGGTGCAGCGGTGGGTCGCGATCCATGCCTCGTCGCGCGACACGGGGACCGCGGGTTCGTTGGCGCCGGCCTGGGACGCGATCGCCTCGAGTGCGTCGGGTGGTGGCGCTTGGCGGGAGGATGCTTCGATGATTAGCTTCTCGGATTCCCAGGTTTGCCTCGCTTCGGCGAGAGCCCGATGGGCGTGGGAATTATTGATTCCTCCCAATTCCTGCAAGCTGTGCCAGCGCCGGGCGATCCGCTGCGCCAGGTGGAGAGCGGCAGACGTGAGCGCCGCGCGTTGCAACCGGTCATCCGAGCCGACCACCAAGACAAACGGCACCCGGCCGCGGTTCTGCTGGGCTTGGAGATACTGAGCCAGAGGGACCATTTCCTCGCCTGAGTCGGCATCCGGCGGGGGCTGGAAGGCATCGGCGACGTTGGGCTCTACAGCGAGAAAATCGGCTGCGGTGAAGGGGAGGTCCTCGGTGAAGGCCTGCATCTGCTCGTCCTCGTATGTGAACGGGTGGACCGGCCAGTCCCGCTCACGTTGCGGATTGCCGTCGAGGCTGAGGCGCTCGGACAGAGTGGCACCCTTGTCGGGATCGAACACCATCGTCGGGAAAAGCCGCGACTCGATGGCCGCGGCCGCGACGAGGTAAGGCGGCAGGGCGGGATTTTCTCCGGGGGAGAAGATGCAGAACAACGCGGGGCCAGCGGCGGCCAGCCCATCGGCGAGGCGCTCGGCCATCGGGCTGAGATTCGATGCGGCCGTTTGCAGCACGAAAGCGCTGCCAAGGCTCATGGCCATGCTCGCGAGCTGGGTTCGCCAGGGATCTGTGGCCAAGGTATCCGGCTCGAGCAGGCGGTCCACTTGAAGGACCAATTTGATCGGCAGGTCGGAGGAGAGAAGCTCGATCAGCTCCGCACGGTCGGATGCGGTGCAGTCCCGCTCCCGGAGCGACACGAGATAGCTGGGAAACCACCGGAGGTCACCAGGCGTGAGCGAGCTGGCGTCGAAGTGTCTGAAAATGGGATCGTGCGCCTCGTCGCGGTAATGGTTCTCCAGCTCCAGCGCCGCGATGCGGATCGCCTTGATGAGGTCCACGACGCAGGGCAGGCGGCGTTTGAATTCGGCCAGCGCCTCGGTGCAGCTCGAGAACGCGAATTCATACCGCCCGTCGTTCGGCCCGAAAAACTTTTCTTCGCGCAGCACCCCGAGCGCCCACTCGATCCGCTGCCGCCGCTTCGCCGGCATCCGTGCGTGGGGGCGGTTGCCGCGCAAGGTGAGGGACATCGTCTGGAAATCGATCAGCTCGTCGAAGTGGCTGCCGAATGCGCCGTGCAGCGATTTCGGTTGCCGGGCTTCTTCCGACTCCAGATCATCGCTCCGCAACATGTCGTTCAAGCGGATCGCCAGCTCGCGGAGCTGCGCTCCCCCCCGGCCCACACGGGTGCCATGGGCGCGTCGCCACAAGTGCCGCATGACGCGGTCTGCGGTGTCGGCGTCGCAACCGATGACTTCGCCTTCGATATCCAGCGCGGCCTGGACCGCTTCGAGATCGTCCTGGAGCGGCTGCTTTTCTTTCTCCGCGAGACCGGGCTGGGCGGACAGGTTCGCTGCCGCCATCGCCCACAGCCGGGACAACGCACCGGTTTGATTTCGGGAAATGAGAGAGCGGATTTCCTGTTCGATCCGGAGCGCGCACCGCCGCATTTTCTCGCCTTCAGGACCGCGGGGGGCAACGCGCTGCAGGAGGTCGTTGACCACGGAGGTCAGGGACTCAATCCCGCGGCAGGAACCCTGATCGACGAGGATCAGGGGGTAGTCGTGCCGGAGCGAGACCACGTCGCGGCGGCAGTGGAGCAGGGCGGGCCAGCGGTGCGGAGCGGACGTTCCCGCCCGTCCGCCATCGGCTGGATTCTCCGCCGGGTGAAGTGCGGGCCGTTCCTCGGCTGCGGTATTCATGGCGTTCATCGGTGAAGTCCGCCTGAAGCCGGCACCGTGCGGTCGTTCGACCCGCTCAAGGCGCAGGCTTCGAGTTCCAAATCGTCCAGCGCCGAACCCTCATGGCACTGCGGCTGCACGGTGAACTTGTCAAATTCCTTGTCGAGCGCATGGCCGATCATCGCTGGAGTGAAGCTCTGCCCCAGCCTCCGGAGGTCTTCGTAGCAGGGCACCTGTTCGTTGCGGTAGAGGACGCCAACGGGCGTGATGTCCGGATTCGAAGCCAGCTCGCGAGCGCGGTTCATATCCGCAGGGTCATGTGCGAAATGGTTCCGGTAAATCCGCGCCGAAGATTCGTCCAGCTGGATCCCATTCGGGTGGGTCAGCACCAGGGTTTTTGTCGGGTCTTGAAGCAGGGGATCGAAGAGATCCGGCAGGAAGTTCGGGCATCGCTGCAGGATGCGGATGAATGAGAATCCCTTGTGGCGAAACCCCTGCGCGATGATGCTGTAGAGGATATCGGGAATCCAATCCGGGGCCTGCGCGACGAAGGAGGCATTGGAGACGCTCAACGCGGTGATCAGCGGATTCAGCGGCGCGAGCACGGCCCCGCGCGGGCTGGTGTTGCTCTTCAGGCCCTGCGGCGAAGTGGGCGAGGCCTGCATCTTCGTGAGCCCGTAAACGCAGTTGTCGTGCATCAGCACGGTCATGTTCATGTTGTAGCGGATGGCGTGAATCCAATGGCCGGCACCGATGCTGCAGCAGTCCCCGTCGCCGGTGCTGACGATCACGTGGAGATCGGGCCGGCGAATGGCGATGCCCTCAGCCACCGGCAGCGCCCGCCCGTGGAGGCCGTGAAAGCCGTAGGTCTTGAGGTAGTGCGGCATGCGACTCGAGCAGCCGATGCCGGACACGAACACCGTCTTCTCCGGAGGCAGCTGCTCGTCGCGGCACAGCCGCAGCAGCGCCGTGAGGATCGTGTGGTCGCCGCAGCCCACGCACCAGCGCGCATCGCGGCCCTGGTAGTCCTCGATCGGGTGAAACTGTCCGGCATTCGCGCGGCGAAACTGATCGATAAGATCCATAGGTTTAAGCGGTTTGGCGGTCGGTTTTTCCAAGCCGCAGGCGCGCGGCGGCCTCGATGGCGCCGGGCTTGATCGGCTGGCCTTTGACCTCGCCCCAGCAATCCATGTCGATCAGGAACCTCGCCCGCAGCAGCCAGCCCAGATCCGAGTAGCGCCGGTTCTCTTCATTGACCAGCTCATCGTCGAGCCGGTCGGACCAGTTCCCCTCGACGACCATCACCTTTGTGAACTTCGTGAGGATTTCCTTGAGCCCGCCATGCAGGGGTTGGATGAAGGTGAGATGGAGCGAGGAAACCGCAAGCCCCCCGGCGTGCAGGCGATCCACCGCCTCCTCGATCGCCCCGCGCGTGCTGCCCCAGCCGACGATCAGCAGTTCGCCCTGCGCGGCGCCGTGGACCCTCGGTGGCTTCAACGAATGCTGGAGCGCCACGAGCTTGAGGCTGCGATGGCGGATGGCTTCCTCGTTGGCCTCCGGCCCGTAGGCCACGCAGCTGTTGCGATCGTGCGCCAGACCGGTCAGCGTGTGCATCCCTCCCGGCCGGCCGGGAATGAAGCGCTCCGACAGGCCGGTGCGCGCGTCCCAATCATACGGTGCCGCGCCCTCGGAAACCGGGCTCTGGTCGATGGGAGGAGCCACCCATTCCTCCTGGAATTTCGGCCGCGGAAACGGCTGTTGAGCCGTGGCCAGGTTCGCATCGCTCAGGACGACCACGGGAAGCCGATAAGTCTCGGCGATCTTCCGGGCCGCGATCATCAAGTGGAAACAATCCTCAATGCTGGCTGCGGCCAGCACGACCTTCGGGGCATCGCCTTGGCTGCCGAAGCAGGCGGAGAGAAGATCTCCTTGCTCGACCTTGGTCGGTTGGCCGGTGCTGGGTCCGCCGCGCTGCACGTTCACGACCACGAGCGGAATCTCGGCCATGCAGGCGAGGCCGAGCGCCTCCTGCTTCAGCGCATAGCCAGGCCCCGAAGTGATCGTCACCGCGCATTTTCCCGCATACGAGGCACCAATGGCAAAGCAGCACGCGGCGAGCTCATCCTCGGCCTGGTGCACCAGCCCCCCAACTTTCTCGAATGCTTCGCTCAGGTAATGCGAGGCAGACGTGGCCGGCGTGATCGGATACATGGCGCACACCTCCATGCCCGAGGCCATGATCCCGAGAGCGAGGGCCGTGTTGCCATTGACGACAATCTGCGGTTCGGTGATCCCTGCCGGCGGAATGAAAAACTGGAAATCGAGATGGTCCTCCGCCCAGCGGTAGCCGGCTTCCAGGAGCTTGAGATTGCTATCGACCAGCTTCTCTGCCTTCTTGCCGAATGCCTGCACGACCTGCTGCCGCGAGATCTCCAGATCCTGTCCGTAGATGCGGTTGAGGAGGCCGAGCACAAACATGTTCTTGCCGCGCCGGGCATCCGGGACGCACTTCCGGCACTCCTCCTCCATCGGCACTTCATGGGCGCGAAAACCGTCCCGTTGGAGGCGCTGCAGCACCTCCAGATAAGATTGAGCGATGCCGGCATCCGGGTCGCCCGCCCATTTGTTTTCGAGCAGGATGATGCCGCCGGGCTTGATCTCGTGCAGCCGTCCCAGCAGTACCTGCTCGTTGAACGCCACGACGAGGTCTGCCTGGTCGCCTCCATTCGTGACGCGATGGGAGCCGAGGCGAATGCGGTTGCCGCTCGCGCCCGCCATGCTTCGGGCCGGCGGCTGGATCTCGGCGGGAATGATCTCGACCGTCCAGACGCCGTTTCCCATTTTTGCCGCCACCGTCGCGAAGGACTGCGCGCACTTCTGCGCGCCTTCGCCGGAATCGCTGATGACCTCGACGATGTGCTCGCTCAGCTCGACGGGGTGTTTCCCATCGGAGGAAAACGCGCGGCCATTCAGTGGGTTATGCTGCGTCATAAGATGCCTCCTGTCGGGCTGCGTCCAGTCGGGCGCGGGCCGGTTTTTTTTGTTCGGGGGCCATTCCAAAGACCCGGTCCTCCGCCGCCGGAGCCGGATCATAAACGGAGCCGGTGTCCACGATTCCGAGATAAGCCTTGATGCCGCTTGCGGCCTTGCGTCCCGCTCCCATCGCCTGGATGACCGTGGCCGCGCCGGTGACGATATCGCCGCCGGCAAAAACGCCCGCGAGCGACGTGGCCAGGGTTTCATCCGTCGCGACGTATCCGCGCTTGTTCAGCCGGATGTTCGATGTCTGGCCGATGATGGGGTTGGCCTTGGTGCCGATGGCGAAGACCACCATGTCTGCCTCGAACTCGTGTTCGCTTCCCTCGACGGGCACCGGGCTGCGCCGTCCGGACGCATCCGGTTCGCCCAGATCCATGCGGATGTTGCGCAGGCCGCGCACGTTGCCCTGATCATCGCCAAGAATTTCGACCGGCGCCGTCAGCCAATGGAACTCCACGCCTTCCTCCTGGGCGTGGTGCAGCTCCTCCAAGCGCGCCGGGCACTCGGCCTCGCTGCGGCGATACACGCAAGAAACTTTTGCCGCCCCGAGCCGCAACGAGACGCGCATGGCGTCCATCGCCGTGTTGCCCGAGCCAATGACCACGACGTGCCGGCCCAAGTTCAGCGGCGTGTCAAAGTTCGGGAACTTGCCCGCAGACATCAGGTTGCATCGGGTGAGCAGCTCGTTGGCGGACATGACTCCGCCGAGCGATTCGCCGGGAATCCCCATGAACCGCGGGGCCCCGGCGCCCGTGCCGATGAACACCGCATCGAACCCCATCTCACGGATCATCTGCTCGATTGTGAACAGGCGGCCGACGAGCGTGTTGCATTCGATCTTCACTCCCAGGTCCTTCAGCTTGCCGATCTCCGCGTCGATCACGGAATTGGGCAGCCGGAATTCCGGGATGCCATACCGCAACACGCCGCCCGGCGCGTGCAGCGCCTCGTAGATCACCACCTCGCAACCTGCCCTTGCAAGGTCCGCCGCGCAGGCGACTCCCGCAGGGCCGGACCCGATAATTCCAACGCGAAACCCGCTCGGTTCGACGGAGGGGATATTGGCCCAGCCCTTCTCGATCGCCAGGTCTCCGATCCACCGTTCCAATCGCCCCACCGCCACCGGCTCCAGGCTCTCGCCCACCGTGCAGACCCCCTCGCACTGGTTCTCCTGGGGGCACACGCGCCCGCAAATGGCCGGCAGCAAATTGTCGGCGCTCAGAACGTCATAGGCGCCCCGGTAATCTCCCTCGGAAATCTTCCGGATGAACGCGGGGATATTCACCTCCACCGGGCAGCCGGCGATGCATTTGGGATCGTCGCACATCAGGCAGCGCTCGCTTTCGTTCCGCGTATTTTCCAACGTGTATCCCAAGGCCACGGCCGAGAAGTTGCATCGGCGCTCCGCCGCCGCTTGCTCGGGCATTGGCGTCCGCTCCTGGGGAATGGTCCTGATGGTTTTCGGGGTCATGCGGGCAGGTTGTTGGATTGGCATTTGTGCAGCCAGCCGTGCAAGGCCTGCTGCTCTTCATTAACGTACAGGCGCTGCCGCTTCATCAGCTCGTCGAAATCGACTTCGTGCGCGTCAAAATCCGGCCCGTCCACACAGGCGAACTTCATGTTGCCACCGATCGAAACCCGGCACCCGCCGCACATGCCCGTCCCATCGACCATGATCGGATTGAGGCTGACGGAAGTTTTCACCTTGCGCGGCCGGGTGACTTCCGCGCACGCCTTCATCATCGCCGGCGGCCCGACGGCAATCACCTGGTCCACGTCCGGATGCTGCTCCAGCGCTTGCTTCAGGCCATCCGTCACGAATCCCTTGAGCCCTGCGGAGCCGTCGTCCGTGCAAAGGATCAGCTCGTCGCAATGCCCGCGAAACTTTTCCTCCCAAAAAATGAGCGGCCTGGACCGGAATCCGATCACGCCGATGACATGCGCCCCTTTCTCCTTGAAGGCGCGCAGTTGGGGGAACACCGGGGCCACACCGAGCCCGCCGCCGACGCAGACGACTTTCCGCTCGCTGCCAATGTGCGTCGGATGTCCCATCGGCCCGACCAAACCGAACAGCACCGTGCCAGCCACGCACGTGCGCTGCATCTCCCTCGTCGTTTTTCCCGCCGCCTGGATGACCAGCGTGACCGTCCCCTTTTCCCGATCAAAGTCCGCGATGGTAAGCGGAATCCGCTCCCCCTGCTCGTGGTGCAGCACGATCACGAACTGCCCTGGCCTCGCTGCCCGCGCCATCATCGGATGGCGGACTTCCAGAAGGTAGGTGCCGTCGGAAAAATCCTGGCGGGCAACAATCTGGAAAGGCAGATCGAGCGGCACCCCGCCCCCCGGGCGGCCGATCAAACCGGCATCTTCAAGATTTTCATCTCCCGCATTTTTTATTTTGCACGCCATCGTGCGAACAGTGTGCCAAATCTGCGGAACAGAGAAATCAATTTCTTTGGTTCAATTCGCCTTGCCGCGTGCGCCTTGCCAGCAGCCAGAACTCCTGCGTCCGGGGCGGAACGTGGGCCTGGTTCTGCGCTTGACTCGCCGAGCCCTCCTCCGTAGCGGTTGTGGCTATGATCCGCTCACTGCACCCCGCGCGTCGGAATCCTCTCCTCGTCGCGGCCCTCGCCGCCGGAGCCTGCCTCCTCGTTCTCCCCGCCCATGCCGACTGGACTCGCTACCGTGGTCCGACCTCGAATGGGGTTTCGGCCGAGAAGTTGCCCGCGTCGATTCCAACGGATGGGCCAAAGCCGGTTTGGAAGGCATCTGTTGGCGCGGGCGCGTCCTCGGTGACGGTGAGCGGTGATCGGGTTTTCACCATGGGCAATGCCGGCGGCAAGGATCTGGTGTGGTGCCTCGATGCAGCAAGCGGCAGCGTCCTCTGGAAACACGAATACGCGATCGAGCTCGACAAGCGCATGTTTGAAGGCGGCCCGGCGGCAACCCCGACGGTAGATGGCAATCGCGTTTATTCGGTGAGCCACCAGGGCGATCTTTTCTGTCTCGATGCGGCGACGGGGAAGGCGGTTTGGTCCAAGCACTATCAAAAGGATTTTGGCGGGCAGCGACCGAGGTGGGGGTTTGCGGGATCGCCGACGGTCGAGGGAAACCTCGTTTTGGTGGACGTGGGCGGGAAGGGCGCCTCGACGGTTGCCCTGGATAAGGCGACGGGGGCGACGGTGTGGAAAAGCGGCGACGACGAGGCGGGCTACGCATCGCCCGTCGTGGCCACGATCGCCGGAAAGCGGACGGTCGTCGTGTTCAAGGCGGCGCATTTCGTGGGGCTCGATCTGAAGGATGGCAAGGAGCTCTGGCGGGGCCAGTGGAAGACGAGCTACAACGTGAATGCGGCGACGCCGCTCGTCGTCGGCGACAGGATTTTTGTCTCGTCCGGATACGGCTCTGGCTGCGCGCTTTTCGAGGTCGCGGCCAGCGGGGTCTCGGAGCTCTGGAGGAATAAGAATATCAAGTCGCAAATCAACTCGCCGGTTGAGTTTCAAGGGTCAGTTTTTGGCGTGAATGGCCAGACGGACTCGCATGCGCCTCTGACCTGCATCGCCCTTCAGAACGGCGCGGAAAAGTGGCAGGAAAAGAGCGTGAGCGGCGGCGCGCTCGTGCTGGCCGATGGGAAGCTGATCTGCCTCACGGAAAAGGGGGAGCTCGTGATCGGCGCGGCTTCGGCGGACGGCTTCAAGCCGCTCTCCCGCACCCAGGTGCTCGGCGGCCGCAACTGGGTGCAGCCTACCTACGCCAATGGCCGCATCTTCTGCCGAAACAACGATGGCGATCTCGTGGCGCTGGCGCTGAAATAGCGCCCCAGCCGGCGTGCTGGGTAGGGAACCCCCCTAGCAAGACTCGATCCGGTCCCGAGCCGCTCTCTGGGATTTCGGGAGCTGCTTATTCATGGGATGCGGCGCGCCGGGACGCAGGGGTTCCATGGCATGCCCCGCGCATGGCGGAATCTTCGGGTCGTTGAGCTGGGCACGGAGACATCGCACGCGCGGAGATCCGGCGGCGCTGGCGGACAACTGATGAGCAAGAAAGGGGGGCTCACGGCAATTTCTTGACGGCAGCCATTTTGGTCTGGCCGGGGCGATTTGACAATGGCAAATTGGCAATGGCAACCAGCCATTGACATGAAACTTCTTCTGACAGATTTTGCGTCGCATTGCGACGGACCCCATTGGACGCGGGCCTTGCAGGCGGCGGTGGATGCGTGTGCGGCAGCCGGCGGGGGAGCGGTTGTTATCCCGCCTGGGGAGTTTCTTTCCGGCAGCATCGAGCTGCGTTCCCATGTGGCGGTTGAGATCGAGGCGGGGGCGGTGCTGCGCGGATCCCCCGAGCTATCCGATTACCCGCCCGTGCCGTTTGTTCACAACGAGTTCGGGGAGGTCCGCTCGCTCTTCTGGGCGATCGGGCAGCGGAACATCCGGCTTTTCGGGGCCGGGGAGGTCGACTTCAACCATCCCGCGTTTATGGAGATGGGGCAGCCGGATCTGCGCGACAGGGACTCGGCAAACTTTCCGCTCTACAGCGAGAGCCAGATCTCTGAGATGACCGTGGTCGCAAAGGCGCGGCCGACCCAGCCGGTATTTTTTCATGATTGCGAACGGCTGGCGGTCGAGGGCCTGCTGCTCCGGCAGTCGCCGTGCTGGACGCTGACGTTCAGCGCGTGCCGCGACGTCAAGGTCAGGGGGATCACGGTCGAGAACCACCTCAACGTGCCCAACTGCGATGGCGTCCATGTGAGCGCGAGCCGCGACGTCCTCATCACGGGATGCGTGTTTCATTGTGCCGACGATTGCGTGGCGGTCGGGGGGATCACCGATTGGGACAGGCCCTCCGAGAACATCGTCATCTCGCAGTGTACGATGGTTTCCCGCTCTGCGGCCGTACGCATCGGGCACCTCGCCAGCAAGGTGCGAAACGTCGTCTGCAGCGACCTCGTCATCTCCGACGGCAACCGCGGGCTCCTCATCTGCGCAGGCGACGGGGGCTGGATCAAAAATGTCCGCGCGACGAACCTCATCATGCACACGCGGCTTTTTGCAGGCTTCTGGTGGGGCAAGGGAGAGCCTCTGGCGATCATGGCCGCCGGGTCGGGCCGGATCGAATCGGTCGCCGTCGCGCATGTTCGCGGCGAGACGGCGGGCGGGATTGTGATCGCGGGCGGGGAGGGGAGCATCCGGGATGTTTCGCTCGACGATTGGAGCCTTCAGATTTCTTCCGGCAGCAACCGCCCGCTCCTCGGCGGCTGGATTGATCTACAGCCGGCCGAGTGCCCTCCGCTTGAGCCCGGGCAGATCCCCTGGCTCTATGCCGAAGGGGTCCGCCAGCTCCACATACGCAATGTCCGCGCCTCTCTCGACGAGGGCGATGCCGGCAAGTATTCCATCGAGCCGATCCTCCGGGGCTGCCAGGTCGAAGAGCCAGAGGCTGCAGAAAATTCCAGGAGGAATGTGATCCAGATGCGCACGCCCCTGGTGCTTACGATGGCGCTCGCCTTTCTCGCCGCCGGCTGCGACCGGCCAGCCGAGCCCGCCCGCCCCGGGCGGTCCGAACGGTCGCCCGACTCCGCCACGCCCGCCCCGGTCAGCGTGGTGACGATCCCGGAGGAGTTCCAGACACCGCCGCCGGCCCATGCAAAAATTCCTCCCACCCCGCAGATCCTTTTTGCCGCTAAAAATTTTCAGGTCAAAACGGGGTCCGGGATCCAGGGGATCATGGCGGGCGAGACGGTGAACGTCATCCGCGAGTCAGGAGATGAGATCGTCGTCCAATATGGCGGCCTCGAATTCTCGCGGCCCAGATCATTTTTTTCTCCGACCTTCGTGAGCGCGAAGCGGCCCCAGGAGCCGCCTGCCGCAGCTGCGCCAGCGCCAGCGCCGGAGCCCGAGGAGACCGTCGGCCTGTCGGCTCCCGTCCCGGCGGCCGAGCCCGCCCTCCCGGGGGAATCTCTTCCGGCGACCCCCATGCGGGTGCCCCGGCTGACCGCAGAAGAAAAGAAGATGGCCCAGCTGGCGGACTCGATCCGCGCATTAAACGAGAAGATCCGGAACGCTCAGGACGACGCCGGACGTGTTGGGAAAAAGCCGACGCGCAGCGAAATGCGCGCTCTTGAGGGGCTGAAGGCCGAGCGGGATGTGCTCAGCCTCCAGCTCACCGAGCTCGGCAAGCCTTGAGGCGCAGGCCCCTGCGTTCAATCCACGAACGGCTCGACGGCCACGAGCGTCTCGCGGAGCGCCTTGTAGCCGAAGTGGCCTTGGCTCACCTGCAGGAGCCTGGACCCTTTCCAGAGCTTGGTGAGCGCGGCGAGATCTTCGGGCGGGGAGACCCGGTCGTAGAGGCCCGCAGTCACGATGATCCGCTTCGGATCGCAAAGCGGGATTCCGTGCAGCGGAGAGATGAGGTGCTGGTGGCGGGCGATCTGGTTGTGGGCGTGGCCGAGCGAGCGCAGGGACCTTCGCATCGACGCCGAGCCCGGGTTCTCCCAGATCGCCTTCTCGACGTTCACGATCGGCTGGACGAGTGCGAGAAACCGGAAATCCCTTTCCAGGAATGACAGCAGCGCCCCGGCCCAGCCGCCGTAGCTCGTGCCGATAAGCGCAAACTCGCGCGCCCCGTGCGCCCGCAGGATCGCCATGAGCTGCCGGAGCTCGACGACCGCCTGCCGGAGCCCCTCCGCATTCCGTATCAGATCTGACGTGATCGCGAGCTCCCCGTTGAGCGAGCTCTTCGGCTTCCGGGAGTAGTGGTAGGGCAGGTGAGGGAAGGCGACCGACCAGCCGCGCGCGTTGAACCCGGCGGCCACCCGGCGGTAGCCCGCATCGCTCGCGCTCATCAAGGCGTGCAGCAGCAGCAGAACCGGCGCGCCGCGCTGCGCCGCCGGGTAAAACCGCACCCGCGCCCGGTCGTTCTCAGGAAATCCGCTCGGCAGCGGGGTCTCCCAATCAATCCACCCGGCATGGTGGTTCAGCCGCATCGCCGGAGGCATTAAAAAAAAGTTTTCCCGGCTCCTTGGGGCACAGGCATCGAGGTAGGCGTCGAGCTCGGCCTTCGTGCAGCTGTCCGCGCGCCGGCGCCATTGCAGGATGTTCATCATCCCGCACATCGCGCTGTCCATCCCCCAGGACGCGGTCCTTTCGACCAGCCGCCTCATGGTTCCGACATCCGCTCCTGCGGCGAGTGGGGCAGGTCGCCGGCATCGAGCTGGCACCGGGCGAAGAGGTCGTCTTTCAGGCGGATCATCGCCGCCGCCAGCTCGTCCCGCATCCGCTCGCGAGCGGCCCCGCGCGCGGCCTCCCCGCCGGGCGGCTCAATCGCCGCGCCGACCCCGATATAGACTCGCGCCCGCCGCCACGGGAGCCAGTTTTTTGCGTTGTAGAGGCGCTCGCTTCCCAGGATGACGACCGGCACGATCGGGCAGCCTGCGCGCACGGCCAGCATCGCGGCGCCATCCTGCCCCGGTGCCCCTGCGAGCATCGAGCGCGCGCCGTCGCGGATCCCCCCCTCCGGGAAGACCCCGATCACGCCCCCGCCGGCCAGCCGCCGCAGCGCCTCGCGCAGCGCCCGACGATCGTCGCCTGAGCGCTCCACCGGGATGACGTCGAGCCAGCGGAACGCCCGGTTTGACCATCCGGTTCCGAAGAGCTGCGACATCGCGAGCCAGTCGATCTTCCGCCGGGTCCATCCGCTCAAAAATGCCGGATCAAAATGGCTGATATGGTTCGAAGCCAGCACGAACGCCCCGGCCGGCGGCTTATGAAAAACCACGCGCTTCACCCGTGCGCCGGCGGTCAGCAGCACGCGCAGCGACCCGACAACCAAACGATAAAAAACGCGATGGAAAAATGACGTGCTCACGCTGGGTCAGAGATTACCTGGTGCCGGGGAATCAATCCATTCCGAATCTCGCGCCGCCCGGTTTTCCCAGATTCCGCGCGACCGGACGGGAGGATTGTGATAGGGTTCGCCGCATGCAGGGCTCCGAGCTGATTCTGAATTTGGGGTGGATGATCCTCGGGGCGGCTTGCCTTGGAGCTCTGGCCCGCATGGTCCGCCTGCCATCTATCGTTGGCTACCTGGTGGCGGGGCTGCTGCTCGGGCCGGCGGCGTGCGGGATGATCCTGTCCCCTGAGATCGAGGAGATCTCGAGCATGGGGATTGTGCTCCTCCTTTTTCTGGTCGGGCTGGAGCTGAGCCTGGCGAGGATCCGCGAGGTCGGGCGGACGGCGGTGGCAGCCGGTCTCGCGCAGGTGGTATTCATGACGGCCGGCGGATACGCGATCTCCCGCACCCTGGGCTTCGCGCCGCCAGAAGCCCTCTTTCTTGCCGTGGCTCTGAGCATCAGCAGCACCGTCGTGATCGTCAAAGTGCTTTCCGATACCAAGGAGCTCGCCTCGCTCCACGGGCGGATCGCCGTCGGGTTCTCTCTTGTCCAGGACGTCGTCGTCATCGTGATCCTGACCGTGCTGGCCGGGCTGTCTTCCCCGCAAGGGGTCGATGCGGGGGCGGTGGGCGGCAACCTCCTGAAGGCGCTCGGTGGGATGGCGGTGCTGCTCGGCGGGGTTCTCGTGGCATCGCGCTTCGCCCTGCCCCGGCTTTTTGCCTGGGCCTCAGGCTCCCAGTCCACGCTCTTCATCTGGAGCCTCGGATGGTGTTTCCTCGTGGTGGATGCCGCCCACTCCCTCGGCCTCCCGGTCGAGCTCGGCGCATTTTTTGCCGGCCTGAGCCTTGCCCAGCTCCCCTGCACGCACGACCTTCAGCACCGGATCAAGCCGCTGATGAGCCTCTTCGTCGCAATCTTTTTTGTCTCCCTCGGGATCGGGATGGCCCCCGGAGAAATCGGGAGCGCGTGGGTGCCGGCCGCAGCGCTTTCGGCCTTTGTTCTTGTCGGCAAGGCCGCCATCACCCTTGCGGCCGTCTCGCGCTCGGGGTATGGCGAGCGGACAGCCTTCCTAGCCGGCATCGCGGGCGCACAGATCAGCGAGTTCTCGTTCCTCTTCGTCGCGATGGGTGCCGCTGCCGGGCTCGTCGGCGGGCGGGTTATCGCGGTGGTCGCGCTGGCCGGAATCCTCACGATCGCCGTCTCTTCCTACATGATCCTCTCCGGACCACGCCTCCACTCGCTCTGCCATCGCCTCGGCCTGCTCCGGATTTTCAGGGCCTCGCAAAAGGAGGACGACGAGCCGGAGAAGGCGCTCTCCGGCCATGTCATCGTTATCGGCATGAACACGCTCGGGCGGCGGATTGCCGAGGCGCTCCACCGCCGTGGGTTGGTCGTCATGGCGATCGATACCGACCCCCACAAGCTGCGCGGCCTGCCGTGCCGGACGCTGCACGGGAACATCGAATACCGCGCGGTGCTCGAGGAGCAGGGGCTGGCCAGAGCGAGGCTCGTGGTGAGCGCCCTTCAAATCGAGGACACGAACGACCTGCTCGCCTACCGCTGCAAGGAGGCTGGAGTGCCATGCTGCATCCACGCCGTGGATCTCTCGGTCATGGAAAACCTCCTCGACCACGACGTCGCCTACTTCATGCTTCCGAAAGTGGATGCCGTCAAATACCAGTCCGCGCTGCTGCGCGAGCAGGGGCTGCTCGGGGGGAGCCCCTCATGAATGCGCTGGCCGTGCTCCTGGGGGTTGCGGCCCTGGGCTACGGGCTCTCTCAGAGGTTCCGTCTGCCGGCCATCCCGCTCCTGCTCGTCCTCGGCTTCGGCGTTTCGCTCACCGGGCTTGCGCCGGCCCTGGAGGAGTCGAAGTTCATCCTGGACTTCGGGCTCGCGTTCCTAGTTTTCACGGCGGGCATCGAGCTGAATCCCCGGAGGTTTTTGCGCCAGACCAGGCCGGTCCTCTGGGTGGCGATCGGGCAGTTTGCTCTTGTCGGCCTGGCATCGTTTGCGGTGGCGCGGTGGATGGGTTTCGGCACGGTTCCGGGGCTCTACATGGGGTTTGCCACGGCGGCGAGCTCGACGCTTGTTGTCGTGCGGCAGCTGAAATCCCGGCAGCAGATGTTCGAGCCATTCGGCCGCCTGGTGACCGGCGTGCTCCTCATCCAGGACCTGATCCTGATCCTGGTCATCGTGGTGCTCGGCCGCCTGGACGGCGGTGCGGCGGCGGTGCTCCGGGGCTCGGCGGGCCTCCTCGTCCTGGCGGCGGCGGCCGGGCTCCTCCACTGGCGGGTGTTCCCGTGGATCGAGCGGGCGATCCGGCCGGACGAGGAGACCCTGCTGATGATTTCTCTCGGCCTGCTCTTCGCGTTCCTTGCCGCCGCGCACGCGCTCGGAATCCCGATGGTCGGAGGCGCGTTCCTCGCGGGTTTTGTGCTCTCGGTTTTTCCGATCAACGGCCTCGTGCGCGGGCTGCTCGGATCGCTGGCGGAGTTTTTTCAGGCGATCTTTTTTGCGGCGCTCGGCGCGCTCGTCGTCTTCTCCTCACCGTGGATCGTCGTGCAGGCCGTGGGCTTCTCCCTGCTCGTGCTGCTGATCACCCCCCTGGTGGTTACCGTGCTGGCCGAGTGGCAGGGGCTCACCTCGCGAAGCGCGATCGAGAGCGGGCTCCTGCTTGCTCAGACCAGCGAGCTTTCCCTCGTCCTCGGGCTCGTCGGGGTCGCCGGCGGCCACCTCAGCATGGAAAGTTTTTCGGTGATTGCCCTGACCTGCGCGACCACCATGATCCTGACCCCATTCCTTGCCACCGACCTGGTGACGTGGAAGCTCCTCCACCGGCATCCGGGCCGCCAGACGAGCGACGGGTTCTTCGGTTTTCAGAACCACGCCGTGCTCATCGGGTTCGGAGGCTCCGGGATGTGGGTGGTCAAGGAGCTGCGCGATGCGGGGCACCATGTGCTGGTGATTGACGACGATGCCAGCGTCATCGCCGGCTGCGAGCGCAGCCGCATCCCCTGCCTCCGCGGCGACGGCAGCGATCCCAGGCTCCTCCAGCGCGCCGGCGCCCGAGAGGCCCGCCTCATCGTGGCCTCGCTCCCGCGATCGGCTGACGTGGTGAAAATCGTGCGCTTCGCGGGGGCGGTGCCGGTCGTGGCCAGGATCTTCGATGCCGGGGACGCCCGGGCGGTCCAGGAGGCCGGAGGCTTTCCGGTCCTCACATCCGAGGCCGCCCTCGAGAAATTCCTCGAGTGGTTCGACAAGGGACATCAAAGGGAAGGGGCGGGCCGCGGATGAGCGCGCATGGGGCCGCTCCTGACAGCGATCCGGCTGCCCGCCTGTGCTCCCGCAGGCTTTGCCGGGGCCTCCGGCTGCTTGGCCGCGCCGCGGCCTGCCTCGTCCTTTGGCTTGCCTTGGCCGCCTGCCAATGCCGTCCGCAGGTTGGCCCGGCCAACCGGAATGACCTTGTTGCGGCCGCCCGCGAGTGGCGCGCGGAAGGGGGCATCCCGCCCGCGCGCGACCGCCTGTCCGAGGCGCTGATCCGGCGGGATGCCGACGGCGGGTCGCTCGAGAAGCGGGTGCTTCGGACGAATGCGGACAAGGACCTCCGCCTCCCGGACTCGATCTCCGCACTCACCCGCAAGCAAAAAGCCCGGACCGGCATTTTTCTTGTGCTCGGATACCACACGAAGTCCGGGCGCTCCGAGCCCGTCATCCAGCAGGTCGAGGCGTTTTTAAAGGCGGGAGGGTGGCATGCCGTTCTGGTGCCCGTTCCCATGCATGGCACGACCGCCGAGAACTCGGCTGCGATCCAGGCGGTCCTTGCGCGCGAGCTGCCCGGCGTGGGGCGGGCGATCGTCGTCGGCTTTTCCAAGGGAGCGCTCGACTGGATGCACTGGTTTGCCGGCTACTCGGATGAGCTCCCTGCCTCGCAGCGAAAAAAGATCCGCCTTGTGGTGTCGTTTGCCGGGGCGCTGCGCGGCGCGTCTGTTGCAAGGTGGATGGCCGAAGGTCGCGACCCGGTGGCGGCGGTGCTGCGCATGCGCCTGAGGATGCAGGCAGCCCGCGCGCTCCCCGCGGTGAGATCTGCGGGGCAGGACCCCTGGGGGCGGCCAGGCAGCCACCTCGTGCTGGCCGGTCAAGTCCCCCGCCTCCAGAGCGTCAGCTTTGTTGCCGTGCCGGAAGGTGCCGATGGCCAGACGCATGTGGATCGCAGGTTCAGCCGCCTGGGGCGGCTCGCCACGGCCCAATGGTCCTGGCTGGGCCCGGTGGACGGCCTGGTCGAATCGGCAGGGCAGGTCCTGCCCGTGGAGGCGCATGTCCCCCAGCACATCGTGCGCGTGTTCGGATCCCACGCCCTCCTGGATGGGCGCTACGTGAATGGCTCGGCCGTCTCGCAGGTGTATCAGAGGTGCGACGCCAGCTACTGGAGGGGAGGAGAGGAGCTGCTGGACGACCTTCTCCGGGCGATCCCTCGCAAGTGGGTGTGGGCCGGCGAGTGATTTTTTAGCGGGTTCGACACGGCCGGCCGAACTGTCGTAGTATGCAAGCATGTCATTCGTCCACCTCCATTGCCATTCGGAATACTCGCTTCTCGACGGGGCCGTCCGGGTGGAGGATCTGATCAGGAAGGCGAAGGAGTTCGGGATGCCGGCGGTGGCGCTGACCGACCACGGGAACCTTTACGGGGCGGTCCCGTTTTACCAGTCAAAAAAGGGGTCCGGGGTGAAGCCGATTATCGGGTGCGAGCTCTATGTCGCCCCGGGCTCGATGCTGGAAAAGAGCGCGGCGTCGGGGAAGGAGTCGGCGTTCCACCTGACCGTCCTGGCCGCCGACAGCGACGGCTACCAGAACCTCGTCAAGCTCGTCACCGCCGCCCATCTCGAAGGGTTTTACTACAAGCCCCGGGTCGACAAGGAACTCCTGGCAAAGCACTCGAAGGGGCTCATCGCCCTCAGCGGATGCCTGAAGGGCGAGGTCAACGTCCACCTGCAAAACGGCAGCAGCAAGGCCGCCGAAGCCGCCGCTGCCGGATACCGCGACCTCTTCGGAAAAGACAGCTTTTTCATCGAGCTGCACGACCACGGGATCGAGGCCCAGCGGCGCGCGAACCCCGAGCTGGTGAGGATCGGCCGATCGCTCGGCCTCGGGCTTGTGGCGGCGAACGACGTGCATTTTCTCGAGCGCTCGCACCATGATGCGCACGACATCCTGATCTGCATCGGGACCGGCTCGATGGTTCTTGACGAGAAGCGCCTGCGGTATGTCCCCGAGCTCTATTTCAAGTCGGCCGAGGAGATGCGGTCGATCTTCTCCGAGCTGCCGGAGGCATGCGACAACACGCTTGCGATCGCCGAGCGGTGCCGGTTCGAGATGGAGTTCGATCAGCCGAAATACCCGGCCTACGAGCCGCCCGCCGGGACGACCCGGGAGGAGTATCTCCGCAAGCTTTGCTACGATGGGCTGCGCAAGCGCTTTGGGGAGCGGGCGGAATCGGACAAGGTCCTCCTCGACCGGCTCTCCCACGAGCTGTCGGTCATCGAGCGGACCGGGTTCGTCAGCTACTTCCTCATCGTCTGGGATTTCATCGCCCACGCAAAAGGGAAGGGCATCCCGGTCGGGCCTGGCCGAGGATCGGCCGCCGGGTCGCTCATCGCGTATGTGCTCGAGATCACGGACATTGACCCGCTCCGCTACGGGCTGATCTTCGAGCGGTTTCTGAACCCCGAGCGGATCAGCCCGCCGGATATCGATGTCGACTTCTGCATGGAGCGGCGCGGCGAGGTGATCGACTACGTGCGGCAAAAATATGGCGAGCGGGCGGTTTCGCAGATCGTGACGTTTGGCACGCTCGGCGCGAAGAGCGTCGTGCGCGATGTCGGGCGCGTTCTCGGGTGGAGCTACGGCGACGGCGACCGGATCGCAAAGATGATCCCGAACGAGCTGAACATCACGCTCGCCGGCCGGGACGTGAAAAACCCATCGACCGGAGAGGTCGAGCATGTCGCCGGAGCGATCGACAAGAACCCCGAGCTCAAGGCCGCGATCGAGAACGAGCCATCCGTCCGCCAGCTCTGGGACTACGCGACCGTCCTGGAGGGGCTGAGCCGGAACGCCGGCATCCACGCTGCGGGAGTCGTCATCGGCGACCGCCCGCTCGACGAGTTTATCCCGCTCTGCCGGGGAAAAGAAAATGAGGTTGTCACCCAGTATGCGATGGGCCCGCTCACCGATCTGGGCATGCTCAAAATGGACTTCCTCGGGCTCAAGACGCTCACGGTCATGAACGAGGCCGTCCGGCTGATCCACAAGAAGGATGCGGCTTTCGACCTCGCAAAAATTCCGACCGACGACCAGACGACGTTCGGCATCTATAACCGCGGCGAGACGCTCGGAATTTTCCAGATGGAAAGCGGAGGGATCACCGGGTTCTGCAAGGCATTTGACGTCAAAGAGATCGAGGACATCATCGCCCTCGGTGCGCTCTACCGGCCCGGGCCGATGCAGTTCATCCCGGAATACATCGAACGAAAAAAAGGCCTCAAAAAATTCGAGCACCTGCACCCGCTGCTCGAGCAGGTGTGCGCGGAGACCTACGGGATTATCGTTTACCAGGAGCAGGTCCAGCGGGCGGCCAGCGTCCTCGCCGGATACTCGCTCGGAGACGCCGACCTCCTCCGCCGCGCGATGGGGAAAAAGGACAAGGCGAAGATGGAGAAGGAGCGCGTGCGCTTTGTCGAAGGGTGCGGGAAGATCAACAAAATCCCGCCGAAAGTCGCCGAGGCGATCTTCGGGTTTATCGCAAAATTTGCCGAGTATGGGTTCAACAAGAGCCACAGCGCGGCCTACGGCTGGATTTCGTATCAGACCGCCTACCTGAAAGCCCGGCATCCGCTCGAGTTCATGGCGGCGATGCTGAGCTTCGATGCGGGCACGGTCGAGCGGCTGGCCGAGGTCATCGGCGAGTGCCGCCGGATGGACATCGCGATCCGCCCGCCGGACATCAACGCGAGCGACCTGAAATTCACCCCGCAGGACGATGCGAGCGCGATCCGGTTCGGGCTTGGCTCGATCAAGAACGTCGGCTCGGGGGCGATGGAGACGGCGATTGCCGAGCGTGAAAAGAATGGCCCCTTCGAGTCGCTCGAGAACTTTTGCGCGAGGCTGGATTCCCGGACGGTGAACCGCCGGATCGTCGAGAGCCTTGTCAAGTGCGGGGCGTTCGACTGCTTCGGGAAATTTCGTTCGCAGCTTTTTGAGGAGATCGATTCGGCGATGGCGGGAGCTGCGGCGGCCCAGCGGGATCGCGCGAGCGGGCAGGTCTCGCTCTTCGGCGACCTGGCGATGCCCGCCTTGAAATCCGGAAAATCCTCGTCCTCCGGGAAAATTGAACCCTGGCCGCAGCACGAGATGCTCGCCTACGAGAAGGAGCTCCTCGGCTACTACGTGAGCGGCCATCCGCTCGACCGGTATGCCGGGCACTTTGACTCCGGAAAGTTTTCCTCGATCGCGCAGGTGCTGCTCGCCGAGGAGGCCGGCACGTTCAAGCTCGCCGGGCTGCTGGCGAGCGTGGAAAAGAAATTTACGAAAAAGGACGGGAAGCCGTTTGGGGTGCTGGTGCTGGAGGATTTCACCGGCTCGATTGAGATCACGGTCTGGGAGGAGGCGTTCACAAAGAATGCCGAGATCCTCGTCCCCGGCTCCGCGATTTCCGTCAGCGCCCGGATCACGCGCCGCGACGACTCCGTGCGCGCCACCGCCGGGGCGCTTGCCGCGCTCAAGCCGAAGGCCTCGGTCAAGCCGGTGCGCGTGCGCATCGCGCGGGAAAAGGTCACGGAGGGCGACCTCTCCACGATCCTGGAAACCGTGAAGCGCTTTCCCGGCCGGCGCCCGCTGATCCTCGAGTTTGTGCGGACGGATGGAAAGGCGATCGAGATCCCTGCGGCCGAGGAGTTCAATGTCGGCGAGGCGCGCGCGCTGCTGGATGCTCTGGCCGGGTTTTCTGCCTGACGCTCAGGATCCGCAGGGGTGCCCGGAGAAAGGGATGGACTAATCCACCTGCCGGGAGGACAAACGAACCTGATGGAACCGAGAAAATACAGCACCGGAACAAAGGGCCGAATCAAGATGCACTGCGACAGGTGCAAGGAATTCATCCACGCAAACTCGCCGACATTCGGCCTCGCCAAGGAGTTCATCGAATCCATTGACCCGGATCGCGATGAGCGCGCCTGGCAGAGGTTTCAAAGCCCGGAGGACATCCTGCCGGACCTGCAGGGCTGGCTTGGCGGGGGGATGGAAACCCTGCCCGTCGCGAGCTCCCAGGCGCCCGTCCTCCCCGGGGGCCCGAAGGTCATGCCTGCCAGCCGCCTGCCCCGGGCCCCGAGCCTCCAGGCCGATGCCGCCCTGAAAAATGCCCGCGCCTGGCTTGCGGGCGATGCCGTGCAGGCCGAGCTCGGAGCGCTTCCCCCTGCCGCTGCGGCCGAGGCCGCGCTGCGCCGGTTCTACAAGGAGCTCACCGGGACGGAGCCGCAGGGCGCCGAGGGCAGCCCGATATCGAAATGACTGCCGGATCGCTGGCGAAGGTCACCATTTTCACGGACGGCGGATGCCTGGGAAATCCAGGCCCTGGCGGATGGGCTGCGATCCTGCGCTACGAGGCCAGCGAGAGGGAGATTTCCGGCGGCGAGCCGGCGACGACCAACAACCGCATGGAGCTCCGCGCTGCGATCTCTGGACTCGCTGGCTTGGAGGATCCCTGCGACGTGACGGTCCACACCGACTCGCAATACCTCCGCAAGGGGATCACCGAGTGGATCCACAGATGGAAGGCCCGGGGATGGCTCACGCTCGCCAGGCAGCCGGTCAAAAATGTCGACCTCTGGCAGGAGCTCGACGCCCAGACCCGACGCCACCACGTCACTTGGAAATGGCTCAAAGGCCACTCCGGCCACCACGAAAATGAACGCTGCGATGCGTTGGCCGCCGCCGAAATCAAGAGGATCACAAGATCCCATTCCCGCGAGCGGCTGACCGCCTGCCTGCAGGTCATGCCGGATCACCTCCCGCAACCGCCCCGGGAAAATCGCAGCGGAGAATCCAACCTTGCCGCCGCCCGCCGCCCCCACCAGCTCACATGGGATCTGCTGTGAGCCCAGCCGCCGGACAAAGCATGGCGCCACATGCTGCCCCCCGGTGAGGCGTCCAACGGAATCGTTCCCCGGAAGCGAGCCGGCTGGACCGCGCCCTACTTTTTGTAAAACTTCTTTTTTCCGCCCTGATCATGGAAGGGTTTGGTCGGCATGTCGTCTGGATCCGGCCGGACGAGGGCGATCGTGATCGTTCCAGATTGGGTTTCGATTTCGCGAGGCCCATCCCGGAGGACGTCCAGAAAGGGTTTGGGGATCTGGGCAAACGACTGGCCCGGGGCGATGTCAATGATTCCGACGGTGCGCCCCGGGAGCCCGAGGGCATCTTCGAGGAGCCCGATGATATCGAGCGGGGCGATGCGGGTTTCGCGCCCGGCGCTGAGGCTGACCCACTGCATCCCTCGTGATGGCGGGCGGAGCGCGTGCGCTGGTGCCCGGGGTGCCTTGCGCAGGGCGGCCGGCTCCCGGCTGGCTGCGGCGGGCTGGTGGGCTGGGAGCCTGGCTGCGGCAGGTGCCGCAGTTTTTGCCGCAGGCTGGTGGGCGGGTGCCGCAGTTTTTCCTGCAGGCAGGCGCTTGGCCGGCTCCTTGTCAGGTTCCTGGCGAGGCTCCGGGCCAGAGAGAAGCTCATAGAGGGCGCCAGCGATATCGGTCGAGTTGTATCCCTCTTCGAGCAGGCGGTCCACCACGGCGGTGGAGAGGTTGCCGCGATTCAGAACCTCGCGGATTTTTTCCAGGAGCCCATCCACGCGGCGCTCTTCCACGGCCCCGGCGGTCGGGATGGTTCCGCGATGGATTTTGGTGTGGGTGAAGCGCTCGATGAACTGCAGCTTGTAGATATCGCGCCCCGAGACGAACGTGACCGCCATGCCCTTGCGGCCGGCGCGCCCGGTGCGCCCGATCCGGTGGACGTAATCCTCCGCGTCGTACGGGAGGTCGTAGTTGACGACGAGCTCGAGCTCGTCCACGTCGATCCCGCGCGCGGCGACGTCGGTCGCCACGAGGAACTCGAACTCCGCCTTCTTAAACTTGTTCATCACCCGCGTCCGCTGGGCCTGCGCGATCCCGCCGTGGAGCCGGTCCGCCGAGAACCCCTGCGCAATCAGGTCGTCTGCCAGCTCGTCAACCATCCGTTGGGTGTTGCAAAAAATGATTCCGAGCTTGAACCCGTGGAAGTCGACGAGCCGGATCAGCGCCTCGAATTTCATCCGCTGCGGAGCCTCATAATACCACTGCTCGACGGTCGGAACCGTGAGCTCGCGCTGCTCGACCTTCACCGATTTCGGATCCCTCGAGTGGCGGCCGATCAGATCCCGGATCTGCTTGGAGACGGTCGCCGAAAAGAACACCGTCTGGCGCTCGCCCGGCGTCGCCTTGAGGATTTTTTCGATGTCCTCGCGGAACCCCATGTCGAGCATGCGGTCGGCCTCGTCGAGGACGACCATCTTGACGCTGCTCAGGACGAGCGTGCCGCGATCCATGTGGTCCATGATCCGGCCCGGCGTCCCGATGACGATCTGGACCCCCTTTTTCAGTTCGTAGAACTGCCGCTCATACGATGCCCCGCCGTAGATCGGCACGGCATGGATCCCTCGCTTGTGGGCGGAGAGCTTATGGACATCGTCAGCCACCTGGGTTGCGAGCTCCCTGGTCGGGCACATGATCAGCACCTGGACCGACCGGTCTGCTGCCTGGCAGAGGTCGATGGCCGGGATGGCGAAAGCTGCGGTCTTTCCGGATCCGGTCTGGGACTGCCCGACCGCATCGTGCCCGGCCATCAAAACCGGAATCGCCGCCGTCTGGATCGGCGAGGGCTCTTCAAAACCCAGGTCCCCGATCGCTTTCAAAACCTCGGGAGAGATCCCGAGGTCGGTAAAATTGAGCTTGTTCATGCCGGGACCTTATCCGGCAATGTCCCAGCCGTCACGGGTCTTTTCGGAGGCCGCGTTCCGCTGCAAAGATCGGCTTGCGCATCCGGGTCGGAATCTGGGATGGTTTTTGGGAGCATGAACCCACGCCTCCTTTCCCCCGAGCTGCGCCCGATCGCGGAGAGAGTGCTCGGCGGGGGAAGGATTTCCGACGCCGACGCGCTCGAGCTCTATGCGAGCCGGGATCTCAACGGGATCGGGACGATTGCGAACGTGATCCGGGAGCGGATCAACGGCAACGTCGCCACCTACATCAACAACCGCTACATCAACTATTCGAACGTCTGCCTGCTCTCGTGCCAGTTCTGCGCGTTTGGGGCAAAGAGGCGCGACGGGCATGCCTTCGAGCTGGCGGCCTCGGAAATCGTGCGGGCGGTCCGGGACGCGCTCGCGCACGGGATCACCGAGATCCACATGGTTGGCGGGCTGCACCCGACGCTCCGGGGCGGATGGTATCTGGATCTTCTCAGCGAGCTGCGCGCGCTCGATTCCGCGCTCGTCATCAAAGCGTTCACCGCGGTCGAGATCCGCCACCTCGCCGCCCGGGTTTTTAAGATGCCGGTGCGCGAGACGCTCGCCGTGCTCCGCGAGCACGGGCTCGGGGCGATCACCGGAGGCGGAGCCGAGATCTTCGACCAGACGATCCGCGACAAAATCTGCATGGGCAAGGAGACGGCAGGCGAGTGGGCGGACGTCCACCGGACGTGGCACGAGCTTGGCGGGCGGAGCACCTGCACGATGCTCTACGGGCACATCGAAAATGCCGGCCACCGGGTGGACCACCTCCGGCAACTCCGCGAGCTGCAGGACGAGACCGGAGGGTTTACCGGGTTCATCCCGTTTGCGTTCGAGCCCGAGGGAGCAAGGCCCGACCTCCAGAGGATCCCGCGCGCGACCGCCCACGAGGAGCTCCGCAACCTCGCGATCAGCCGGATCTACCTCGATAATATCGACCACATCACCGGCTACTGGATCAGCCTCGGACTCCCGCTCGCCCAGATCTCCCTCGCCTACGGAGTGGACGACCTCCATGGCACGATCAGCGAAGAAAAAATTTTTCACATGGCCGGGGCGACGACTCCGCAGGGCCAGTCGGCGGAGAGCCTCGAAACGGCGATCCGTGCGGCCGGCCGGGTGCCGGTGGCTCGCGACAGTTTTTACCGGAGGATCGAACGTTGATCTCCCTCCCGCGGCTCGGCGGCGTGCCCTACCTGAATGCGCGGCCTCTCCTCCACGGCCTGGATGCCGAGCTGGCGACTCCTGCCATCCTTTCCGAGCGCTTTGCTGCCGGCCGCTACGATGCGGCCCTTCTGCCCGTTTACGAAACCCTGCGGCTCCCGGCGGCTCGCATGGTGGACGGGTTCGGAATCGGATCCCTCGGGCACGTGCACAGCGTTGTCGTCGTTCACCGCCGGCCTCTGGAGCAAGTGGCTGAGATCGTCATGGACCCAGCCTCGCGAACCTCGGCAAACCTCCTCCGAGTGCTCCTCGCCAGAAGGGTCCAAATTTCTCCGCGCCTCGTCGAGGCGTCTGGCGATCCGGATGCCGCCCGCCTGATCATCGGCGATCCGGCCCTCGAGTTCCAGCGCCGGATGGGCCCCTCCTGGCGGGCTTTCGATCTCGGCCAGGCCTGGCACGAGTGGACCGGGCTTCCGTTCGTCTTCGCCGTCTGGACGCTCGCAAAAAATGCCCCGCCGCAGACCGGAGCCATCCTCCGCGAGGCTGCGCAGGCCGGGCTTGCCGCCCGCCAGGAAATCGCCTCCCGCGAGCCGGATCCCGCAGCCGCGCTCGACTACCTCACCCGCTCGATCCGCTACCCGATCGGCGAATCCGAAAAGCAGGCGATCCGAAAATTTCGCGAGCTCCTCATCGGCTGCAGCCTCCTGCGCGCCGATGATCCGGAACCGGATTTTGTCTGATCCCCTCAGCCCGCGCGCCGGCTGCCGCCGGAACAAATGAGGTTTTCTGCAGCGGGGAGGTTGCAAATCATCCGGCTGATATCTGTGCGCTGAGAGATGGTATCCCTCCGCAGATTCTGGTGGAAATTTCCTGCGGAACACTATCCAATCCCACGGCATGAAACGTCTGCTCCTGATCCTGAGCGTGCTGGCCGCACTTGCGGCATTTCCTTCCTGTGCCGGGAAAAAAGGCAGCCAGGCGGCCGCTGTTGCCCAGCCCGCGAAGCAGCCGCAGAAGCCGGCGATCTGGCAGCAGTGGCTGAGCAAGATTGCCAGCCCATTCCACAAAAAACAGAAGCCACCGGCGGCGCTTCTCCCCCAGTGGACCGGGGTGGTCCGCATGGTAAACGCACCGGAACATTTTGTTCTCATCGAGGCAAATGCCATGGCGGCTGCCGTCCCGGGGGAAACCTACCTCTCGGTCGCCAGGGGGCTCGAAACCGCCTCCCTTCGGATGACCTCCCTCAAAAATCCCCCGTTCCTCATCGCCGATATCGTTACAGGAACCCCCTCGGCAGGAGAGAAAATCTACCGTCCGAAAACTGCCGCGCCCCCGGTTGCGCCCACGGTTGCGAGCGCGCCGCCAGCTTCTGGAGAAGGAGACCAGACCTCCGAGGTTCCTCCGGCAACAAAAAGCGCTCGCGCAGCGAAGCGTTGACAAAACCAGCAGGTAAATTCATAGTCGCCCCCCGTTAATATCACATGTTCCATACCAAATTAAGCATCCCGGGAGCGATTTGCGGGATTGCGTTCGTGGCCTTCGCGCTGAGCTCCCGTCCGGCCTCCGCGCAGCAGGCAGTGCCTACGCCAGGCCCGCTGCCAAGCATCGCTCCGATCGGCACCCCCGCTCCGCTGCCAACGTTGGCACCTTTTCCTACCCCGGGCCAGATGCCGGCGATGGCGCCGCTGCCCTCGCCTCTGCCTCTGCCCACGCCGCTGGCAACAACCCCCGGCGTGCCCGCGCCATCGCCCGCCAGCACCTCTGCCCCCAAGCCCACCCCGGCACCTGCTTCCTCGGCCACCCCGCTTCCTGATGGGACGATGCCGCTCCCGATCCCTGCGATGCCCACACCCGTGCCGCTTCCTGATGCGCAGACCCTTTCCGAGGAGCTGAAGCTGCCGACGCCCGCGCAGGCGAGCGAACCGCTCGCCCCGAGCCCGGAAACCGACAAGCTCGGGGAAGCCGCAGATTTGGCGATGAGGCAGAAGATGACGGCGGCCGACTTCCTCAAGGCCCTCGACAAGCTGATCCTGAAGCAGAGAAACCCGAATGTTGCGGACATGAACCTCGAAGAGGCGGTGCGCATCGCACTGAAGCAGAACCCGGACATCTTAAACGCGGCGCAGGACATCCGATACACGCAGGGCAAGGTCGTGCAGATCCGCGCGCAGGCGATCCCGCAGCTCAACCTCTCCTCCGCATATAACCAGCAAGGGATGGAGCTCGCAACAAATGGAAAGAGCAGCGCCGCCACCACCCCAACCCAGAACAAAAGCTGGAATATCCAGTTCGCCGCCTCGCAGCTGATCTATGACGGAGGCGCGGTCATCTCAGGCATCCGCTCGGCGGTCGCCAGCGAAAATAGCGCGTTCTACTCGCTGCGCTCGAAAATCGATGGGATCATCGCCACGGTCAAAACGAATTTTTATCAGGTCGTGCTGAACCGCGCGCTGATCGTCGCGCAGGAGCAGTCGGTCAGGCTGCTCCAGCAGCAGCTTCAGGATCAGCAAAACCGGTATGAGGCCGGGACGGTGCCCCGGTTCAACGTGCTGCAGGCGGAGGTCGCGCTCGCGAACGCCAAGGTCCCGCTCATCCAGGCGCAGAATGCCTACCGGATTTCCCTATACCAGCTCGTCCGCCTCCTCGGCATGGACTACCCGAAAGGCCACCCGAGCGAGGTCCCGTTTAATGTCGTCGGGCTGCTCGCCTTCACGCCCAGAACCATTGATACCGACCAGTCGATCCGGGTTGCCGTCGCGAGAAACCCCTCGCTCAAGGCCCAGCGCGAGCTGATCCTTGCGGAGGCGGCAAACGTGAACGCCCAGTTCGCCGGGTTCTTTCCGACGGTCAAAGCGACGGCCGGCTACCAATACGCCAACAATGTCGGCTCCCTGAACCTCTCCGACAACGTCGAGGACTGGTTCTTCGGAGCGACCGGATCGTGGGCGATTTGGGACGGGCTGGCCACTGCGGGGAAGGTCCAGCAGGCGAAGGCCCGCATGCAGCAGGCGAGCATCAACTACGACAACTCGGTCCGCCAGATCATCCTCGACGTCCAGCAGGCGATCTCGAACCTGCAGCAGGCGCGCGAGACGATTGACAGCCAGGAGGCAAACGTCGTCCAAGGCACCGAGGCGCTCCGCCTTTCCCAGGAACGCCTCGACGCGGGCGCAGGAACCCAGCTCGATGTCCTCAACGCCCAGGTCTCCCTCCTCCAGTCGGAGACGTTCGTCCTCCAGGCCCGATACAACTACATCGCCTCGCTGGCACAATATGACCAGGCCCTCTCGATCGATACCCAATACAAGGAGAGCTTCGACGACCCGCTGACCCGCCCGCAGGCAAAAAGATTTCAGAAGCTGAACGAGCCTAATCGCCCGCAGCCGAAGCTTCCCCGCGCGCTCCGCTCGACCGACCCTCTCGCTCCGATCCTCGCGCCCTCGGCGGCGGTGCCGGAAAAACCGTCAAAGAAAAATCCCGCCCCCAAGCCGACGCCGAAGCCGAAGCCGACGCCGAAGAAATCCCCTTAGAGGAGCCGTCAGCGGGCGGCTCAGACTGAGCAGCTCATGTCTGGGTGCTGGCAGGAACGGCTTGGCGCATGATTCCGCCTCCGAAGGCCCGGACATAGCGCGAATTGACCTCCGCCTGGTTGATGTCGCTATAGAACCAGCTCCAGAGCCCGAGGTATCTGTCGCGGAGCGCCTCGGGCGACTCGTGCAACGGGGAGAAGACGACATTGGCGCCGTTATACCTGCTCCAATCCCTTGTCAGAAGCCTTCCGGATTTTTCCATCTGCGCGAACTGCTCGGTCCCTGGAAACGGGGTGTGGATAATGAACTCGGCGAGATTGGTGCCCGTCGCGGAGCAGAAGTCGGAGATCCCGCGCTCCACCGGGCTGGAATCCTCATCATTTCCCAGGTTGAACGAGGCCATCACCTCGATGCCGGCGGCCTTCAGCTCGAGAATCTTCGCGATAAGGACCTTGTCGGACAAATCTTTTGAGAGCGGCTGCCTGAGCCCGAGAACGAGGTAGATCTGCTGCATCCTTGCGCGCTTCATGAGCGCGACCTCGTCGGAGGGAAGCTGCCGGACGAACTGCGGGTATGCGGCGATAAATGAGATCCGCCGGTTGCCGGCCTCCGCGAGCCCCGAAAAAAGCTGCGTCCGGTAATCACGGTTCTCGGAATCGGGAAAGAGCAGGTTCTCATCGGCAAAGAAAAAGCACGGGTAGGGGAGGGTTGCGATGTCTTCGATCACCTCGGCGACTGGCCGGAGGACAACCTGGGTGCCGGCATGGTTCGGAACCACGCAGAACGGGCACCCCATCGTGCATCCCCTGGCGGTCTGGACGATCCCGGCTTGCAGGTATCCGGAGCTTTTGAAGAGAGCCCGCCGCGGACGGGCGAACCCCGCACACGGGTTTCCGGTATAGACCGGCTTCAGTCGTCCCGCAGAAAAATCCCCGATGATCTGCTCCCAGGCCCCCTCGGCGGGCCCTCGAAGGATGGCGTCGAAGTGCGGGGCCGCATCGCTTGTCGCTACCGTCGGGTGGATGCCTCCGCCGATCACCGGTTTTCCTGCCCGGCGAAAGGCATCGGCAATCGTGTAGGCATTCGTTGCTTGCGGGGTGAAAAATCCGATGCAAACCAGGTCGGCCTCCACGTCCAGGGGGACCTCGCCAAGGTTCTCGTCGAAAAGCGAGATCGTGTGCTCGGAGGGGACGGCCCCGGCGGCCGTGGCCAAGCCCAGCCCCGCCATGCGAAAATTCCCCACATCATACCCGCTCACGAGATCCCTCAGGCCAGGGTGATCCTCAAGAAGCTTGCGCCAGCGTGGGAAGATGAAATGAAGATGCATTTCCTTGCACGCTACCAGCCCGATGGGCGGGCTGGCCAGCCCGACTGCGCGGGAATCCTGCTCAAAGGGCGCATCTGCGTTGGCCTAACCAGCGCCGTTCGGGTCAGGCATCGTTCGCCAGGCAGGCTGCGGTGAACCCCTTGAAGAGCGGGTGAGGGGAGTTCGGTTTCGACTGGAATTCCGGATGGTATTGGCAGGCGATGAACCACGGGTGGTTTGCGAGCTCGATGAGCTCGACCAGATCGCCCTCCGGCGAGGTGCCGGCGATGACGAACCCGCGCTTTTCCATCGCTTCGCGGTAGGCCATATTGAACTCGTACCGGTGGCGGTGGCGCTCCACGATTTCTGCCCGCCCATAAACCTGGTGCGCGAGGCTGCTCTTGGCGAGGACGGTCGGGCAGGAGCCGAGGCGCATCGAGGCGCCTTTTTCCGTGACGTCCTTCTGCTCGTCGAGGATGCAGATCACCGGGTGCGGGGTGGCGGGGTCGAACTCCGTGCTGTTCGCGCCTTCGAGGCCGCAGACATTGCGCGCGAATTCAATCGTGGCGACCTGCATGCCAAGGCAGAGGCCGAGGAACGGGGTGCGCGACTCGCGCGAGTACCGGGCCGCCTCGATTTTTCCCTCAACTCCGCGATCCCCGAACCCCCCAGGAACCAGGACTCCGGCAACTCCCGCCAGGAATTTGTCGGCCCCCTCTTTTTCGATGCTCTCGGCGTCCACAAGGACGAGGTCAATCCCGCAATCGTGCGAGGCTCCGGCATGCGTGAGCGATTCGTAGATGCTCTTGTAGGCGTCCTGGAGCTCGATGTATTTGCCCACAATCGCGATGCGCACGCGCTTTTTGGGAGCGATGACCCGATGGACATATTTTTTCCAGTCGGTCATGTCGGGCTGCGGGGTGTCGAGGCGGAGGATCTTGCAGATGAATGTGTCCAGCCCCTCGGACTGAAAGTTCAGCGGGGCCTCGTAGATCGTGTGCTCGACATCGCCGGCTTCGATCACGGCCTCGAGCGGGACGTTGCAGTAGAGCGAGAGCTTCTCGCGGACGTCCTTGCCGAGCGGCATCTCGGTCCGGCAGATCAGGACCTGCGGCTGGAGGCCGATCTCGCGCAGCTTGGCGATGCTCTGCTGGGTCGGCTTCGTCTTCAGCTCGCCCGCCGCCTTGATGAACGGGATCAGGGTCACGTGCATGATAATCGCGTTTTCTGATCCGACCTCGAGGAGGAACTGGCGGATCGCCTCGAGGAACGGGAGCCCCTCGATGTCGCCCGTCGTCCCTCCAATTTCCGTGATGACGATGTCTCCGCCGGAATTTTGCCCGAGCTCCCGGATCCGGCCCTTGATCTCGTCGGTGATGTGCGGGATGACCTGGACAGTTTTCCCGAGGTAGTCGCCGCGGCGCTCCTTGGCCAGGACGGTTTCATAGACCTGCCCGCTGGTGAGGTTGTTCGCGCGGGTCAGCACGCAATTTGTAAATCGCTCGTAGTGGCCTAGGTCGAGGTCCGTCTCGGCCCCGTCCGCCAGGACGTAAACCTCGCCGTGCTGGAACGGGTTCATCGTTCCAGGATCCACGTTGAGGTAGGGGTCGAGCTTTTGCAGGGTCACTTTCAGCCCCCGCCTTTCGAGGAGGGTTCCGAGCGATGCGGCCGCCAAGCCTTTCCCCAGTGAGCTCACTACGCCGCCGGTCACGAAAATATACTTCATGTGCGGGGATGCTACGGGGAATTTCTGGAAAATCCAGCAGGTTGTCGCGGGGATTTTTCAGGGGCGCGTTGCCTGAAGGCAAAATGACACCAGGGCATCAAAAAAGTGGGAAAACATCGGTGGATGATCGCGCTTGAATGTCTGCTGGCGGTGGCTTACACTTTTGGCGAAACAAAACCTATCACCATGTCATTTGAACTTCCTGCACTTCCATATTCCTCCGCCGCGCTCGAGCCGAGCATTGATGCCCGCACGATGGAGATCCACCATGGCAAGCACCACGCCGCCTACGTCGCGAATCTGAACAAAGCTCTCGAGGGGGCTCCAGAGCTCGCCTCCCATTCCCTCTCCGACCTGATCGGCGACCTCGCTTCCGTGCCGGACGCGATCCGCGGGGCCGTCCGAAACAACGGCGGCGGCCACTGGAACCACAGCTTTTTCTGGACCCTCATGGCCCCGGACGCCGGCGGCGCACCGACCGGATCGCTCGGCGATGCGATCGCCAAGTCGTTCGGCAGCTTCGCGGACTTCCAAGCGAAATTTGAGGCGGCCGGCCTCACGCGATTTGGAAGCGGCTGGGCGTGGCTGTGCGTCAAGCCCGACAACTCGCTCTGCATCTGCTCGACTCCGAACCAGGACAACCCGCTCATGAAGGGCGTCGTCGAGTGCCCGGGCACCCCGGTGATCGGATGCGATGTCTGGGAGCACGCCTACTACCTGAATTACCAGAACCGCCGCGCCGACTACCTGAAAGCCTGGTGGAATACCGTCTCCTGGGCCGCCGCACAAAAAAACTACGACGCAGCAGTTGCGTAGCCGGAATTTTTCGCGCGCGGCAGGGAGTTCTTCCCGGCCGCGCCGCTCACGATCGGCTGCAAGTCTTGAACCGCCTGCCTGGCCGGCGGTGTGATTTGTGAACGGCTCATCGCGCATTCCGCTTTGCGCTGTTGCACGGCAAGGATGACTCCGATAAAAGGGAGCCCATGTTAGACTGCGTCCCGGATGTCTCGAGGATGCTGATGTCGCGCGGGGAAATGCGCTTTTCGGAGTGCGATGCCCGCAAGGTGGTTGCCGGCCGGTTTCTCACGAGCAACGACTGCTGGCTTCGGCCGCAGATCGCAGATTTTATCCAAAGCCGGAATCCGGCAGTCGTCCTTGATCCGTTTGCCGGCACCGGCGACCTCCTCCGCGTGTCACAAAACCTGACGGGCTGCCAAATCCAGGGGCTCGACATCCAGGGGGATCAATGGCCGCGAAACGACAGCTTGAAATCCATCCCCCGGCTTTCCGGCGGGATGATCGTCACGAACCCACCCTATCTCGCAAACTACAGCGCGAAACGGAAAGGCGTGCTGGCGCAGGTGGAAGCGTATTATCGCCTGTCCGGGCGCGACGATTTGTATCAGGTCGCGCTGGATCGGTGCCTTGCCGCCTGCGAGCAGGTGGTCGCCATTGTTCCGGAAACATTGCTCAACAGCGGCTACGACCTGCACCATGCCGTGTCGGTCACGGTCCTGCACGAAAATCCGTTTTCAGATACCGAAACCCCTGTCTGCGTGGCCTGCTTCGACAGGAAATTCCATGGGGATACAGAAATATTTTCCGACGACACGAAAGCCATGAAGCTCTCGCAATTGAATTCTTATCGCCTGAGCCCGGCGCGGACGGATGCCATCCGATTCAACGTTCCGGAGGGGCGGATCGGGCTTCGCGCGGTCGATATGCCATCGCCCGACAAGCCGATCGCATTCATGCTGCGGGGCGATTTGGATTACGACGTTGCCGGGATCAAGGTTTCCAGCCGCCTCCTGACGTTTGTGGAAATTCCGAAGATGCGGAACGAGGAGGTTGGCGGGGTTTGCAGGGAGGCCAATAGAATCCTCGCGCAGTATCGCGAGAACACGTTGGGGCTCTCCCTATCACCTTTCAAAGGCAACACCAAATCTGGCTCCAGACGGCGGCGCCTGGATTATTCGACAGCCCGCGCAATTTTGGAGCAGGCCCTGCTTGCCATCGGAGGGACGTGAGAAATTCCCCGAAGGGGATGAAATCACTCAGCCCAGGGTTGCGAAGCTACCCTGGGTATTGTATCAACCGCGATCAACCCCAGCGGGGTTGGATCCCTTTTCCATGTCTCAATCGCTGTCCAGCGTCTTTTTCGTATTTCCCTCCGCGCTCCACGCGGCTAAATTTCCCCCATGGCCCGACTCAATTCCCATTACCTGAAGCTCAAAGCCGGCTACCTTTTTCCGGAGATCAGCCGCAGGGTTCAAGCCTTTGCGGAGGCAAACCCGGACGCGCGGCTGATCCGATGCGGGATCGGTGACGTGACCGAACCGCTCCCGGCGGCGGTCCGCCGCGCGATGCACGAGGCGGTGGATGAGATGGGACAGAGGGAGTCGTTTCGCGGATACGGCCCCGAGCAGGGATACGGGTTTCTCCGGCAGGCGATCGTGGAGAACGACTTCAGCGGGCTCGGCATCGCGGAGGACGAAATCTTCGTGTCGGATGGCTCGAAGTGCGATTGCGGAAACATCCTCGACATCTTTGGCGATGACAACCGGATCGCCGTCATGGATCCGGTCTATCCGGTCTATGTCGATACGAACGTCATGGCCGGCCACACCGGCGCAGGGAACGCTGCCGGGCTCTACGAACAGCTCGTCTATCTGCCCTGCACGGCAGCGAATGGCTTCGTGGCAGCCGTGCCGCAGGAGAGGGCCGACATCATCTACCTCTGCTATCCGAACAACCCGACCGGTGCCACGGCCACGCGCGACCAGCTCGCCGCCTGGGTGGCCTACGCGCTCGCCAACGAGGCCGTCATCCTCTTCGATGCCGCCTACGAGGCCTACATCAAAGATCCCGCAATCCCGCACTCGATCTACGAAATCCCCGGCGCCAGAAAATGCGCCATCGAATTTCGCAGCTTCTCAAAAAATGGAGGGTTCACCGGAGTGCGCTGCGCGTTCACCGTCGTCCCCAAGGAGCTCGAGTGCGCGACGGCTTCCGGAGAAAAGCGCTCGATCCACCCGCTCTGGAACCGGCGGTTCAGCACGAAATTCAACGGGGTTGGCTACGTCACCCAGCGGGCCGCTGCGGCTCTCTACTCGCCGGAGGGCAAGGCGGAAGTCGCCGCCCTGATCGAGCACTACATGGGGAACGCGGCGATCCTGCTCGAGGCCGCCCGCTCCTGCGGCCTCGCCGTTTATGGCGGCGAAAATGCCCCATACATCTGGGTGCGCGGCCCCAAGGGGCTGTCCAGCTGGGAGATCTTCGATCAGGTGCTCGGCGAGGCGCATGTCGTCGTCACCCCGGGCAGCGGATTCGGGCCCGCAGGAGAAGGCTACTTCCGAATCTCCGCATTCAACAGCCGCGCCAATGCACTCGAAGCCGCCTCGCGCCTCCGCGCGCTGAAGTGGTAAAACCCTTACGCCTCCCCGAATCTCGTCGCAGCAACAAACTCCCCCGCAGCCCGGCGGATCTCCTGCGCCACGTCCGCCCGGGCTTTCGCAAACTTCGGACGAAACCACGGGAAAAGCCCGATGACGTCGTGGATCACGAGAATCTGCCCGTCGCACCCCAGCCCGCTCCCGATCCCAATCGTAGGAATTTTTAGCGAGGCGGTGATCTGCGCCGCAACCGGCGGATGCACCAGCTCAAGAACAAGCGCGCAGATGCCCGCTCCCTCCAACGCCTTCGCCTCCGCTAAAAGAGCTTTCGCCTCCGCGTCGGATCGCCCCTTGATCCGATACCCGCCTTCCTCACGCACCCGCTGCGGCAGCATCCCAAGGTGCCCAACCACTTCGACCCCCGCCGAACGGATCGCCTCCACCACCCCCAAGCTCCCCCCCTCGATCTTCACCGCATCGGCTCCCGCCTCGAGCAGCCGTGCCGAATTTTCCGCCGCCGCTTCCGGCGATAAACAGCTTCCCGTCGGAAGATCCGCAACCACCCACGCCCGGCTCACCCCACGAGCCACCGCACGCGTGTGATAAACCATGTCCTCAATCCGCACGGACGTCGTGTCCGCATGCCCCAAGACCACCATCCCCAGAGAATCTCCAACCAGAATCATATCAAGCCCCGCCTCGTCCAACAAACGCGCCGTCGGGTAATCATATGCCGTCAAACACGCAATCTTCCGGCCACTTCGCTTCGCATCTATCAGGAAACTCTTAGCGATTCTCATAACGTAAATACAAATGTTAACTTGCTCTATTTAAGTGAAATGAAAAATAGGACCATGCAGGGATTCCTTTGGAAGATCCAAAAGTTCGCGAAGCCAGCGAACTGAGAGGTTTTTTCCGGGAAGAATCCTCTCCGGGCAGATTTCCCGGAGCGGATCCAGCACGAAGGTTCGTTCCGATATTCGCGGGTGAGGCAGAGTGAGCGCGGCGTGCGATATTTCTATCTGGTCCAGGTAGAGAAGATCCAAATCCATCGTGCGGGGTTCATGGAACTCATGGTGTTGGGGCCGTCCGAGCAGGGTCTCAATCTGCTGGAGCCGGGCGAGGAGGTCGAACGGAGTGAGGGAGGTGGACAGTTCGATGGCGGCGTTGAGAAAGGATGCGGAGCCTGCCGGGCAATCCATCGGGGCGGTCTCGTAGATTTTCGAACAAAGGAACGCGCCGGGGCCCTCGTGCAGGGCAAGGAGCTGGCTGCGGGCTTCGTGGAGGAAATGCAGCCGATCCCCGAGGTTCGATCCGAGCGCGATGCCTGCCCTCATGGGTTGTTTGGGGGTTGGTTCACACGAAGGCACGAAGACGCGAAGATCTCTTCCTTATCCCTTCGTGTCTTCGTGAGAGCCCATTTCATCGGAGCCCGAGGACATCCTGCATGTCGTAGAGCCCTGGGGGGTGAGCGATGGCCCATTTTGCTGCGCGGAGGGCGCCCTTGGCGAAGGTGTCGCGGCTCGAAGCCTTGTGGGCGAGCTCAACCCGCTCCCCGGCATTGGCAAAGATGACGGTGTGGTCGCCCACGACGTCTCCGCCGCGGATGGCATGCATGCCGATTTCTGATCTGGTGCGCTCGCCGGGCATCCCCTCGCGTCCGTGCCGGACATCGGCATCATACGAGAGCCCGCGCACGTCGGCGAGGATCTCGGCGAGCCGGCGGGCGGTTCCGCTGGGGGAATCCTTTTTGAGCCGGTGGTGCATCTCGACGACTTCGAGATCGAAGTCCGGGCCAAGGATTTCTGCGGCCTTGCGGGTCAGCCAGAAGAGGGTGTTCACGCCGACGCTGAAGTTTGGCGCATAGACGATCGGAATGGTGCCGGCGGCTTGCGCGATGCGCGTGCGGTCGGCGTCCGAGTGCCCGGTGGTCCCGATGATGAGCGCTTTCCCGGCTGCCGCGCAGGCCTCGGCTGCGGCGGCGGTGGCGGGCGCATGGGTGAAGTCAATCACCGCATCGCAGCCCGCAAGGGCGGAGAGGAAATCGTCGCCCTCGTCGACCTCGGCGGAGACGGAGAGCGTGGGGTCCTCGGCGGCGCAAGCCACCAGCGCCCGCCCCATCCGGCCATTTGAGCCATTGATCAGGAGCTGGATCATGCGAGGGACTCCAGGGTTTTTCGCAGCCGGGCACAATTTCCCTCGGACATCTCGCAGAGCGGAAGCCGGACGTCCGGAGACATTTTTCCACGAAGGGAGAGGGCAAATTTGACCGGCACCGGGTTGGGCTCTATGAAGAGATCCTTGAAGATCGGGTAGAGCCTGCGGTGAATCGCCGCAGCGCCCGCAGCGTCCCCGGAGAGCCAGAGGCGGACCATGCCGGAGACCTCGGCGGGAAAGAGGTTCGAGGCGACGCTGATCACCCCGACCGCGCCGACCGAGAGGAACGGGATCGTCAGCGAGTCGTCGCCGCAGAGGATCTCAAACTCCGGAGGCAGCACCGAGCGAAGCTGGCTGACGCGTTCGACCGAGCCGCCCGCCTCCTTGATCGCGCAGATGTTCGGGCAGTCGCCGGCCAAGCGGACAACCGTCTCGGCACCGATCTCGATCCCGCACCGTCCCGGGATGCTGTAGAGCACGAGCGGGATTTTGACCGACTCCGAAATGGCGCGGAAGTGGCGGTAGAGGCCCTCCTGGGACGGCTTGTTGTAGTAGGGGGCGACCAGCAGCGCCGAGTCGGCGCCGAGCCGCTCGGCCTCGGCGGTGAGTGCGACCGCCTCGGAGGTGGCATTCGAGCCCGTGCCTGCCATCACCGGGCAGCGGCCGTGCGCAGCCTCGATCGCGGTGCGGATCACCTCGTTATGTTCGTCCTGGTCGAGCGTGGGAGACTCGCCGGTGGTGCCGACCGGAACGATCCCGCTGATCCCGCCGGCGATCTGCTCCTCGATCAGGTTGCGAAATGCGCCGGCATCAAACTGCCCCCTGCGGAACGGCGTGACCAGCGCGGTATGGGTTCCTGAAAATGACATAGTCGAAAACCTCTACAGCGAAATCTGCGGCTCGGAAATAAAATCCGTGCGCCACAGCGGGCGACGGGCCCGAAAGTCGCAAAAGCCCGCGCCCGCCAAGGCGGCCCCTGCCTCCAAGAAAAACCAGCTGCAGAGATAGGGATTTCTGAGCGGTGGCGCCGCCGCGAAGACTTGTGTTCCCAGCTGCATTCCTCTACCAAGGCGTGCGTGAGCGCGGCTTGATGCCTGATAGCCAAGCGCCCGCAACGCCTCAAAAGAGATTTTCAAGCCCCCACTTGCCGCGATATCTGGAACCCGAACGATGCCCGACGCCTCAACTGCCATCGAATCGCAACTGCCCAGCGAAAGCGGGCGGAAGACCATCCCAGGAATGACTGTGTTCCTGGTGCTTCTGGCTGGAGCTTACCTCTTTGGTGCGGTCGTATTGGGGGATTCGATCCGCCGAAGCGGTGAGGATTACAAATCCTGGATGAATGAAAATACGGCCATTCTGAACTTCGAGGACCGGCTGCTGAACGCGAAGGAATGGCTGATGCCCAAGTCGCAATGGGAAAAGAAGAGGAAGTGGGCGGGGGAGGCGGAAAGGTGCGCTGCAGCCAGACTGGACGAGTGCTACACGTCCTCGGCCTTCCTGGCAGCAGCCACGGCCGCATACCTTGCCGCCGGCTTTTTCTTTCTTCGCAAAAGGGATGGGTTCTGCCGTTTGTTCGCGCTCTGGCTGACCATGGCGGCGGCGATCTTTTTGTGGGTGGGGCTTTTCACCCCGATGATGGAGGTCGCGGCCTACAGCGAAAACCTCACCATTCCCCTCAAGCTCAAACCTCTTGACCTGAGCAAGACGTTCGAAGGGAGGATGTATTACTACTACCAAAACAAGTCCGTCGTCGATTTGATCCATATCCTGTTCGCCAGCGGCAACATCGTCGTCGGGGTGAGCATTTTGTTTTTCAGCGTGATTAACCCGGTCGCCAAAATCGTTTGCTCGGTTTCTATCATGTCATTCCCCCGCCTCGTCTCCGTTTCATTTCTTCGGATGTTCGTATTCGTTATTGGCAAATTCAGCATGGCCGACGTGTTTGTCGTGGCGGCGTTCCTCGCCTACTTGTCCTTTGCGAATATGAACACCGGCATTGCGACCGAGGCGACGACGCTGCCCGGCCTCTTCTTTTTTGCAGGGTTCGTAATCCTCTCCACCGCGACCTCGCTCTTCATCCAGCTCGCGTTCGATGACATGGTGAAAACAGCCTGTCTTTGAGCGGCTGCCTCAGGGAGCGCCCGGCTCGTGCGCGGGTGTCGTTTTCCGGGTTGCATGCGGGCCGGGAAGGGGTTAAATATAAGAATCCCGCATGGCTTTTCCTTCCTCATCAGACGACATCAAGCTCCGGCAGAGAAAAATGTTGGCCGGGAGCTCTGCGTCAGTGGAGGAGACCAGCACCACCCTGACAGCAAAGCTGAACGAGCTCTGCGATCTGGGCTACGAGCACGACGATATCTACGGCCTGGTCATCCCGCTCCTCATTCAAGGGAAGGTGCGTGTTGAGCTGGAAGGCCGCTCGGAACGCCTCGAGATGGAGGACTCCGAACAGCGGCTCCCACGCACGGATGCCATGAGGATCTTTGAGGATTTTATTGCCAGGCGGGCATCGAGGCTTGCTGCGGGCTAGCCAGGAAAGGGCCGGGTTAGGGAAGCTTCTCCAATGCGCCCACCAGGGCCGCCTCGGTGAGGAGCTCCGGAAGGACCACCGGGGAGGAGCCATCCCCGGAAGGGTAGATCACATAGAGAGGAACTCCGACCCTCCCGAAAGATTTCAGGGCCGCCGCGATCTCCGGGTTTGCATTCGTCCAATCCGCCTTCATCGGGACAACATTTTTTTCTGCGAGCAGGGCGCGTGCGGCAGGGGAGGCGATCGCCGTGCGCTCGTTAAACTTGCAGGTGATGCACCAGTCCGCCGTGAAATCCACAAAGACGGATTTCCTTGCCGCCCGAAGGTCGGAGAGGGCCTGAGCAGAGAACGGAACCCAAGCGATCCCCCCTGGCTCTGCGGTGCCGGAGCGCGCAAACTTGACGCCGAGAAAATACCATCCGCCCCCGGCTGCGACGAGGGCGGCGAGGAGGATCGCGAGGGATCTGGAGCGCGGAGGGGAGAGCGGCCCGCAAAAGCTGCCGTAGAGCCAGCAGGAGAGGCCGAGGCAGAGCAGGAAGCAAAGGAGCCAGAGGGCTCCATCGGCCCCCCGCTGGGCACCGATGATGCCGAGGATCCATGCCAATGTGGCCAGCAGAGGGAACCCCATGGCTTGCTTCAGCTTTTCCATCCAGGCCCCCGGGCGGGGGAGAAACCTCATCCAGCCGGGGCGCGCGGACAGGAGGAGATACGGGGAGGCCATGCCGAAGGCGACGGATGCGAACGTCGCGAGGATCACGGCGGCAGACTGGCTGAATGCGAACCCGAGCGCGGTTCCAAGGAAGGGCGCGGTGCATGGGGTCGCCAGCAGCGTGGCAAAGACGCCCTGAAAAAATGATCCGCCGAGCCCTCCGGACTCCGAGGCCATCGCGTTGCTCGCGCGCCCGGGAAGAATGATTTCAAACACGCCGAAAAGGTTCAGAGCGAAAACAAAAACGGCTGACCCGATCGCGGCATTGAACCACGGGTTTTGAAACTGGAATGCCCAGGTGACATCGCGGCCGCCGGACTTGAGGATGATGACCGCCGCCGCGAGCCCGAGAAACCAGGCGAAGATCCCGCAGGCATACGCCAGCCCGTGGGCAAAAATCTTCGCCGGGGCGTCGCCGGCCTGGCGGATGAAGCCGAAGACCTTCAGGGAGATGACGGGTAGGACGCACGGCATGAGGTTCAGGATCACCCCGCCAAGAAATCCGTAAAACAGTGCGAGCCAGAGCCCGGCTTGCGGGGCAGGGGACTCGGGTGCGGCGGGGCGCGAGATGGTCCAAGCCCTCCGGCCCTGCCCCTCGCCAACCGCCAGAACCCCGCGAAATGGTCCTCCTCCTGGAATCTGGAACTGCCCGTGTCCATCGGATTGGATGTGCCCGGGATCCTGTCCGGGGGCAGGAAGAGGAAAGAGGTCGGACCTTGCCCCGAGCGGAAGATTCGCAACAGAAAGCTCGCGGCCGGAATTTTTCCAGGCCAGGGGGTATGGCGGAGCCTCTGCCGAGGGGATTTGTGAGCGGAACTCCGCAAACAGCCCGGCATGGTCTGGAGCGGATCTGGCGGAGACCGGCAGATCGAGCTTCAGCTCCGCCGAGCCGGGGACGCAGATGTCCTTGCAAACAAGCCAGGAGGCATCTCCTCGCAGGATGACAGGAGATTCCATCTCGTTCGGGGGAAAGATTGTGGCGGATAGCAGAACTCTGCCCTCGTATCCATACGTCCAGATGTCTCCAGGCTCGGCCATGAGATGTGGTGCCGGCCACCGGATCGGCCCGGCACGGAATCCTGCCGGCAGCGACCAGGCGATCTTTGTCGGCATCCCGGCATCCCCGCTGAATTCCCAATACGTGTGCCAGCCAGGGGCCATTTCGAGCAGGAGCCCGACCTCGAACGGCTGCCCGGGGACAGCGGCTGCCGCTGAGGAAACCAGCGACGCCTTGACAGCCGGCAGCCCGTCGACCGTCTGCGCATGGAGGTCCGCAGACGACAAAACAATGAAGGCCAGCGCGAGACGGGCGGCTTGGCAGAATCCAGCCGACAGGGTCAAACTCGGCGGGTGTTTCAGGGGCTGGAGATCACCAATAGATCCGCCTTCTGCCGGGCCTTGCCGGGAAAAATGACACAGGGTTTGTTCAACAAGACGGTCGGCAAGCAATGCCTGCGCCTCGCCAGGAAGCGCCTCTTCTGCAATATCCTCTGTGCGCATGGCCATGCGCCCGCACCGTAGCAACCGGCTCACCCCCTGGGAAGGTCATTTTTCTTCTGGCGCTTTCTCCCCCCAAACGGTAATCCGGAATCGCCCGTCTCGGCCGGAGAGGTGCTGCATCATCAGGATCATCAGAACAGGATTGGTCTGGTTTTTCTGAGCGGCTCCGACCCCCCGGAGCTCCCCGCCACCCATGAAATCTCCCTTGAATGAACCGAGTGGAAACGCCCTAACAAAAGAGGATATTTTTTGGTCCCTCAGCCTTTTTGGCACGGCGGTTGGGGCCGGGATTCTTTTTTTGCCCATCACGGTCGGCATGGGAGGATTCTGGCCATTTGTTCTGATGGCGGCACTGGCATTTCCCATGACTTTTTTTTCCCACCGCGGGCTCGCGCGGTTTGTCTTTGTCGGCAAGGGCGCCGTCAAAGACGTGACTGTCGTGGCCGATGAATCCTTCGGCTCCCGGGTGGGATTCCTGATAACCTTCCTGTATTTTATAGCGATTTTCTCGATCCTGCTTGTTTACTCGGTCGCCCTGACCAACACGGTCAGCTCAATCATCACGGATAACCTTCATCTGAGCGCCGTTCCGAGAACCGCACTGGCCGCGGCGATCACGGTTTTTCTTATGCTATTGGTCAATTACGGGGAGGAGATCATCATCCGGGCGATCAGCTTTTTAGTTTTCCCTTTTGTGGCGGCGGTTTTTGCGCTGTCGGTTTATATGATCCCCAACTGGAGCGGCGGGATCTTTGAGGCTCCGGCGCCAAGCTTTTCCCATTTTTTGATCTCCATGCTTTATATCATCCCGGTCATGGTTTTCTCGTTCAACCATTCCCCGATTATTTCCTCGATGGTTTTGGCGCAAAAGCGAACATGCGGAAATGATGCCGAGCGGCATATCAACCGGATCCTGATCGTCGCTCACATCCTGATTGTCAGCGTGGTCGTGTTTTTTGTCTTCAGCTGCCTGATGACGTTCACTCGCGACCAGCTTGTGGATGCCAAGGTGTCGAACGCGACGATCCTGACCTATATGGCGACGGCGTTTCAAAGCCCGGTCCTCCACAACGTCGCGCCGATCATCGCAACGATCGCGATTACAAAATCATTTTTGGGGCACTTTATGGGGACGAAGGAGGGTCTCTTGGGAATTCTTCGCAGGGCGCCATTTGTAGCCGGCTGCTCTGCGAAAGCGATGGGCCGGGTTGCTTTCCTTGTCATCGGGGCATGCGTTTGGGCGGCGGCCGTCTTTAACCCGAGCGTGCTGGATCTGATTGACGACCTGAGCGGGCCGATTCTGGCCGTCATCCTATTTCTCATGCCCGCCTATGCGGTCAGGGCCGTTCCTGCCATGCGGAAATATGCGGGCCCCAGCACCTACTTCGTGGCGGTGATCGGGCTTTTGGCCCTCGGGGCCATCGTGCTGCAGTTCCATTGAAGGGGGATATGTATTACGGCCTGTTCGAGATCTTCAAAATTGGCATCGGCCCATCGAGCTCCCATACGGTTGGGCCGATGGTTGCCGCCAACGCCTTTTGGCGGGCGATTCGTGATGCGTCGATTTCTGGGGCCGAAGTCGGGTGCCAGGGGGAGATCGGGGTTGCGAGCGCGATGGCGGCCGCAGGTTTTGCCGCGTTGCACGGCGCAAGTCCCCAGCGGATTTGCATGGCTGCCGAAATTGCGATGGATCACCATTTGGGGCTGACCTGCGATCCCCGTCCTAGTGGGATGGTGGGAATCGGGGGGATTTCTAGAGCGGAAGGCGAAAGGTGAACGTGCTGCCGACGCCTGGCGCGGAGGCGACCGTGATGGAGCCTCCCATGCCCTCGGCGAGGCGCTTTGAGATGGCGAGCCCGATGCCGGACCCCTGATACGGGCGGCTCAGCGTCGAGTTCCCCTGCGTGAATGGGGCGAACAGGATGCCGAGCGTCTCGCGAGGTATCCCGATGCCCGTGTCCTCGACGGAGAACTCCATGGCCGTCTGAGCCTCGGAGACGGAGGTCATCACGCGGAGTCGAACGGAGCCGCTCTTCGTGAATTTGACGGCGTTGCCGAGGATGTTGACCAGGATCTGGCAGATCCGCCGCGCGTCGCCGGCGATCTGCTCCGGCACGCCATGGTCCATCTCGCAGCGAAATGCCAGCCCTTTGTCTGCAGCCGTCTGCCTGGCGGTGAGGCAGGCCGACTCGACGAGTTCCGCTACTGCGACCGGGGCGATGCGGATCGTCACCTGTCCTTTTTCCATGCTGGAGAGATCGAGGATATCGCTGATGGCGGAGAGAAGCTGCTGGCCGCATTCGGTGATCTTTCTTGCATACGACATCTGCTCATCATTGAGCCCGGTGCCGGAAAGGATCTCTGCGAACCCGAGCATCCCGTGCAGCGGCGTTCGGAGCTCGTGGCTCATGATGGCGAGAAAATCGCTCTTGGCGCGGTTCGCAGCCTCGGCTTTGACCGCAAGCTCCTCCGCCAGGCGGGTGCTGCACCGAAGCTCATCGTTCACCTCCCGAAGCCTCTCCTCGACCCGCATGCGCTCGGTGATGTAATTGATGGGGGTGGTCTTTTCGAGCCCGGAGTCCTCTAGCGCTGTCATTCCTTGAAGGGCAAGAGCGCGAGCGGCTCGACCGCAGCCCCAGCCAGGCTGGCTGGGGCCGCTATGGCGATGAGCAGTGGGAGGATTGCCGTCTTCATTTTCTGCTGTGGCGGACTAAATGGAGCTCACTCCTTAAACGACAGGGTCCATCCGGTCTCCTTCGCGTCGCTGATGCAGGAATCCATCCCCGTCGGTGACGTGCCGATCCTCAGCTGCAGGCCGTCATCGAGTTTGTCGGGGTTAAAAACAGTCCCTCCTCCCACGATCTCCCCGGTGAGCTTGAAAAGAAAGGCGCCGGTGGACGTCTGCTTGAACGTGATCTCGCTCACCTTCGGCAGGTAGGCGCTCTTGTTAAAATTGCTAAACATCGGCTTGCCGTCCGCTTCGATCGTCAGGTCTTTGGCCGCGTCCGCCGGGATCATTAGGGTTAGCATCGCGAACCCTTTGGCCGTGCTCTCGGTGACCCATGAGTATCTGACTGCGACGTTCGAACCTTCGATCTTTGCACTGACCGTCATCGTGACTTCCGATCCGTCCGGAAACGCGTAGATCATTTCCCCCTCGACCGCCTTCCCTGCGCTCGGCGAAGCCTTCTGTCTCGGAGATAATCCGTGCCAGACGCCTTGGGATGTCTCATTGACCCCGATGACAATCCGGAGATCTCCCAGGGAGTCGGTGGCGACGTCGATATCGCCCGAACTTTTGAGGTCGAGCGAGTCGGCCGTCGCTCCCGCCATGATGGTTGCCGATGCGAGGGTGAGGAGAAGAGATAGGATGCGCGAGTTCATTTGAAAGAGCCTGGGATCAACACAATGTGCGGTGAGAGTTTTTCTCGCGAAGGTTTCGCATGGCCGACCGGTTAGGATGTCTGCTATTCCAGCGCATGATTCCCGGCTGCGCGGTCACTCCTTAAACGACAGGGCCCATCCCGTTTCCTTCACGTCGCTGATGCAGGAATCCATCCCGACCGGCACCGTATTGAGGCGGAGGACCAAGCCGCTGTCGGGGTTGTCCTGGTTGAAAATCATCTCGCACCCTGCTGCAATATCCCCGGTCAGCTTGAAAAGAAATGCGCCGGTGGACGTCCGCCGGAACACGAGCTCGGTCAGCTTCGCCAGGTTGCGGGCCTTGTCAAAATTGACAAAGACCGGCTTGCCGTTCTCTTCGATGGTGAGGTCTTTGGCATCGTCCCCCGCGATTTTCAGATTCAGCCGAGCGAACCCTTTGGCTGTGCTCTCGGTCGCCCAGGCGGCTTTGACCGTCACGTCCTGAGCGTCAATTTTCCCTTTGATCGTCATCGTCACTTCCGCCCGGTCCGGAAACACATAGACCAGCTCCCCCTCGACTGATTTCCCTGAGGCCGGCGAAGCCTTCTGCTTCGGAGATACGCCGCACCATCTCCCTTGGGATGTCTCTTCGACTTCCAGGCAAATCTGGAGCTCTCCGAGTGAGTCGGTGGCGACAAAGATATCGCCCGTGCTTCTGAGGTCGAGCGAGTCCCCCGTGGCCCCCGCCATGATGGCTGCCGATGCAAGGGTGAGGAGGAGGATCAGGATGCGCGAGTTCATTTGAAGGTGCCGGAAATCATCAAACGAAAAGAATAGCTGGAGCCATGCGGAAGCTAAAGAGGTTTTTATTTCAAACCGTTAACGCTCAGGCGATGCTCGGCATCCTCGTCGGCCTCTTGACGGTTTCGGTGTGCTTGGCCACCAGACCCCTGGGGCCGGCCACGGAAAAATCAGATGAAACGACTCTGCCTGCCGGCCGCCGCGCGCGCGTTGAGCAGGAAATGCTTGCAGGTCAGGGAAAACTACGCAAGATTGGCCGAGTGCGCATGCACTCAGATGTCGTCGCAAACCATTTGAACAATAACTGGTGAGGTGGCTGAGTGGTCGAAAGCAGCGCTTTGCTAAAGCGCCGTACTCCAAAAGGGTACCGGGGGTTCGAATCCCCCCCTCACCGTGTTGTTGATTATCAGCTACCTAAGCAGATCGGCACAATCAACCGGGGGATGCACATGGCCGACGAGTTCCGTCTCGACGAGGCAGCCGACAGCTCGCTTGTGAGTGGCGATCCGGAGCACGCCCAGCGGACGGCGATCAGCATCCCGCGCCTCGGCCGACCCGCACGAGCTTCTCACTGGTCTTGGATAGGCGAGGAGACTCAATCTGCCTTCAGCATCCGCAGACATGGAAAACTTTGGTGGATACGGATGCGCGTGTTGAAAAAACGCTATGGAAGACTGTATATCAAAAATTAAAAGCAACACAACCTGCTGATGATCAGCAGGTGGCTGCCCCGCATGGACTCGAACCATGAATAACGGCTCCAAAGGCCGCTGTGTTACCATTACACCACAGGGCAACGTGAAACGTTGGCGCTGAACTAGTTGCAGAAGATCGCCCAAGGACTGCCCGAAATGGCGTTGATTTCTGTCGTCCAGAACATGGTGAGCTTGCCAGCCTCGCAGGGGGGCTGCAACTCTTTTCGGAGGCGCTATGAGCGCGACGAATATCTCGCGCATGTGCGGCGGCAGGAGGTGGATTATGTGGTCGGCTATGTTGCGCGGGAGGCTTCTTTTTGCTCCCTGTTGAAGGTGGAGTTCCGCGTTTTTCGGCCTTCAAAAAATCCATTGGATCATCTGCCGATATTAGGCGAGGATCCACGCATGTTCCGATGGCTCCTTCTTTTTGTGGCGTCCGCTGCGGCCGCGTCGGCGGCGGACCCGGCATTTTCAGGGATTCCGGCCTTGAAGCCGTATGGATCCTCCGCGCGCGTGGTCGAGATCCGCGGAGAGCGCGGCGAGCCGCAACCGAAGGAATGGATTTTTCTATTGAGCGACCCGAAGGCGCGCGGAGGAGTCCGCGAGGTTACGGTCGCGGCTGGCGAAATCACCTCCGAGCGCACCCCGTTGCGCGGCCTCGCCAGCATCTCAGGTCTCTCGCCGATCGATACCAGCCGCCTTGCGTTTGACTCCAATAAAGTTTTCCGCACGGTGCAGGGTGAGGCGACGAAGAAGGAAATCGGGTTTCACTGGATTGGCTACACCCTGCGTGCCGACGCCCAATCCAAGGTGCCGGTCTGGGAGGTGAAGATCTATGACAGCCTGGGCGCATCGGCCGGGACAATCCGGATCTCAGCTGCCGATGGGTCGGTGGTCAGCCCGCTCCGCGCCACCCAGTCTGCTCCCGCTGAGCCCGCCCCGCAGGAGAAAGCTCTTGGCGGAATAGTCGGAGATGTCAGCAAGGCGGCCGGCCGCGCAGTCAGGAGCACGACGGATTCCACACTCCGCCTCATCGGAACCATCCAAGAGGAGCTTGTCGGCGAGAGGACTATCGGGCCGAAGGAGGAAGATTGATCGGGCAGGCGATCATCGTCCTCGCGGTCGTCGGGTTTCTCATGCTCGCCGCCGAGGTTTTTGTTCCGGGAATGGTTCTCGGATTCTTTGGGGGGCTTTGTCTGGCGGGTTGCGTCGTCCTCTGCTATGTCGCCTACGGGCCGCTCCTAGGCACCCTCTCGTTCGCCGCCCTCGCCGTCCTTCTCATCGTCGGATTCTTTCTCTGGCTCCACCTTTTCCCCACCACCCCGATCGGGAAAAAGCTCCTGCTCAAAATATCTCTGCCCCGTGATAGCTCGGCGGCCGGACCCCGGCTCCTCGGCGCAACCGGCGAGTCCCTCACCCCGCTGCGCCCGGCAGGAACCGCTCTCATCGGTGGCCTCCGGGTGGATGTCGTCGCCGAAAGCGAGCTCATCGAGCCTGGACAGAAAATTGAGGTGATCCTCCAGGATGGCATGCGGGTCGTCGTCCGGGAGATCCCCTGAGGCGGGCGGCTGCCGGGGCTAGCCCGGATTCGTAAAGAACGCGCGCTGCTTGGGCGTGATTTTCTTTCCCAGCCTCTCGAGGACCAGCAGCATGTCCTCCCAGACCTTGCGTTTTTCGGAAAGCGACTGGTTCCGGAGGAGGTAGGCAGGGTGGTAGGTAACCATGACCGGAGCCCCCTGAAACTCGAGCCAGCGCCCGCGCAGGTCGCGAAGCGGCGAGGTCTCGCCGACGAGCCCCTCGACCGCAGTGGCACCGAGGGCGACGATGACGCGCGGCTGGATCAACGAGATCTGCTGGCCAAGCCAGGGCAGGCATACCGCCATCTCTGCGGACTTCGGCTTCCGGTTTCCGGATTCTCCAGCCGGCATGTCCGGGCGGCATTTGAGGACGTTGGCAATGAAGATCTCCGAGCGCTCGAACCCCATGGCCTGAATAATCTTTGTCAGGAGCTGGCCTGCCTTCCCGACAAATGGCTCTCCCAGCTCGTCCTCGTCTGCCCCGGGCGCCTCGCCAACGAAGAGGAGTTCCGCCGCCGGGTTGCCCACCCCAAAGACGACCTGCTTGCGAGAGCGGACGAGGTGAGGGCATTTTTGGCAGGCGAGCACGGCAGAGCGAAGCTCCTCCCACGGGCCAGCTGGCGCGCCTGGCTTCCTGGGCGCAGCGGGGATAGCCGAGGGCTCGGGGGCCGCGCGGCCCGGTTTCGCGGGGGCAGCGCCCGAAGCGCTCAGCACCGGTGAGGCGGGCTTTGCCGGGCGCCGGCCGACGGCAGCGCGGAGCATTTTTAGCGCGGCAGTCGAGCCTTTCGGCGCGGGCTTGATGCCCTGCTGGATTTTCTTTAACATCGGAAGAGTCGTGCGGAGGGCGTGCTGGAACGAATCGCTCATCGCGCTTTCCTATCAGCTTGTTCGCTGCAGCGCCTCAATTTTCCTCTCAGGGCGTGGCGATTCTGAAATTATCTTCAAGACATTTCCGTTCGATCCCCGTAGTCTTCGTTCATCCAGCGGTGGCCCCTTCCTCTGCGATTTCTCCGGGCCCGGCCCGGGGATCATTAGCTCGCGCCATCGCTTGGGAACAGCTAGCGCAAGCCGCCGCATGAACCGCAAGAAGAACCAACCTGAACAAGCAGCCAAGCCATGCGGGCTCTCAGCGCCGATCCGTGGGGCTGCCCGCATCCTTCTGGCTGAGGACAACATCCTCAACCAGGAGGTGGCGACCTTGCTGCTGGACAAGCTGGAGCTGCGCGCCGACATTGTCTCCAATGGCGTGGAAGCGCTCAAGGCCCTCGCCTCCCAGCCTTACGACATCGTCCTGATGGACGTGCAGATGCCGGAGATGGACGGCCTCGAGGCGACGCGGGCGATTCGAAAAGCAGAAATTGAAAATCAGGATCCGCCGGAT
>JBAXXX010000017.1:0-52127 GCA_037127695.1 Verrucomicrobiia bacterium | reverse complement strand
AGCTTCAGGACGAGATTCTTAGCGGGCGAGTCCGATTTCATGGCTGGCTAAATGCCGACGATCTCCACGTATTCTTCCTCCGGCAGGACGCTCTCGTCCAGTTCAGCCCTGCCGAAGGCCTAACCATCTCGCCGAGGGAGGGGCTTGTTCGCGGAGTCGTTCCTGTGCTTTCCGAATTCACCGGATTTTTTACAGAGGGCCTTTTTCGTCCAGAATTCAACTCCCTGAGCTTTCCGGTCGGGCAGATCTCCGTTGCGGCAGATCAAATTGGCCGTCTGCAGGACGACCGGGGCCTGCTGGCTTGCCTTTCGGAATCCGCACGCACCTCACAGGGTGGTGCTTTTATCTCTCCGAACGACATCAAGGAATGGGCTGCCTTTCTGAGTGACGTAGCGATGAGGCCAGCCGCCCCTTCCGTCACCGCTCAGTTTCCTGAGGATTCCGGACGTCTTGACCGCCTGCCTCGCCCGATCCAGCGCCTACTTAGAAGATTTTCACGCCATGCTCATTCTGATGCTGGCGGCGAGTGGCCGCATGTCGGCGAGGGGGCGACCGAAATAGAACGCCGCGAATTCCAGGACTTCGCTTTGGCCCACGAGCAAAGGAGCAAGCAGCAGCCTCGCAGAACATCTGGGGCTTCTAACAATAATCCTCAATGAACCCACGCGGGTTCACTTGTTTGACATCACGGCCGAGCCCGCTTCCTCGACGGAGCGGATCCGACCCGGAAGAACGGGGGCTGGCAGCAAACGAAAAATCTCATGTGCGGCATCGCGGGATATTTGAGTTTTGACGGAGCTCCAGCGCGTGCGGACGTGCTCCAGAAGATGGCCGGGCGGATTGCGCACCGCGGGCCGGACGGCTGCGGGGATCTTGTCCGCGGGCAGGCGGGGATCGCGCACCGGCGGCTTTCGATCATCGATGTCGATGGCGGCGCCCAGCCGATGGCGAACGAGGACGGCTCGGTGTGGGCCGTATTCAACGGCGAGATCTACAACCACGCAGAGCTCCGGGCCGAACTCTGCCGGCATCATTTCGTCACACGCTGCGACACCGAGGTCATCGTCCACGCCTACGAGGAGTGGGGGGCGGAGTGCGTCGGGCGCTTTCGCGGGATGTTCGCCCTCGCGGTTCTCGACCTTCGCGACCGCTCAGTTTTTCTCGCGAGGGACCGGATCGGGATCAAGCCGCTGGCGTATCTTTCCGAGGCGGGACGCTTCGCCTTCGCCTCGGAGCTTGGGGCCTTCGCCGCGCTCGACAACCCGCCCCGCGAGATCCTGCCCGAGGCGGTCGGAATGTTTTTCCGCCACGCCTGCATTCCGTCCCCGCATACGATTTTTCGAAACGTCTTCAAGCTGCCGCCGGCCCACACGCTGCGGGTTTCTTTTGACGGAGGGGAGGTCCGCCCGCAGAGGTATTGGCAGGCTCGCTTTGAGCCCGAAGAGAACGTCCGCGAGGAGGAGTGGGCCGAACGGCTCACGGCCGCCCTGAAGGAATCCGTGCGGGCGCACCTGATGTCGGATGTTGCGTTCGGGGCGTTCCTTTCCGGCGGCGTGGATTCCAGCGCAGTCGTCGCCCTCATGGCCAGCGAGTTGCCCTCGCCGGTCAAGACGTTTTCCATCGGCTTCGAAAATCAGGAGTTTTCCGAGCTCCCCTTCGCCCGCCAGATCGCAGAGAGATTCGGCACCGAGCACCATGAGGAAATCGTGCGCCCCGACGCGCTCGCCGTCCTGCCGGAGATCGTGAGGCATCACGGAGAACCTTTTGGCGATAGCTCGGCGGTGCCCACCCACTACCTCGCCAAGCTGGCGGCCGGACGCGTGAAAATGGCGCTCTCCGGCGATGGCGGAGACGAGATCTTTGCCGGCTACCCATGGTATGCCAACGTCGTCCGGACGTTCGGTGGCCCCTCGGGGTTTCTGCGGCAGCGCCTGGGCTTCGCCATCGGCGACAAAGCCGATCCCATCCGCACCTGGCAGGACGCGCAGGCGGTGTTCGACCCGGCATCCCTCGCCCGCCTTCTGCGCCGGGAATTTTTGCCGCCCGCGCAGGCTTCGCCAACTCTTCCGGCCGATCTCTGCAGCCGGATGCAGGCCTGCGATCTGGAGGGCTACCTCCCCGATGATATCCTTGCGAAAGTGGACATTGCGACCATGTCATTTGGCCTCGAGGCCCGAGTGCCCCTTCTCGACCACCGGATCGTCGAGCTCTGCGGCCGCATCCCGGCCCGCTTCAAGCTCCGGAATTCACCTGGCGGGTTCGACCAGAAATCCCTCCTGAAAAAAGTTTTCGCCCCCCTTCTCGACGCGGAATTCCTGAGCCGCAAAAAGCAGGGGTTCTCGGTCCCGCTCCGCGACTGGTTCGCGCCCGGTTCCCGTGCAGGCATCGCCGCGCAGATCCGCTCGTCCCGAGTCGGAGACTTCTGCCAGATGGCCGAAATCGACCGCCTCCTTGCCGCTCCCGGCGATGTGAGCACGAAGCTCTGGCTCCTCGTCGTCCTGGCGGAATGGCTCGAGCAGAATCCATCGGCAGCCTGACATGATTGGCCGCATGGCTTTTGCGCTCAGGCAGGCCCGCTCAGCGGCGCGCTCCCACCCGTACGTCGCCCGTTCCCTCAGGTGGCTGGATGAAGCGAAGCTGCGCAGGGTGCTCGCCGGGCACTCCGGCCGCAAGGATCTTGCCTTTGTCATCCTGATGCCCGGGTCGTTGCACCTGGGGCTTCTGGCGCTGAAATACCTCTCGCAATATCAAGATGTTGTCCTCATCGCCAACGGCCTGAGCGCGCAGGAGCTGGCCATAACAAAAAAAGAAGAAAGCGGCGGCCAGATCGACATGATCGCCCTGAGAACGTTATTGCATCATTGCGAGATCATCGACGGCCTGGTGGGCGCCATCCATGAGCCGTTCTGGATTGTTGACCATGATTGCTACCTGCTGAGCGGGGGGATCTTTGAGGAAAATCCGGGCGGAGCGCGCCCGAGGGCGGGGCGGGCCATCTTTGCTTTTCGAAATGAAAACCTTCTGATCCCCGAGACATTTCTGATGCAGCTCAACCCAAGGGTCCTGCGGGCCATCTCCCATGGCTACTCTGTCACCTCCCGGCCCTGCGCGCATGACGAGCTGCCGGATCAAGCGCGGCAGCAGCTCGAAGCCGCCGGATGGGGCCTGCAGAGCTACCCCGAGCCACATAAGAATTATTATGACACGCTCAGGGTTCTTGCGCTCCTGAGCCAATCCCTCGGGATGGGATTCGACATTTCCCCCGGCTATTCCACCCGGTGCGAATTTCATAGCGAAGCGGTTCACATTGGAAATACTTCGCGGCCGCAGTGGACGATCGACCCGTCATTTTACAACGCCATCGGAGCCTATTTCTGGAAGCTCTCATTGCACGAAAGGGATGACATCCGGCAGCTTGCCCTGTATCAGGATCGCGATGGCAGCCTGCCCTCCTTGGGCGATATGCGCGAGCAGCTCGTCCAGTCCGGGTGCTCGCCGGCGCTTTTAGACCGCTTGGCGCTTCTTCCGAAAAAATGATGAATGGCCGGGCGCTTGCGCGCGCCTGATTCCAGACAATTATTTCTTATGATCACAATCGCGATCTGCACCTACAACCGCTGCGGTAGCCTGCGCACGACGCTGGCGTCATTTGCCGCCTGCGAGGTTCCAGCCGGCCTGGAGTGGGAGATGCTGTTGGTGGACAACGCCTCGACGGATGCGACGCCTGCGGTCGCGCGGGAATTCGATGGCGCGCTGCCGCTGCGCTACATCTTCGAGCCCAAGCAGGGGCTTTCGCACGCCCGCAACCGCGCGGTGGCCGAGGCCTCAGGCAGCGGCCTTCTTCTCTTCACCGATGACGATATCCTTGTCGAGCGCAGCTGGATCGAAGCTTACCATGCCGCCGCAAGCAGGCACCCGGAGGCAGACTTTTTCGGTGGGCGCGTGATTCCGCATTTTTCCGAAGGGCGTCCCTCCTGGCTTCTCGATGAAAGGATGGATCTATTAGACGGGTTCTACGGCTGCTACGATCTCGGCCCGGAGATGCGCGAGATTATCGGCGGAGACATCCTTCCCATCGGCGGCAGCATGGGCTTTCGCCAAAGCTGCTTTTCTGGAAGCCAGCGTTTCCGCACGGACCTCGGCGTGATCGGCCGGGGGATGGGCCGGGGCGAGGAGACGGAGTTTCTCGGCAGGCTGGTTCGAGACGGAAAGCGCGGGCTCTATGTTGCCCGCGCCCGCTGCCACCATGGCGTCCTGCCGGAGCGGCTCAAGTTCGGCTGCGCTTTCCGCTACGGGCTGGCGTGCGGGGGCGGGAGGGGATCCTTGCCCCGCGCCGCCCTTTTCGTGCTGCGCGGCATCCGCCAGCTTCTTATCGGTCGCGGCGACCGCGCCCGCCAGTGCGCGATCCGGGCCGGGATGGAGGTGCGGAAGGCGAGCCATTTCAACGCAGAGCTCATCACATGAACAAAGCTCCATCGCCTCCAAACGACTATCGCTACCGCCAGGGTTATGAACCTCACACGAACAGGATCCTCATGCCGCACCTGCTCCGATATGCCCGGATGATCAACGCGGGATCCGCGATCGATATCGGCTGCGGAAATGGCACGACCCTGCGGGACCTTTCGCCCGTCTGCTCGCAGCTCGTCGGAATCGACCCCAGCGAGTCGGGGATCGAAGAGGCAAAAAAGAATTGCCCGAGCGCGAAATTTTACACGCTCGGAGTTTACGATAGCCCTGACCTCATCGCGGAGAGCGGCTTCGATTTGGCCATCGCCACGGAGGTGGTCGAACATCTGTTTCGCCCGCGCGAGCTTTTGCGGCTTGCGCATAACAAGCTAAGAAAAGGCGGCCTTCTGGTCCTTTCGACCCCCTACCACGGATGGCTGAAGAACGTCGCCATCTCGGCCCTCAACAAATGGGACTGCCACCACACGGTGTTCTGGGATGGCGGGCACATCAAGTTTTGGTCGCGGGCCACTCTCGGGAAGCTTCTCGAGGAGGAGGGGTTTGACATCGTCGGTTTCCATGGGTGCGGGCGCGCTCCCTACCTGTGGGCGTCCATGGTCATGGGCGGCATGAAAAAGTGAAGTTCTTCAGCCCTGAAAAAATCGTGTCCTCCTACTGCGACGCCCTGGTCAATTGCATTCGGGCGCAGCCCCAGGGGAGCTCGCGGGAAATGGAAATCCAACGGTGGAAATCTTTCCAGATGCGCTGGTCAAATCGCTGGACGATCCTGCAAAGGATCCTGGCCCGGATGGAAAAATTAGCCTTTCGCCCATGAGCGAACCTGTTCCTTGCACTCGTCTCACTTCCGGCCTGGTCTCCGTGATCCTGCCGGTCTTTAACCGTCCGGATTTTCTCCGCGAAGCCGTCGCCCAGGTGTTCGCGCAGACCTACAGCCCGCTGGAGTTGATCCTTGTGGACGATGGTTCGACGGACGAAACGGGAACGGTTTGCGATGAGGTGGCGACCGCGCGCCCGAACACCGTGCGCGTCGTCCACCGGGAAAATGGCGGGCCGGGCGCGGCGCGGGAAAGCGGGCGCCTGCTCGCTCGGGGGGAGTTTCTTCAATATTTCGATTCCGACGATCAGATCGATCCCCGGAAGCTTGAGGTCCAGGTTGCCGCGCTTCGCGCCCATCCGGATTGTGGGATCGCGTATTGCAAAACCCGCGAGCTGACGCGGGGAGAAAACCCGGGCGACCGGTGCAGCCAGATGACTGGGGAGAAAGTGGCGAGCCTGTTTCCGCGCCTCCTCTCCGGGTGTTTCTGGCCGACCATCACCCCCCTGATCCGTCGGGACGTGAGCGATGCTGTCGGCCCATGGCTTCCCCTTATCCAGGAGGAGGATTGGGAATACGATTCCCGGATCGCGGCAGCGGGCACGAAGCTCGCTTATTGCGACGACTTTCTCGCCACCGCCATCAACCATGCCGGACCGCGCGCCTCTGGAGGGGGCGACATTCGGAAGCTTCAGGACCGATGCCAGGCCAGGCTGCTGATTCTCGAAAATGCCATGAAGGCCAACATCCCGGAAGGCGATCCCAACCGCAGGCATTTTGCGAGCGGCCTCTTCCTTCTTGCGCGGCAGTGCGGGGCGGCGGGCCTGCCAGAAGAATCCCGCAAGCTGTTTGACCGCTCGCTGGTCGCAGCCGGGCGCATCAGGCTCAAAAACCAGGCAGCCTACGGCTCGCTTGCCGCTTGGATTGGCTGGGAGAACCTCGGCAGGATTTGCGACCGTCTCGACAGCCTGAGGGCAAAAGCCAGCAGGGCCTGAGAACCGGCCGCTTCGAAAAGCATGCCGTCCTCCCGCGCCTGCCCGTTGTGCCTCGCCGCAAATCGAAAGACCATCGACTGATGAGCGAACGCCAAATATCGGTCGTGATGAGCGTCTGGAATGCCAGGGAGACCCTCGGGCGGGCTGTCGAGAGCATCCTTGGGCAATCGTTTGGGGGTTGGGAATTTCTCATTGTCAATGACGGGTCGGACGATGGATCTGGCGGCTTGCTCGAGGAGTTTGCACGGCGCGACTCGCGCATCCGGCTTGTGAGGCAGAAAAATGCAGGCCTCACGCGCGCGCTGGTCCACGGGTGCGCCGAGGCGCGCGGCGAGTGGATCGCACGCCAGGATGCGGATGACTGGTCGGAATCCTCGCGCTTGGAGAAGTGCCTCGCGCTTGCCGGGGAGCATCCGGGCTGCACGATGGTCGGCTCGTGGGCGGATTACCACGGGCCCGCCGGAGAGCTTCTTGAGGTGGTCCGGCGCCCTGAAAACCCGGAAGAGGCCACGCGCGGGCTTCTTCATGGGGAGATGGGCCCGCCCGCGCACGGCACCCTGATGTTTCGCAACGCCGCCTATCAAAAAGCCGGCGGATACCGCCAGGAATTTTATTTCGGGCAGGATTTGGACCTTTGGCTGCGCATGGGCCAGGAGGGGAGCCTTTCGTACGTGCAGGAATCGCTTTACCATTACGTCCTATCGCCAGGAGCGATCTCGGGGCGGTTCAGCGGAGCTCAAAACCGCTTCGGGGAGCTCGCTCGCCTGTGCCTGAAGGCGCGAGAGGAAGGGGGCAGCGAGAAACTTTTTCTCGAGGAGGCGGAAAAATTGTCGGCTGAGGCGCGGCAGAACAAGGCCCTCGGCTCGCCGGCCTCGCAGGCCGGATCGAACTACCGGATCGGGGTTCGGCTGGCCCGTCGTGGAGATCGGGCAGCGGCCTCGCGCTACTTCCTCGAGGCCCTTCGCTTGCAGCCGATGCACTGGCGGGCGCTTCTGCGTCTGCTCGCTTCGAAAATTCCCAGATGAAACGCCTCCCGCCCCAACTCGTTTCCCGTGTCCTCAAATGTCTTCCCCTGAGGATCGGGCAGTCGTTCTACTACAGGTTTTTCCGGAGCACGAGCGGGTCGCGGCCCGCATTGTTCCGCTCGGCGCCCCTGCGTTTTGCCCCGGGGGTCGTGATGGACCTCCTCCCCGGAGACGAGTGTCATGGGGTCATCGCGCACACCGGCCTCTACGAGCTTTCGCTCACAAGAAGATTCCTGCGCGAAGCGGATCGGGGCGGGCTGCTCGTCGATGTGGGCGCAAACTTCGGCTACTATAGCCTGCTCTGGACCGGGCAGGGCCAGAGTTGTTCCGCAATCGCCTTCGAACCATCCCCGGCCGTATTTTCCGCCCTGGCCAACAACATTTCAAAAAACCATTTTTCCGAGAGGATCCAGGCCCGCCCGTTTGCTGTCGGGCGGGGGGGAGCCTCCACCGTTCTTTTTGTGCCGGCACCGCCGGGGCAGACCGGTTGGGGCCATGTTTCGGAGGCGGAGGAAGGCTCGGTTTCCGTTCCCTCGACGACCCTTGACCAGGAGCTTAAGGAAGTCGAGGAGGTCAGCATCTTGAAAATCGATGCGGAGGGGCTCGATTTTCAGGTTTTGCTCGGGGCGGAAAAGTGTCTGAGACGCAGGGTATTTCGAAACATTTTTTGGGAAGCTTCGACGAGCCAGCTCGGTGAGCCCGATGCGCTCGAGTTTGACCGGCTTGCCCGCGAATGCGGCTACTCCCTTTCCCGGTTGGCACCTCATGCGCGGGGCACGACAATCTTTGAGGCCCATCGGGCGCCATGAAAAAGCGCATTTCCCGCCTTCTACGGATCGATGCAGGGATTCCATCTCATCGGGCGACAGCCTTCGCATGAACGGCGATCTTCTCAGCGTGGTCATCCCGACTTACGGGCGGGAGGAGGTCCTCATCAGCACGCTCGAGCGCGTGATTTCCCTTGTGCCCCGGGAAATTCTTGTCATCGACCAAACTCCCAACCATGCGGAGCTCACCGCGCTGCGGCTTGGTGAGTGGGCCCGGTCTGGAACAATCCTTTGGTGCAGGCTCCCGGCCCCCTCCATCCCGCATGCCATGAATCAAGGTCTCCTGCAGGCCTGCGGCGATATTGTACTTTTCCTCGACGACGACGTGGATCCGTCGGATTCCCTCCTGGCCGCACACGAGGCGGCGCACCGCGACCGCCCCGATGCCTGGGCGGTGGTCGGGCAGGTGCTCCAGCCCGGAGAATCTCCGAGGCGGCTGGCGGCGGGCGAGGAGTTCCTGTTTTGCTCGGATTCGCCCCGTGCGATCCGGCGCGCGATGGCGGGAAACATGTCGGTGAAGCGCAGCCGGGCGATCTCTGCCGGCGGGTTCGACGAAAACTTCCTTGGGGCCGCCTACATGTTCGAAACCGAGTTTGCCGAGCGCGTGATCCGGCGAGGCGGCGGAATATTCTTTGAGCCATCCGCCTCGATCCGCCACCTGCGCGCCCCGCGCGGCGGCACGCGCGCTCACGGTTCCCACCTGTGCACGCTCTCGCCTGCGCACTCGAGCGGAGCCTATTATTACATGGCCCTGAACTCCGGGATCTTCGGCGCGGCCGCCCCTGCGCTCAGGCGGCTGCTTTCGAGCGTGGCGACCCGCCACCACCTGAGGCGGCCGTGGGGGATCCCTGTCACGCTGATCGCCGAGCTCCGAGGGCTCGCGCAGGCGCTCTGGCTTTTCCTCAGGGGCCAGCGGCTCCTCGAAGCCAATTCAGAAGAAACAGCCGCCAGGCAATGATTTTTGCACTTCTTCTCCTGATCGGAGGCTCGATGGTCTGCCTTTACGACTGGCGGCGGGGGGTCTACGTCGTCATCCTGGCGGGCTTTCTTCAGGACCCGATCCGCAAGCTGGTGGAGGGCCAGCCGGTGGCCTTCACGCTCATCGCCCCTGCGCTCTTCGGCGTTTGCTTCCTCTCCGCGATACTTGCCGGAGAAGACCTTGGGTTTCAGGAGATGAACCGCTTCAGCCCGGTTCTGTATGTGCCATCCGCCCTATTTATCGGGTGGGTAGGGGTCTCGGTGCTCATGGCCTACTCGAATACCCACAGCCTTCTTCTGGCCGGGATCGGAGCCATGGCCTACCTGGCTCCTGTCCCCGGGCTCATGCTCGGCTACCGCTTCGCGAGGGGCCCCGAGGATGCCTTGGACCTCCTCGCATTCTACATCGCGATTGCGACGGTCTTTGCGGGCAGCCTTTATCTCGAGGCGGCCGGAGCGGCATGGAAAATCCTTGGCAGCGTGGGGGAAGGGTTTATTTTTTATCCTGAGAGCGGAGGCGTCAGCGTCCTGCGAAGCGGGCTCTTCCGGTCGCCCGAGCTGGCGGGATGGCACGCAGCCTCCGCGATTTGCTTTCTGGTAATGATCGGGCTTGCCAGAAAGCCGGACTGGGTGTTCTTCGCCGCCTCGTTTGTCGTGACTGCCGTCATCCTCCCCGCTCTCGTCCTCACAGGCAGGAGAAAATTTCTTGTTGAGATTGCGATGTTCATGGGGTTTGCGGCGGCCCTTGTTACCTACTTTCGGTCAGGCTCGAGCCGGCTTGGCGCGGTCTTCGTGGTGGCGGCCGTCATTGCCGCCGGTTTCTATTTCTACATTACGTCGAGCGAGCTGCCTGGCGAATGGTCGGTCTATATTGCCCGAAGCGCGACGGCATCATCTGACTCCGGCGACCGGTTCAAACAAATGACCGTCGATATGTTTCAATACGTGATCGCCCAAAACGGAATTTTGGGAGCGGGGGCTGGCACGGGCAGCCAAGGGGCCCAGCATTTTGGAGGCGGGGTGGTACTTGTCGGCGCGGCGGCCGAGGGCGGGCTCGGAAAGGTTCTCGCCGAGCTGGGGATGCCGGGCATCATCCTGCTCATGTGGATCATGGCTGCGGCAGCAGGATATATCTTGAAGGCCGCAAAAAGAATCCGCTCGGATGAAGATGTCGCCGCCCTCTCGTATGGGATCATGGCTTTTCTTGCCGCTAATGCCATCGTCTTCACCACCGCGCACCAGATCTTCGGGGACGTGACAATATTGATCACCCTCGGCCTCCTGCTCGGAATCCTTTTGAGGTCGCCGTATTTTCTGAAGGCTCCTGCGGAGGCGCCCGCACCGCGGGTCAAAAGGAGGATCGGGCGACGGTTTGCCGGGCGCGAGCTATGAAGCTGGCCGTCATCGCTTCCCATCCGGTCCAATACCAGGCGCCGCTCTTCCGGAGGCTGGCGGCATGGGAGGGCTTGGAGCTGGTGGTTTTTTACGCCTTTCTTCCGGACAGCAGCTCCCAAGGCGAGGGGTTCGGGGTGGGCTTCCAGTGGGATATCCCGCTTCTTGAGGGCTACCCACACAAAATTTTTGCCCAGGGGATGGCAGCTGGTGGGGGCATTGCCCGGCTGCCAGGCGCGTTCTTCCGGCTCCGGCAGGGGCTGCTCTCCAGCAGGCCGGACGCGATCCTCTGCACCGGCTGGCACCATCCGGCCATGGTGGCAGGGATCGCGGCGGCTGCCTCCACCAGAAGGCCCCTCCTGCTCAGGTGCGAGGCCAACCTGCTGAGGGATCGCCCGCGCGGATCGCGGATTTTCCATCGGGCCATGCTTTCGCTTTATGATGCAGCCCTCCCGATCGGGGTGGCAAACAGGCGGTATTTCTCCGCCTTTGGCATTCGCCAGGATCAGATGTTTGACAGCCCGTATTCCATCGAGAACCGACGTTTCGCCGATGCGGCCGCCGGGGCGGACAGGGCCGCCCTGCGCGCACGCTGGGGGATTCCCCCAGATGCGTTCTGCTTTTTGTTTGCTGGAAAACTTGTGGAAAAAAAGCATCCGGCGACGGTTGTCGAGGCGATGCGAGGATTGCCCGGAACCCATCTTTTGGTTGTGGGTTCTGGCGCGCTCGAGGCATCCGTCCGTGCTGCGGCCGAAACGCACCGGGTCGGTTGTTCCTTCGCGGGATTCCTCAACCAGAGCGAGATCCCTGCGGCCTATGCAGCGGCGGACTGCCTGGTTCTCCCCTCGGATGCGGGAGAGACATGGGGTCTCGTGGTCAACGAGGCGATGGCCTGCGGGCTCCCCGCGATCGTCAGCGACCGCGTCGGCTGCCGTGAAGATCTCATCATCGATGGGGAGACCGGGCTTTCCTTTCCCTTTGGAAATACGGCCGCCCTCGCAGAAATGCTGCGCGCCCTCGCCTCTGCGCCCGGGCTTGCCAGGGAGATGGGGAGCAAAGCTCGCAGCCATATCCAGAGGTGGTCGGTGGACAATGCGGCGGCGGGCATCGTCCAGGCCGCGCGGGCGGCTTGCGCAGACAGGAACTGATTATGTGTGGAATTGCAGGATGGATCGGCCCGGGTGACCGGCGGGATTCCGTGAGGCGGATGCACGAGGCGATGCGCCATCGCGGGCCCGACGGCGACGGGGTATGGTTTTCGGCCGATGGATCCGCCGGGCTGGCTCACCGGCGGCTCGCAATCCTGGCTCCGGGCCCTCAGGCTGCGCAGCCGATGGAGTTCCGCGGGCACCGGCTGGTTTTCAACGGGGAGATTTACAACCATGCGGCCCTCCGCGGGGAGATGCCGGGGAGCCGCTTCGAAATTCCTGGCAGCGACACGGAAGTTCTTCTGAAGCTCTGCGTCTCCGAGGGAAGCCGGGCGCTGCCCAGGCTGCGGGGGATGTTTGCCTTCGCCCTGCACGACGAGGCGTCGGGGACGGTTTTGCTCGCGAGAGACCCCTTTGGAATCAAGCCGCTGTATTTTTCGGAAGTCCACGGCGGCTTGCTCTTCGCCTCCGAGCTCCGCACGATCCTTGCCTCGGGGCTCGTGAGCCGTCGGGTCGATGCGCGCGCCGCAGCGGGCTTCTTTCAAACCGGCAGCGTGCCCGAGCCCCTCACGATGGTCGAGGGAGTTCGGATGTTCCCTCCGGGCTGCTTTGCTGTCTGGTCCCCAGGCCACGCGCTCGATATCCGGCCGTTTCGCGAGCCCGCATTTCATAGCGAGCCCTCCGGAGCCCGCGCGCCGGTCGAGGCCGTGCGATCGGCCCTGCAGAGCTCGGTCCGCGCCCACCTGATCAGCGATGTGCCCGTCGGAATCTTCCTGAGCGGCGGGATCGATTCGGGCGCCGTGGCCGCGCTCGCCGCCGGGCACCCCGAGGTGACCGCCTACAGCCTGGTCTTTTCTCAAAAAAAATTCACCGAGGAGGCAAGGATCCGCGAGTCGGCGCACCTGCGCGGGATTCCGCTGCGGGAGCTCCACCTTGGCGAGCTGACTGCGCGCGAGTGGTTCTCCGATTTTTTAGGATCCCTCGACCAGCCGAGCGTGGACGGGTTCAACACCTACTGCGTGAGCCGGTGGGCGGCCTCGCAAGGGGCGAAAGTCATCCTTTCCGGGCTGGGAGGCGATGAGCTTTTCGGCGGCTACCCGTCATTTTCCTCGGTGCCCAGGGTCCGGAACCTCGGGCGCGCCGCCCAAATGTCCGGGAGTGTCGGGGCGCTGGCAGGGGCGGCGCTGGACATGCTTCGCCTTCCGCCAAAAGCCCGCCGCATAGCCGCCTGGCTGGAGGCGCCGGCCGGCTGGCGTTCGGCTTATGCGCTGGTGCGCGGGGTTTTTTCCGCAGGGGAAACAAGGTCTCTGCTCCGCCAGTGCGGGCTCCCTGCCTCAGAATATCGGGACACGCTTCCGCTGCCGGATCTCTCGGCGGACAGAGAGATGGTTTCCTGCCTCGAGGCGACCCGGTATATGCGCAACCAGCTCCTGCGCGACAGCGACGTGATGAGCATGGCTCACGGCCTCGAGCTCAGGGTTCCCTTTGTGGATGCCGACCTCTGGGAGGCGGTATCGTCCATCGCCCCTGACGTCAGATTTTCTCCAGGAAAGTCGCTGCTGGTCGGGGCAGTTCCGGAGCTTCCGGAATCCGTCCGCACCGCAAAAAAGCAGGGCTTTACGCTCCCGATCGAGGAATGGTCCTCGATGCTGGACGCCGGTGCGTGCCGGAGTTTTTCGAGGGGCATCCGCCCCGGGACATGGGCCCGGCGGATGGGGCTTGCCGTTTTTCGCGACTGGGTCGTCCGCCATGGGATGGACGCGGCAGAGGGGTTCGAGAGCCGGCAGGCAGGGCGGCCGAAGCCCCGGCGGGCGCCTGGCCGGCCGATGCTTCTCATGGCTCCAACCTTGGGAAACGAGCCGGGCGGGATTCAGGAATTCACCAGGGAGATGGTGTGGGCGCTCAAGGAATCCGGTGGGCTATCGGGCATCGCCGCGCTCTCGTACAACGGTTCGGCGCCGGCCCCGATGGAGTTTGCCGAGTGGGCGGATTGCGGGAAGGCGGTCTCCCGCGAGGCCGCGTTTTTCTTCCAGGCCCTCAGGCTTTGCCTCAAGTGGCGCCCGCAGCTGATCCTCAGCACCTTTCCTAAGTTTGCTCCGGTCGGAGTGGCCTGCTCGAGGCTGACGGGCGTTCCGTTTGTGACCGTCGCCCACGGGATCGAAGTCTGGTCGCGACTGAGGGTTGGAAATCGATGGGCCCTGCGCTCGGCAAGCCAGATCCTGGCGGTCAGCCGGTTTACTGCGAAAATGCTCGCCCGGATCAACGGCGTCCCCCCGGAACGCATCAGAATTTTCCCGAATACCGTAGATACGGAAAACTTTTCTCCCGGGCCGAAGCCTAGCCGGTGGGCGGATCGTCTGGAGATCCCTGCTTCTGCCTCCTTGCTCCTGACCGTGGCGCGCCTCGATGCCAGCGAGCGATCGAAGGGGGTCGAGCTCATCTGGGATGCGATGGAGGCGGGAGGATCCGGCAAGCTCGGGAGCGCCGCACACATTGTGGTCGGGGCAGGAAGCGATTTGGAGCGCCTGCGCGGGGAAGCCACCCGGCGAGGGCTCGCCTCCCGCGTGCGCTTCACCGGCCCAGTGTCATGCGAGGAACTCCCGGAGCTTTACCGCCTTGCAGATGCCTTCGTCATGCCGAGCACGAAGGAGGGGTTCGGGATTGTCTTCCTTGAGGCCATGTCCAGCGGGGTGCCCGTCGTGGCAGCCGATGCGGGCGGCGCGCCCGATGCGCTGCAGAACGGGAAGCTCGGCTGGCTGGCGGATCCCGGGGAGCCGAAATCGCTCGCCGCCTGCATCGAAGCCGCTCTGGCAGCCGATCCGCGCGACCCGCGCCGCGACCCTCAGGCGCTGCGGTCCTCCGTGAAGGAGCATTTTGGCCGGGAGGCATTTCGCGGCAGGCTGGAGGCCGTGCTTCGGGAGATGATCCGATGAAGGTCCTGCACGTCATCCCATCGGTCGGCCCGCTGCGCGGCGGGCCAAGCGTCGCCGCCGGCGCGATGTGCCGGGCGCTCGCTGAGGAAGGCGTCGAATGCCACCTGGCCTGCACGAACGACAACGGGCCCGGGCTCCTCGATGTCCCGACCGGGGAGCGGACAGCTCACGAGGGGGTGCCGACATGGTTTTTTCGGCGCTCCTTCCCGCACTGGCCTCCGGTGCGGGAGTTTCAGATCGGCGAGGGGTTTCTCTCCTGGCTGGCACAGCACGCGCGCGAATACGACCTCCTCCATGTCCACGCGCTCTTCTCCTTCCTCCCCTCGGCAGCAATGGCATTTGCCCGGAGGAAAGGAATCCCCTATGTCCTGCGGCCGCTGGGAATTCTTGAGTCCTATTCGCTCGGAAGAAGCCCGTGGAAAAAGCGCGCGTTCCTCGCGCTGTTCGACTCTGCGAATATCCAGGGGGCATCGGCCATCCACCTGACATCCCGCCGCGAAGAAAATGTCTCCCGGATCCCCGGCCGGGCACCGCGGTGGGTGATCCCGCTCGGCGTCGAGGCTCCGGATTCCCCGGATGCCACCGGGCGCGGCAATCCACCCCGGATCATCTTCCTCTCGCGCTGGCATGAGAAAAAGCGCATCGGGATGCTCATCGAGGCGCTGGGCGCGGTTCGCGACCTCGACTGGAAGCTCGTTCTCGCAGGGGCTGGAGATACGGAATTGGCAGGCCGCATCCATTCGCTCGTCCAGAAGTTCCAGCTTGATGAGAGGGTTTCGTTTCCGGGATTTCTCTCCGGAAAAGCAAAAGCCCAAGCCCTGAACGAAGCCGATCTTTTCGTCCTCCCAAGCGCCTCAGAGAATTTTGGCATCGCGGCCGCCGAGGCCCTGGCCGCCGGCCTTCCGGCTATCGTGAGCCGCCACGTTGCGCTCTCCGACGAGATCGGATCCGCAGAGGCCGGCTGGATCTGCGGCGACGATGCGGGGGCCCTCGCCAACACGCTTCGAACAGCGCTCGGAGATCCCGACGAGCGCCGGCGGCGAGGGCAGAATGCCGCGCGGCTTGCGCGGAGCTCCTTCTCGTGGAAATCTTGCGCCGAGAAGCTTGCTGCCGGCTACCAGGAGGTCCGCAAGTGATCGCCCTTCGACCAGGGCAGCCATCCGCTCTGTGCACTATGCGATCTCCGTGCTTGAATCGGACTTCCCGTTGAAAACCTTGCATCATCTGCCACCTATGGAAACAGCCCATCAAAAACCGGCCTCCGCCTGGCCGCTCGTTGCGCTCGCCGCCGCGGGATGGCTTTGGCTCGGCCTTGCCTGCGCGCCGGAGTGGTCCGGGAATCCGGACTATGCGCACGGGTGGATCGTCCTTCCTCTCTCGGTCTATTTTCTGTGGAGGCGGCTCTCCCTGATCTCCCCCGGCGCGGCGGAGGAGGGCGGCAGGGCTGTTGCCTGGGCGGCACTTGCCGTCGCGGCGGCGCTCGTGCTGCCGCTCGAGCTCGGGAGGCAGGCTCCGCTCTACTGGCGGGTTTTTCCTTGGGGGATCTTCGGCGCCGTCTCCGCCGCAACCCTCGCCTGCGCCTACCTGGCCGGGGGAAGGCCATTTTTTTTCGCGGCCCTGTTTCCGCTCGTCTTTCTGGCATCGGGCATCCCGTGGCCGACAGCGCTCGAGCAGCCGCTGACCGTAAGGCTCATGCGCGGAGTCGCCTCGTTCCTGGCCACGGCCCTCCCGATGGCCGGCATCCCGGCCGCGCAGGAGGGGACGACGATCGTCCTGATGAATTGCACCGTCGGGATCGAGGAGGCATGCAGCGGGATCCGCTCGCTTCAATCCGCCGTCATGCTGGCGCTCGCGGCCGGAGAGCTTTTCCACCTCCGCGCACGCGGCCGCCTCCTCCTCCTGGGCGCCGGCTTTGTCCTTGCCGTGGCTTCGAATGCGGGCCGGACCCTCGCGCTCACGCTTGCGGGAGCCGAAGGCGGATCCCCCGCGATGAATAAGATCCATGATGCCGCCGGCATCTCGGCCCTCGCCTTCCTTGCGGCCGGCCTGCTCCTCCTCGGCTGGCGGATGCGGCGCCCGCTTCCGAACTCCGCCCCGCCCGGCGGCCTGCCGATCCGCCCCGTGCGCTGGAAGCCGGCCGCTGCGGTCCTGGCTGCAGGCATCGCCGGCTTCAGCGCAGCCAGCGCGTGGTATGCCGCCCACGACGCCAGGAGGGCCGACGGGCTCCCGCTCGTCTCGGTCAGCACGTCCCCGGACGTGCGGGAATCTTCCGTTCCGCCGACCCTTCAGGCCGGGCTCTCGCCCGACGCCGGATCGTTTGCCAGGCTGACCCTTCCTGGTGGCACAAGCGCGAACGGGTTTCACTTTTTCTGGAATGGATCAAAGAACAATGCCGCCCAGTTTTACCACCGGCCCGACTCGTGCATGCCGGAGGGCGGGTGGGCCTTTGTCGGGCCGGAGAGCAAGGCCAGAGGCACGATCGGCAGCCTTCCCGTCGAGTGGTCAGCGCTCCCTTATGAAAAAAGCGGCCGGCGGGGGCTCCTCCTTTGGGCCTCCTGGGTGGATGGCCGCCAGATCCCGTTTTCCGCCAATGCCGGATCGGGGGTTCAGCGCAACAACCTCTGGCGCCTGATTGCCAACGGCCGCAGAACCTTCTCCTATGAAACCGTCGCCATCCTCCTCCCTTATTCTTCGCCGGGGCCGCCGGTAGAGGAGGCCGTCCGGGCGGCAGCAGCCATGTTTTCTCATCCATGAAACCCGATCACATCACCCCCATGATCCTCACCTGGAATGAGGAGGACAATATCGGGCGCTGCCTCGAGCGCCTCGAATGGGCCCAGGAGGTTCTCGTCGTGGACAGCTTCAGCACCGACCGCACGCTCGAGATCTGCTCGGAATTCGCCGGCGTCCGGGTTGTCCAGCACCCGTTTGCCTCGCTTGCCGGGCAGGCAAACTTCGGCATGTCTCAGATCTCCACCCCCTGGGTCCTTTCGCTGGATGCGGACTACATCCTGCCGGAGGAGTTCATCGCGTCGCTTGAGGGATTCGATGCCACCGACCTGAATGGCGCATCGGCGGGGTTCACCTACTGCGTCTTCGGCAAGCCGCTTCGCGGGACGCTTTACCCTCCGCGCATCGTCCTCCACAGGACAAAGGATGTTTATTATTTCCAGGACGGGCATGCCCATCGGGTGCATGTGACGGGCGAGCCGGGGGAGCTTGACGTGCGGATCGACCACGACGATCGCAAGCCGCTCGCCCGCTGGTTTGCCTCCCAGTCCGGCTATGCCAGGCTCGAAGCGGAGAAGCTTCTCTCGGGAGCCACGCAAGAGCTCTCGCGCCAGGACCGCATCCGCATGAAAGCGTGGATCGCCCCGTGGCTGGTTGCGTTTTGGTGCCTTTTTGTCAGGCGATGCGCTCTCGACGGCCGCGCCGGGCTCTATTACACATTTCAGCGAATGATCGCCGAGACGATGCTAGCCGTCTGCCTGCTCGACGCCTGGCTGAGAGGAAGGAAGCCATGAGGCTGGACGCCTATGCGTCAGGGCTCGACCGCGGGGCCCCTCTCTGGAAAGAAGCCCTCTGGCTTCTCGTGAAGATCCCGTTTTTCCTGTTTCCCGTGCCGCTTCCCAGCCGGCTGCGGGCGGCGATCCTCGCGGCCTTCGGCTCCCGGCTGGGCCGGGGGATCGTGATCCGTCCGGGGGTTGATATCTCATTTCCCTGGCGGCTTGCTGCGGGCGACCACGTCTGGATCGGCGAGCGAGCGCGCCTCCTCACGCTCGGCCAGATCTCCCTCGGCTCGCATGTTTGCATCTCCCAAGAGGCGTTCCTCTGCACCGGATCGCATGACCACAAGAGCTTGGGGTTCGACCTGATCGTGCAGCCGATCACCGTTGAAGACGGATGCTGGATTGCGGCCAGGGCGTTTGTCGGGCCCGGAGTCACCGTCGCCGCAGGGGCGGTCGTCGCCGCTGGGGCGGTCGTCGTAAAGGACGTCCCCAGCCACTCGGTCGTCGCAGGAAACCCAGCCCGCCAAGTAAAATAGTCTTTTTCTCATATTCTGTCGGTGGAACGATGCGCGGAGGTGAACCCCCCTCCGCGCATTTTGTTTTTCCAAAGGTCGGTCCCGCCGGATCATTCGGCGGCGGGCGCCCTCCTCTTTGATTTGGCGAAGGCTCTTCGGGGTCTCGGCTGGGAGGTTTGGATCGCAGGGACGCGCGCGGGCCTCGACGTGGCCGGGCAGGAGTCGTTGGAGGGGGTCCACTTCGTCCGCTCCCTCGCCCCTGCGGCAGTCAAATCCTCGCTCGCCTCCCGGACGTCCGCCCTTCCGGCAACCTGGCTGGCCATGTTCCGCGCCGTCCGCGCCTGCCCCCGCCCGGACCTCCTGGTTACCATGACGGACCCCCCGATGGCCGTCTGCGCTGGCGCATGGCTCTCCAGGCGCGAAAAATTCCGGCATGTCCACTGGAGCCAGGATCTCTACCCGCAGGTCGCCGCTGCGGCCGGGATTCTTCGGCCCCGCGGGGTGATCTTCCGGACGATGAGCCGACTCGCGACGCTTTGCCTGAAAGACTGCTCGCACGTCATCGCCGTAGGCCGCTGCATGCAGGAGCGGCTTTCCCTCGGCGGGATCTCCTCCAGCCTCATTCCCAACTGGTCCCGGATCTCCCCGGTCGATGCCCCTCCTCCGCCGGGCGATTTCCGCATCCTTTACTCTGGAAACCTCGGCAGGGCACACGATTTCGAAGGGCTCAGTTCCGCCGCCCTCCTCACAGAATCGCGGAGGGATGGAGTGGTGTGGACCGTCTGCGGCGACGGGCCGCAATCCGGATCTCCCGGCGCGAAAATCGAGCGGCTCACCCCGGTTCCATGGGATCGATTCCCCTCGCTTCTTGCCGGCGCGCACGCCCATCTGATCACTCTTCGCTCTGAGTTCAGCGGGCTCGTGGTTCCGAGCAAGCTCTACGATGCGGCCGCCAGCGGGCGCCCGATCCTCTTTGCCGGCCCGCCTGATTCCGAATGCGCCCGCGCGATCCGGGAAAATGCCATGGGCCTCATCGTGCCCGACCGCGACGGGCCGGCGCTGGCCGGCGCTGCGGCCACGCTCGCAAGAGATCCCGAGCTCTGCCGGAAGATGTCCGAAGCCGCCCGAAGATTCGGCCTGAAAAACCGCCTCTCCGCAGGGGCCTTCGACGCGATCTTCCGCCTCAGGAAATGATCTCGCGGAGGTTGCCTGTGATCTGCCCGTCGTAGAGCGCCTTGCCGATGATGGCCCCGTGAAGACGCGGCATCTTTGCGAGCTTCCGCAGATCCTCGGCGCTCGAGACTCCGCCGCTGGCGATCAGGTCGCAGTCGAGGATCTTGAGCAGGTTTCCGAGCTCGATGAAATTCGGCCCCTCGAGCATTCCGTCGGTGGCGATATCGGTGTAGATGATCGTTCCCACACCGGCCACCTGGGCGATGATCGCGAGGTCGGCCACCGAGGTTGCCGTGGTCTCAGTCCAGCCCTTCACGGCAACCTTCCCGTTGTGGGCATCGATGCCAACCGCGATCCGCTGCCCGCCAAATTCCGAGCAGAGCGCAGCGATGTATTCCGGGGACTCGCAGGCTTTCGTGCCCACAATCACCCGGCTCACCCCGGCGCTGAATGCCGCCGTCACATTTTCAAAATTCCGCATCCCCCCGCCGAGCTCGCACGGAATGTTCACCGCTGCACAAATCTTTTCGATCGCCGCGAGGTTTTGCGGCTTTCCGGAAAATGCGGCGTCAAGGTCCACGAGGTGGAGCCAGTCGGCCCCGGAATCCTCCCACTTTTTGGCAAACCCGACAGGATCTTTCGAATAGACGGTCTTCTCGGTGGCGAGCCCGCGCTTCAGGCGCACGACCTCGCCTCCCATCAGGTCAATTGCAGGAAGAAGTTTCATAGTGGGATATTTTGCAAAATTGGCGGCGGGGAGCAAGCGCTCGCGCCCCCAATCTTTCATGGCACGGCAAGAAAGTTTCTCAGGATCGCGAGCCCGGCGGCCTGGCTCTTTTCCGGGTGGAACTGCGCGGCATGGAGGCGGCCGCAGGAGACGCTGGCGGCGAAGCGGACGCCGTATTCGCAGGTTGCGCTGGAGATCTCCGGCTCTGCGGGAACCGGGTAGTATGAGTGGACAAAATACACGGGCATCTCCTCTGGCTGCCCTTTGTAGAGCGGGCCTCGCAAGCCGGTGAGCGTGTTCCAGCCCATGTGCGGCACCTTGTATCCCTGCCCGGGAAAGCGCACGACCCGGCCCGGCAGCACGCCGAGCCCCGCGACCCCGGGCGACTCCTCGCTGGATTCAAAAAGCAGCTGGTAGCCGAGGCAGATCCCGAGGTACGGGCGCCCTGCCGCAATCCATTCGCGGAGCGGATCCCAAAGCCCGGTCGCACGAAGGTTCGCCGCGCAGTCGCCGAATGAGCCGACTCCAGGAACCACGACCGCATCAAGCCCGGCGAGCCCGGAGGGATCGGCCACCAGCGTGCTCTTCGACCCGGCCGCCTCCAGCGCCTTGCAGACGCTGCGCAGGTTGCCGCTTCCGTAATCCACGACTCCGACCGAGCGGAGGCTCACAGACTCCCTTTGGTGCTCGGCACCCCCTCAACCCTCGCATCCTCCCGGGTCGCCTCGTCGAGCGCGCGGGCAAGCGCCTTGAAGACCCCTTCGGCCATGTGGTGCGCGTCCTTCCCTGCCAATATATCCACATGCAGGTTCATCCCCCCGTGGACGGAAAGCGCGCGCAAAAATTCCTCGACGAGCTGGAAGGAAAAGGTCCCGCCGATCTGCTCGACTGCCGCCGGGGCATTGTAGGCCAGAAACGGACGCCCGCTCAGGTCCACCACCACCCGCACCAGCGCCTCGTCCATCGGCACATAGGCATGCCCATACCGTCGGATCCCCGCCTTGCTGCCTAGCGCGTCAGCCAGCGCCTGCCCAAGCGTGATCCCCGTGTCCTCGACCGTATGGTGGAAATCCACCTCCAAATCCCCCTTCGCCTCCAAATCCAAATCAAAAAGCCCATGCCTCGCAAAAAGCGTCAGCATGTGGTCAAAAAACGGAATCCCCGACGAGATCCGGGATTTCCCCGCCCCATCCACCGCCAGGTGCAGCAAAATCGCCGTCTCCGATGTCTTCCTCTCAATCGTTGCTTCTCGAGCCATCCGCACATCTAAGCAGACTCCCGCCTCATTGAAAAGCCCCGCGCAGCAATATTCCAGCGCATCCCACCCCGAACCATCCATCAGGCAATCAAACAATCTTCCCGCCAACCTCACAATTTTTGTTGACTCGCAAAAATATAGCGACCAGATTGGTCGCATATCCTTATGAGACATTTCTTTTTTCTTTTTCTTTTTGCGTCAGCGGTCTCGGCCGGGGCGAAGCCGGTTGAGCTGCTGAACGTTTCTTATGATCCGACGCGCGAGCTCTACACGGAGTTCAACGCGGCATTTGCCTTGCACTGGAAAAAGACGACCGGGCAGGACATGACGATCAACCAGTCACACGGCGGGTCGGGCAAGCAGGCGCGCTCGATCATTGACGGGATCGAGGCGGACGTGGCCACGCTGGCGCTGGCGTATGACATTGACGAGCTTGCAGGGAAGGCGGGGCTGGTTCCGGCGGACTGGCAGAAGCGGCTTCCGCACAACAGCTCGCCTTACACCTCGACGATCGTTTTCGTGGTGAGGAAGGGAAACCCGAAGGGCATCAAAGACTGGGGGGATCTGGTGAAGGACGGCGTGCAGGTGATCACCCCGAACCCCAAGACCTCGGGCGGGGCGAGGTGGAACTTTCTGGCCGCATGGGCGTGGGCGAGGGGCGCGGGCGGCGAGGCCAAGGCGAAAGAGTTCGTGACGAAGCTCTTCAAGAACGTCCCGGTTCTCGACTCCGGGGCGCGCGGTGCGACGATCACGTTTTCCGAGCGCGGGATCGGCGACGTGTTTCTTTCCTGGGAAAACGAGGCGTTTCTCATCCAGAAGGAAAAGCCGGGCGCCTTCGAGATCATTGCCCCGTCGCTCAGCATCCTGGCCGAGCCGCCGGTGACGGTCGTGGACAAGGTGGCGGACAAGCGCGGGACCCGGGCGGCCGCGACCGCCTACCTCGAATTTCTTTACTCCGACATCGGGCAGGACATCGCCGGGAAGCATTTCTACCGCCCGACCTCGGAGGCCGCGCAGGCGAAATATGCCGCGCAGTTTCCTAAAATCAAGCTGGCGACGATTGACGGCGACTTCGGCGGGTGGGCGCAGGCGCAGAAGACATTTTTTTCCGACGGGGGAGTTTTTGACCAGATCTACGAACCGGCAAAAAAATAAATTCATGCCAATCCACAGCGACATTATCGGGACAGTCGGCCGGACGCCGCTTGTTAAACTCAACCGCATCGCAGCCGGATCCCCCGCGACGATCGCGCTCAAAGGGGAATTTGCAAATCCCCTGGGGAGCGTGAAAGACCGCATCGGGGTTGCGATGATCGAGGCGGCGGAGAAAGATGGGATCCTTGCTCCTGGCGTGACGATCATTGAGCCGACGTCAGGCAACACGGGCATCGCCCTGGCTTTTGTCGCAGCGGCAAGGGGCTACAAGCTGATCCTCACGATGCCCGAGAGCATGAGCGTCGAGAGGCGGACCCTGCTTGCCCTTCTCGGGGCGAAGCTGGTGCTCACTCCGGCCGCGGAGGGGATGAAGGGCGCGATCGCCCGGGCGGACCAGCTCCGTTCGGAAACCCCCAACTCCTGGATCCCGCAGCAGTTCAACAACCCGGCAAACCCGGAAGCCCACCGGCGCACGACGGCCGAGGAGATCTGGGCCGACTCCGACGGCCGCGTGGACATCCTCGTTTCCGCCGTGGGAACGGGCGGCACGATCACCGGGGTGAGCGAGGTTCTCAAGCCCCGCAAGCCGGGGTTCCAGGCGATCGCGGTCGAGCCGGCCGATTCCCCGGTGATTTCTCAGACGCTGGCCGGCGAGCCGGTGAAACCCGGACCTCACAAGATCCAAGGGACCGGGGCGGGATTTGTGCCGAATAACTTGAACATCCAGATTCTGGATGACGTCGTGCGGGTCACCAACGACGACGCGATCCTCACGGCCCGGCGGCTTGCCCTCGAGGAGGGGATCCTTGCCGGCATCTCGACCGGAGCCAACGTGTGGGCGGCCTTGCAGGTCGCCGCGCGCCCGGAGAACAAAGGCAAGCTGATCGTCACGATCGGCTGCAGCACCGGCGAGCGCTACCTCACCACCGCGCTCGCGGAGGAAGCCCGAAAAGCCGTTGGCTAAAGCGTATGGCCCTCGTGAAGCACTCTGCAAAGAGAGCTCGCCCGGAGCTGCGGCGGAGCGTCCAGACCCTGCTGGATCCGCTCGAGAAGATCTCCGCGAAGTCGGAGCACCTCTTCGCTGCGCACCTCAGCTACCAGGACGCCCGGGGCGAGCCCGGGATGATCCCCAGGTTTCTGTTTGCGGGCCCGGGCGACCGGAGGAGCTACCTGCGCGTCGGGATCTTCGCCGGGGTCCACGGAGATGAGCCCAGCGGAGTCGAGGCGGCGGCGGCGCTCCTCTTCCGCCTCCACGACGACCCCAGCCCGGCCTTGGGGTATGAGCTTTTTGTCTATCCCGCGTGCAACCCATGGGGATACTCGCACGATGCGCGATGGCTGAAAAGCGGCGAAGACATGAACCGCGAGTTCTGGCGCGGCAGCGATGAGATCGAGGTCCTCATGCTCGAAGGGCAGCTCATGAAGCTCGCCTTCGACGGGATCGTTTCCCTGCATGGAGATGATACCTCCAGCGGGCTCTACGGGTTTGTGAAAGGCCACCAGCTCACCCGGCACGTCCTGGAGCCCAGCCTCGAGGCCGCCTCGAAATTCCTGCCGCGCAACTTCGACAAGAGCATCGATAACTTCCATGCCAACGAGGGGATCATCGAGGACGGATACGCCGGAGTCCTCGGAGCTCCCCCCACCCAAAAACCGCGCCCGTTCGAAATTGTTTTCGAAACCCCAAACCTCGCGCCCAACAAGGACCAGGTCGAAGCTCACCTGGCGGCCCTCCTCACGATGCTGGAAAGGTTCCGCAGCATGATCGCCGAGGGGCAGAACATCTAAACCCGCACAAATTGCCGTCAAGGCTGCGTCCCGCGCTTTGGGCCGGGGAGGAGGGTCCGGCGTCAGGATGCCGCTCGGACCTGAAAAGGCGGCGCAGGGGAAAAGGACACCCGCGGGTTTTTTTCTTCGAGGTAGCTGGCGGTCCAGGCGCTTGGCAGGAGGACGGCCCATTGGCCGAGCGGATCGCGGGCCAGCACGCACCCGCTGGGGAGCATGATGTCCGGACGATCGGTCAGCGGGGTGCCCGCCTCCTTGTCGAGCGCCCAGCGGACGATCTGCCACGGGGCGGATTCGACCCGGCAGTCCGCGCTGTATTCGCTCTCCAGCCGGTATTGCATGACCTCAAACTGGAGCGGCCCAACCGCCCCGAGGAGGGGGACGCGCTGGATAGAATCGGGCAGCTCAAACGCCTGCGCGACGCCTTCCTTGAGCAGCTGGTCGAGGCCCTCGCGAAACCTTTTGAATTTTGCCGTGCTCGAATTGCGCAGGTAGGCAAAGCACTCGGGGGCAAACCTCGGGATCTCTTGGAAGGTGACCGTCGGATCTTCGCTCACGGTGTCGCCGATCAGAAAATCGTAATTCCCGACGATGCCGACGACATCTCCCGGCCACGCCTCGTCCACGGTTTCGCGGTCCTGCGCGAAGAGGCGCTGCGAGTTTCCGAGACGGATCTGTTTGCCAAGGCGCACGTGATGGGCGGACATGTCGCGGCGGAAACATCCGGATACCACCCGGATGAACGAGACCCGGTCGCGGTGCTTCGGGTTCATGTTCGCCTGGATTTTGAAGACAAACCCGGAAAACGCAGCGGCATCGGGAGCGACCTCGCGGCCTCCGCTCATCCTCGATGCCGGCGGCGGGGCGAGCTCCAGAAACGAATCCAAGAGGAGCTGCACCCCGAAGTTGTTCATCGCGCTGCCAAAAAAGACCGGCGTCGCCCGCCCGGCCCGCACCGCTTGGAGGTCAAATCCCGCGCCCGCGCCATCGAGCAGGGCAAGCTCGTCGCAAGCCCGCTCATAGACATCCGGGGCCACCGCCTCCTGGACAGACTCATCGCGGATGTCCTTGACCTCGACCGCCGCGCGATACGCGCCTCCGGGCGTCCGCTCGAAAAGGTGCATCGCCCGCTTCGTCCGATCATAGACGCCCTTGAATTCCACCCCGTCGCCCAGCGGCCAGTTCATCGGGACCGCATGGATCCCAAGGACGGATTCCAGCTCGTCCAGCAGATCGAGCGGCGGCCGCGCCGGACGGTCAAGCTTGTTCATGAACGTGAAAATCGGGACCCCTCGGCGGCGGCAGACCTCAAAAAGCTTTCTCGTCTGCGCCTCGATCCCCTTCCCCGCATCAATCACCATCACCGCAGCATCCACGGCGGTCAGCACGCGATACGTATCCTCGGAAAAATCCTTGTGCCCGGGCGTGTCGAGGAGGTTGACGACGCACCCGTTGTAGTCGAACTGCAGGACGGTGGACGAGACCGAGATCCCCCGCTGCTTTTCCAGCTCCATCCAGTCGCTGGTCGTCGCCCGCTGGTTTTTCCTCGACGTCACGCTCCCGGCAAGCTGAACCGCCCCGCCGTAAAGCAGAAACTTTTCTGTGAGCGTCGTCTTGCCGGCATCCGGGTGCGAGATGATGGCGAACGTTCGGCGGCGTGAGATTTCTGACATGGTGCGCGGGCGGCAGAAGATAGCCTGCCAGGCCCGAGGGTTGCGAGCCATTTCTCGACATCCCGCCCTCGTTCGCCCAGCATTGCGGCAGGAAAATATGCTCCAGAATGAAATCGTCGGGCAGATGCCCGAGGCGTTCCAACGGCGGCTTCCTACCCGAAAGGCGATTGTATGATTCTTGATTTTATTCTAAACCATTGGGGGTATTTTGCTGCGCTGGTTCCGGCGGCGGGGCTGGTCTATGCTTCGGTGGTTTCCGTTGACGGCAAGCAAATTGCCCTGCTCGAACGCCGGTGGTTTGGCCGCAAGATGCCGCAGGGACGGGTGGTGGCCCTTGGCAACGAGGTCGGCATTCAGGCCCGCACCCTCGGCCCCGGATTGCACTTCCTGATCCCGTTCATCTACAAGGCGACCAAAAGCGAGTTCACCGAAATTAAGGAGAATGAGATCGGCATGATCGAGTCGGTTGACGGCTCGCCCATCCCGCCGGGAAGGATCTTTGCCGCCGTTGTGGATGGTCACAATTCGTTTCAGGACGGCGAGGCGTTCATAACAAACGGGGGCCAAAAGGGACCGCAAATCGAGGTGCTTCCTCCCGGAAAATACCGCATCAACCCCTACCTGTTCCGGCTGACAAAGGGCAGGGTTACCGAAATCAAGAACCTTGAAATCGGCATCGTGGAGTCGGTTGACGGGGCCGCCATCCCGGAAGGAAAAATCTTTGCCCAAGCGATCGACGGGCATTCGTCGTTTCAAAACGGCGATGCCTTCATCAACAACGGAGGCCAGAAAGGACCGCAGATCGAATTCATCCCTCCGGGCAACTACCGCATCAACCCCTACCTTTTCAAGGTGACCATTGGCGCCGCCACAAAAATCAACGAAGGGGAAATCGGGCTCGTTGAATCGGCCGATGGATCGACCATTCCCGCGGGCCGGATCTTTGCGACCGTCGTGCCTGGCCATAACTCGTTCCAGTCGGGGCAGGACTTTATTGTCAACGGCGGCCAAAAAGGCCCGCAGACCGAGATCCTCCCGCCCGGAGTTTATCGCATCCATCCCAACCTCTTCAAAATCACCAATACCGTGGCTGCCGTGATCGCTAAAGGGGAGGTCGGCATGGTGACCGCCCAAGATGGCGCCCCGATCCCGATGGGCCGGCTCCTCGCGCAGAGCGTGCCGGGACACTCGAATTTTGAGAACGGCGAAGCGTTTTTGAAGAATGGCGGCCAAAAAGGCCCGCAGATCGACGTGCTCCTGCCCGGCACCTACCGCATCAACCTGAATCTCTTTCAGATCCAGATTGCTCCCGCGAGCGTCGTCGAAGCCAACAAGATCGGCCTGGTGACCGCGCTGGACGGGATTCCGCTGCCGGACCGCGAATACGTCGCCAGCCCGATCACCGGACATAACGATTATCAGGATGGCTCCGCGTTTCTGACCAAGCAGGGGCAGCGCGGCCCGCAGCTGGATGTTTTGCGGCCAGGAACCTACTACATCAACCCGTTCATGTTCAGCGTCGAAATTGATGATGTCGCAGTCATCGAGCGCGGGCAGGTCGGAGTGATCGTGTCCAACGTCGGCGAAGATCCGACGGAGGAAATGAAAAAGCGCCTCGGCTCATCCCAGACCGGGGCATCGATCGAAGAGGGCAAAGAAAAATATGTCGTGCCCCAGGGATTTCGCGGCATCCAGGAAGAGGTGGCCGGCCCCGGCCGCTATTATCTCAACCGGCGCGCCTTCATGGCCTACGTCATCGACACGACGAACATCACCATCGACTGGGATGATCAGAAAGACACCCGCTTTGACCAGTTGACCGTCATCTCGAAGGACGGCTTCCCGATCCAGGTCGCCGTCAAAGTCGTGATTCGCGTCCGCCCGGACCAGGCCCCCTACATGGTCGCCAAGGTCGGCTCGATAGACAACCTGATCCAGCACGTCATTCATCCCATGATCGATTCGTCGTTCAGGAACCAGGCCTCGACCGCCTCGGCCATGAACTTTCTCCAGAGCCGCTCGGAAGAGCAGGCGAAGGCGGAAAGCCGCGCCCGCGTCGATCTCGAAAAATACCATGTCGAATGCGTTTCGGTGCTGATCTGCCAGATCAAGCTTCCGGAAGAACTGATGCAGACGCAGACCAAGCGCATCATCGCCGAACAGCAGCAGGAGATGTATAAGATGGAGCAGAAGTCCCAGGCCGAGCGCACCGAGATGGAAAAGATGCGGGCCACGGCAGACCAGCAGCCCATCCTGGTGGAATCGGAAATCGCCGTGAAGGTGGCCACGCAGAAAAAGACCGAGATGATCACGCTGGCCGAAGGTTCGGCCGAGGCGAAAGCCTTGGAAGGCAGCGGCGAGGGCAAGCGGCTGAAAGCGATCGGCGACGGGGAAGCATCAAAGATTGCCGCGATCGGTGAGGCCACCGCCCAGGCTTACAGCAAACAGCAGGCGGCCATCGGGGAGGAAGCTATCAAGCAGATCAAGATCGTCGAACTGATTGCCTCCGCCGTGGAAAGCGGACATATCAAGATTGTCCCAGACGTTCTGGTGACCGGCGGCGGCAGCGCCGGCGACGGATTGATGGCGATCGTCACGAAGCTGCTGCCGGGAGTCGATATCCCCGGCCTTCTGAAAAAGCACGGGACATCCGGGCCGGAGGGCGCTTCGAAAGAAACCTCGGGACAGCAGACTAGAGCGGTTTAAACGTTCAGCCAGGGTCGCGCGGGGCCTGGATCAGCCCGGCGATCCTGCGCGCGATCTTTGTCTGCGCGCACTCGAAGAGGAACGTGTGGCGCGGCGATCCGTCGCGGTGGGCGATCTCGATTTTATCGCAGAGGAAGCCCGAGCGGTGCTCGACTGCGGCCCCCGCGACATCCATCGTCAGGAAGATCCCCCCTCCGAGGCTCCTTCCGATAAAGAAAAGGCTCTGCGGCTCGGCCTCCAGCGCGACGAGCCACCCCCGCAGGTTGGCTGTCAGCCGGGCGCCTCCTCCGCTGAGGCAGGGAGCGCTCCAGGCAACCGGCGCCTTGCTGGCGCAGGCGCGGCGGAGCTGAAGCTCGCACGCCCCCGGAAGGGCCCGCCCGGGCTCGGACCCCTTCTCCTCCTCGGGCGGGGCGTTCAGCTTTTTCCATGCCAGCCAGAGCTTCGCGCGGATCCCGCGAAGCAGGCGCGGAAGCAGGATCAGCACGGCCAGCGCGAACGCCAACGAGACCGCAAGCGCCGCAACCGGACACCATGCCACAAGCCCGAGCCCCGCAATAACAATGCCGTCCTCCGCAATGCTCAGAAAAATGTTTGAGACCGGTTCGGGCGAGGCGTTGGCGGCGAGCCTCGTCCCGGACTTGGCCACATGCGAAGTGAGGGCCATGCCGCCCGCGAGAAGCGCGCCAACAATCTCGAAGGACGGGCGCGCCTCCCCCAGCGCGGCGACCGCGATCGCCGCCGCCCCTACCGGACGGATGAACGTGTGCACCGAGTCCCAGGCGGTATCGATCCAGGGAATCTTGTCGGCAAAAAACTCGACGAGATACAAAAAGCCGGCGACGCCGAGAATCGCCGGGCTGGCGAGCGCCTCGAGCCCGGCCAGCGGGAGAGGAAGCGCGACCCAGTCCATGCGGACCGCCAGGCCGGCCACAAAGACCGTCAGATACAGATTGATCCCGGCCAGGCTTGCCAGGCCAAGGGCAACTCCGAGCGTCTGCAGCTCATCCATGCAGCCACTATCTGCCCGCGCGGCGGATTGTCACGCAAGGATTCATAAAAAACCGACGGAAAACCTGCCTCCCGCCAGCGTTCCGCCCCTGGCTTTTCGGCCCCGGGAAACGCCCTATTCCCGGAAGATATAGAGCAGGAAACACAGCGCGGCCCCGATGAGAAAAACCAGCGTGCCGTCCGAGACGAAGTAGGGGTAGAGCATCAGGGCTGCCCCGATGACCATCGGCATCGCCAGCCCGCCTCTCTTGCCGTAGACAAACGCGCCCATCCCGATCGCCCCAAAAATGATCGCCCCAAAAATGCTGCCCGGTGTTGGCACGGCCCGGGTCACTTCATCCGATCAAAAGTTTTTTGCAGGGCTTCGAGCGCGCTCGGCTCGCCGAGCTTTTTGCGCGTGGACTGGATCCATTCTGCCTCGAGAGCATTTTTTGTCGGCCGCCCGCTTTCGTAGAAGACCCCGAACCGTCCTGGGGGCGGAAGGTCGGCGAGGCGGAAGGCCTCGACCTCGTCGGACGTGTCGTGGCGCAGCGCATCCTCCGGCGAGCCGTCCCCCTTCTTCTCGTCGATCAGCACGTACTCGCCGCCCTTGCGGGGGTTGCCCGAATCGTAGGCGCCCGGGAAAAACTCGACGCACTCGGAGAGGATCTGGACCACCGAGAACCCGGGGTGGTCCATCGCCCGCTCCATCATCGAGATCATGTGGTTGACCTGGGCCGCATGCGAACGCGCGACAAACGTCGCGCCTGCGGTGATGAGCTTCTTCATCGGGTTGACCGGCTGGTCGATCGCGCCATTCGGATCCGTCTTCGATTTGAACCCGATCGGCGACGTCGGGGACGTCTGCTTTTTTGTCAGGCCATAGACCGAGTTGTCCATGATGATGTAGGTCAGGTTGATGTTCTTCCGCGCGCCGTGCTCGAGGTGGTTGCCCCCGATGGAAAAGGCATCGCCGTCGCCGCCGAAGACGAACACGTGAAGGTCCGGCCGGGCGAGGCTCACGCCGGATGCCAGCGGCACCGCGCGCCCGTGGATAAAATGCCCGCCGTGCGTGTTGACAAAATACGGAAATCGCGACGAGCAGCCGATGCCGGCCAGGGTCACGATGCTCTCGTGCGGCAGCTGCCGGCGCTCGAGCATTTTGTAAAATGAGGCCAGAACGGCAAAATCCCCGCACCCGGGGCACCAGGTCGGGTGGTCGGCGGTAAAATCTTTTTTTGTCAGCTTTTCTGGCGAGGGGCAGGGAGTCGGTGTGGGGGCGCTCATTTCAAAACTCCTTCGAGGATTTCTTTCACGTGGAATGTCAGGCCGGTCGTCTTGTTCAGGCTCTGGATTTTCTGGTCGCAGTAGCGGGCCCGGAGGAGGGTGGCCAGCTGGCCGTAGCCGTAGATCCCCTGGTCGTTCATCTCGGGAACAATGACGCGCTTGAACTTCGCAAAGATCTTCTCGATGCCGTTTGGCAGCGGGTTCAAATACCGCAGATGGATCGCCGAGAGGCTCTCTCCGTTTGCCCGGGCGATCTTCACCGCCTCGCGGATCGGGCCGCTCGTGGATCCCCAGCCGACGAGCAGCGCGTCGCCATCCGGCCCGCCAAATACCTCTGGAGGCGGAATTTCCCCGGCGAGCTGCTGCAGCTTCTGCCGGCGCTTCGCCGTCATGGCCGTATGCAGGCGCGGGCTGCCGGTCGGGTGGCCCATCTCGTCATGCTCGAGCCCGGTGACCGTGGGGTAGACCCCCCCCAGCATCCGCGTTCCGGGCGGCGCATGCCGGGTGATCGCGTCGAGCGGATAGGGCTGGAAGCCGGCCGGCCGCGGCGTGGTGTCCGGCAGGTATTCGACCATCACGCCCTTCAAATCCGGCTCGTCAAACGCCTGGATCCGCGTGGCCAACGACGCATCGCTGAGGATGAATACCGGCGTGCTGAATTTTCTGGCGATGCGCGCCGCCTCGATCGCGATGTAGAAGCAGTCCTCGACGTTCGATGGGGCGAGCACCACCCGGGGGCTATCCCCGTGCCCGCCGAAGATCGCCTGGTACAGGTCGCTCTGCTCGACGTTCGTTGGCAGCCCGGTGCTCGGACCTCCGCGCTGGACATTCACAATGATCAGGGGCATCTCCGCCATCGTCGCCCAGCCGATCGCCTCGGTTTTCAGCGAGATGCCGGGGCCGGAGCTTCCGGTAACCGCAACATACCCGGAATAGGAAAACCCAAGCGCCATCGACACCGCGCCGATCTCATCCTCGCACTGCACAAAAAGCCCCCCGTATTTCGGCAGCTCGGCGCGAAGGATCTCCATGACCGTCGTCCAGGGCGTGATGGGATAGGCCGCACCGTAGCGCACGCCGCCCGCAATCAGGCCATACGCGATCGCCTGGTTGCCATCCATCGTCACCTGGGCGCGCCCGCTCGTTTCCTGCGACGGCTCGAACTTGTATCGCGCCGCAAGCACGTTGCCCACCGGGTAGGCGTGGCCCGCATGGAACGCCATCAGCGCCGTGTTGAGGATGCTTTCGTTTTTCCCGCCGAATTTCTCGCGGATCAGCCGCTCCAGCTTCTCGACATCCAGATTAAAAATCTTCGCGAGCAGCCCGAGGATAAAAACATTTTTGCCCTTATCCTTTGCCGTCCCCCCGAGCGCCTCAACCGTGAGCCCGGTGATCGGGATGCCGACGAGCACAAACCGCTTGTCATCCACATCGGGCTGAACATTGTCCGAGTCGTAGAGCAGCACGCCTCCCTCGCGCAGGAACCCGATGTTGTCCTCGTAGCTGTGCTGGTAGAACGCCACGAGAAAATCCGCCTGGTCGCCGGGAGAAAGAACCTCGCCCGTGCCGACGCGCACTTGGAAAATGGACGGCCCGCCGGAGATCGTGGACGGGATGGTCATGTAAGTCATCACGTCCTGCGCGCTCCGCCCGGCGAGGCGGGCCAGCATCGACCCGGCGCTCTGGATGCCGTCCTGGGAATTTCCGGCCAGCCGGATCACTGCGTCGCGGATGCGTTCTGGCCGGAGGTCAGCCCTTGCGCCCGATGGCGAGGTCATTGGATCGGAGGTGGTCACAGGGCTAGCACAAACAGGTTGCGGCACCTGAATCAACTTTTCTTTCGTGGAACCGGGAAGCGCGTTCCGACATCCATTCCTGCGAGCGCGGCGGCGATCTGTCCCGGCTTCCTGCCATTCAGGATCGTGCAGGGGATGCCGGCGCCCACGGCAAGGCCCACGGCCTCGAGCTTGGTCTTCATCCCGCCGACCGACTCCGCACCTTTTTCCGGGCGCACGAGCCCGGCGACGGACCGGATGTCTTTGACCTCGGAGACCCGGTGGCCGGCAGCATCCTGAAGCCCGTCGACGCTGGTGAGGATGACCAGGCGGTCGGCGCGGACGAGCTGGGCGACCTCGGCGGAGAGCTGGTCGTTGTCTCCGAAGCGAAGCTCCTCGACCGCGACCGAATCGTTTTCGTTGATGATGGGCACGACCGTTCCGGCCGAGAGGAGCCTGTCGAGGGTGTTTCGGGCGTTCGTGCGGCGCCTCCGGCTGTCGATGTCCCCGTGGGTGAGGAGGAGCTGGGCGACGTGCAGCCCATGCGGGCGGAACGATGCCGCGTAGAGCCGCATGAGCTCGGGCTGGCCGGCCGCCGCGCACGCCTGCTTGCCGGGGAGGTCGGCCGGGCGGCTGGCCAGCCCGAGAACCCGGACCCCCGCCGCGATGGCGGCGCTGCTGACGAGGAGGCAGGAGGTTCCTGCCTTGTGAAGCTCGGCCACCTCGCCGGCGATCCGGCGGAACTGCGCGGTGTCGAGCGAGCGGCCGCCCGCGCGGGAGAGGACTCCTGTTCCTAATTTGATGACGAGACGATTCATGCGTGAGGGGCGATCATTTCCAGAAAACCGCTCTCCAGCGCAAGCCCTTCCTGAACCCCGCGGGCAAGAAGGTCGCGCGTGCGGTCGAGCGCGGCAAGCCGGCGGAAGAGGACAGCCGGCGGGTTCGCCTGCGCGATTTTCGCGATGGGCCCGCCCGGGCCGGGTACGTGGTGGTGGCGCAGCGCGGCGGCGAGCACCTCCCCGGCGTCGCACAGCAGGGTTTCGCGCGCGCGGATGACCGCCGCCTCGGCCTGCGCTTTGATCTGGCCCTCGCGCCCCTCCTCCCATTTCGAGTCGGCAGAGTCCCGGTAGTGCTTCATCTGCTGCTTGAGCTCGGCCTCGAGCTCCTTGGTCACCTCCTCGCGAACGGCGGCCGTGGCCCTTTGAAAAATCCGTGCAAAACGCATGGCGGCCGCGATGTCCGGCCCGCCCGTCCCCAGCAGGGCTCCAGCCAGCGCATCTGCCACCGGGCGCGCTTCACGGCCGGCCAGGGTGCCGGATTGCGCGCGCAATGGCACCGCGATGCAGCGGGAAATGATCGTCTCGAGCACGGCATCCCGCAGCGCGGTCAGAAGAAAGATGTGGCAGCCGGGCGGGGGCTCTTCCAAGGTCTTGAGGAATGCGTTCGCGGCCTGCGGCTGGAGGCGGTCGGCATCGCGGATCACGGCCACCTTCGTGCGGCCGCGCAGCGGCTTCATCTGGATCGCCTGCTCCATCGTCCGCATCTGCTCGATGATGATCCGCCGGGATTTCGACTCCGGCGCCACGCTGTGAAAATCCGGGTGCGCCGCGGGCTCGTCCGTCCCCAAAACCACTCCGGCCATCTGCAGCATCAGCCAGTCCTTCCCGGAGTCAGCCGGCCCGGACAGCAGGTAGGCATGCGCCAGCCTCCCCGCATCCCAAGCAGACTTCAGCCTCTCGAGCGCGCTCTCCTTCAGCAAAGACATCTATTATGCGGGCTGCGCGCCGAGCGTATCGTCGAGGGCGGCGAGCAGCTCGGCCATGGTCTCGCGGGTTTCGTCTCCCATGTTCGAGATGCGGAACGTCTTCCCCTTGATCTTGCCGTAGCCGCCATCAATGACGAACCGGCGCTCTTCGCGGAGGCGCTTGATCCATGCGGCAACATCCACCTCGCGGGTGTTTTTCACGCAGGTGAGCGAGAGCGAGCGGCAGCCTTCGGGGGCAAAAAAGTCGAACCCGCGCGCCCGGACCCATTCGTGGACCTGCGCGTTGAGCGCGGCGTGGCGGCCGTAGCGGGCCTGGACGCCTTCGGCAAATATGTCGTCGAGCTTCGAGGCCAGCGCGTTGATGAGCGCGATCGCCGGCGTGCTCGGCGTCATGTCCTGCTCCTGGTTTTTTGCAAACTCCACGAAGTCGAAGTAGTATCCCCGGTCGGGAATCGTCGCGGCCCGCTCCATCGCGCGCTCGGAGACGGAGAACAGCGCCAGCCCGGGGGGCATCGCCAGCGCCTTCTGGCTGCCGGTCAGCAGCACGTCGATCCCCAGCTCGTCCATCGGGATCGCCTCGGTGGAAAACGAGGAGACGCTGTCCACGATAAACATCACCTCTGGAAATTCGCGCAGGACAGCCGCGATCTCAGGGAGCGGGTTGCGCATCCCGCAGGACGTCTCGTTGTGGATGAGCGTGAACGAATCGAACTCCCCGCTGGAGAGCTTCTCGCGCACCATCTCGGGAAGGATCGCCGAGCCCCATGGCACCTGCAGCGCAGCCGCCTGCTTGCCGCACCGCTGGCTGACGTCGAACCACTTGTCGGAAAATGCCCCGCACATCGCGTTCAGAACCTTCTTCGCGGTGAGGTTGCGGATCGCGCCTTCCATCACCCCCCATGCCGAGGAGGTCGAAAGGAAAACCGGACGCTTCGTGCCGAACAGCTCCTGGAGCCGCGGCTGGATCCCGCCGTATAGCTTTTTAAACTCGCCGCCGCGGTGCCCGATCATCGGCGCGCACATCGCGCGAAAGGTTTTTTCTGAAACTTCAACCGGGCCGGGAATAAATAGTTTGATGTGTGAGGACATGGTGTGAGGACGAACTTACGACGGAAACCGCCGGCAAATCGAAGAAAAAATTCTCGCGCTGGAAATTCTGTGATTTCCCGATCCGCCGATCTTCTGGCATGCTGGCTGGATGAACCAGCAATCTCTCCTCGACATCCTGCGGACCCCCTCGCCTTCCGGCTGGGAAAAGGACGGCCAGAAGCGATGGATGGATCTCGCCGCGCAGGTCTCGGACCGCGTGGAAACCGATGCTTACGGGAATGCCTGGGCGGTTCTCGACGGCCAAAGTGGCGCCGCGCCGCGCGTGATGCTCGAGGCGCACGCTGACGAGATCGGGTTTATCGTCCGCCACATCGACGAGAAAGGGTTCCTCTCGATCGGCCCGATCGGCGGCTCCGACCGGACGCTCGCCCCCGCGCGCCGGCTCTCGGTTTTCGGCGCCAAGGGGATCGTTCCAGGGATCATCGGCAATACCGCCATCCACCTCCGCGATACCAGCAAGGACAAGTCGCCGGAATGGAAGGATCTCTTCGTCGACATCGGAGCCAAGTCGCCGGCGGAAGTCGCGGAGCGCGGGATCCGCATCGGAAATCCCGCAATCTTCGAGGCCGACTCCACAGAATTTCACGGCGGGCACATCGTCGGCCGGGCGCTGGACAACCGGATCGGCGGCTTCGTCCTCGCCCTCGCCCTGGAAGAGCTCACGAACGGCCGTCCTCTGGCTACCGCCTTCGCGGTCAATTGCGTGCAGGAGGAGATCGGCAGCCACGGGGCCCGGATGGTCGCCCACCGGATACAGCCGGCCGTCGCCCTCGTCTTCGATGTCACGCATGGCACCGATACGCCCGGCATCGCCGTCAAGGAGCACGGGCTCGTCGAGCTCGGCAAAGGTCCGGCCCTCTCGCACGGGGCGGCCAACCACCCCCTCGTGGTCGAACGCCTCATCGCCATCGCGGAAAAGGAGGCGATCCCGCTCCAGCATGAGGCGATCTCCCGATCAACCCACACCGACGCCGATGTCATCTACACCGCGCGGGACGGCATTCCCTGCGCGCTCATCTCCATCCCCCTGCGCTACATGCACTCGCCGGTCGAAATGGCCGCCTTCGGCGATATCCAGTCGGCCGCCCGCCTCGCCGCCGCATTCGTCCGCAGCCTCACGGCAGATGACACCTTCCGAATCCACGCGGACCAGCCGGGTCCGGCCGCCGGCTAAAGGAGCCGTCAAGAAATTAAGGCGGCAAGATGGCGCAGGAGTTTTGGCCTCTGGCAAGGCGCGCCGAAGGAGCATAGCCAAAGCACTCTGTGACTGAGAAGCAACGCCGCCAGAGGCCAAAAGAACAAGCGAGGTTGCTACCTTTATTTATTGACGGGTCCTCAGGCTCCCGCAACCGGGAGATATACTCCCCCGGCATGATCCATTCGAATCCGAGCGCCAAAGGCGCGTCCTATCGCAGCCCAGGGCATCGCCCTGGGTTCGCATCGCAATGAAGCCAGATCCCGTCGAGGCGATCAAATTCCGCATGGAACAGGAAGGACTGCGCCAGAAAGACCTCGCCAAGCTTTTCCGCGGCAAGAACAGGGTCTCTGAGGTGCTCAATCGGAAACGCCCTCTCAGCCTGGGGATGATCCGCTCCCTTCACCGCAAGCTCGGCATTCCCGCAGAGGTATTGATTGGCGGGGCACACGCCTGATTCATCACAAGGAAAAAACCGCCCCGGCTTCCAATCTTCTGATCGCCCAGGCAGCGTGTTCGGCGACGAGAGGATCGCCGTCGCCAGCCGCCCGCTCAAGGGCCGGGAGGTCGCCGGCCTCTCCAATGTTCCCGAGCGCAGCGCAGACATTTCGGAGAAACCCCTGCCTTCCCGCACGCCGGATCGGCGAGCCCTCGAAAAGGCTTCTGAACCCCTCATCGTCCAGGCTCAGATACTCGCGCAACGGACGCCGCGATGCCGCCCGAGCCGAAAAATCGTGCTCCCGGGAGGCCTTCGCAAACCGGTTCCATGGGCAGGCATCCAGGCAGTCGTCGCATCCAAAAATCCTGTCGCCAAGCCGCTCCCGGACCCATTCGGGCAGCGGGCCTTCATGTTCGATCGTCCAGTAGGAAAGGCATTTTCTGGCATCCACTTTGTACGGCGCGACGATGGCGGCGGTCGGGCACGCCACCAGGCAGCGAACGCAGGTTCCACAATGGTTGCGCATGGGCGTATCCGCCTCAATAGCAACAGTCGTGATCACCTCGGCGAGAAGAAACCCCGCACCCAGCTTCGGATGGATTGCCAGCGTGCTCTTCCCGTGCCAGGCGATGCCCGCCAGCACAGCAAACTCGCGCTCAAGGACCGGGCCTGCGTCCACAAAACACCGCTGCCGCCCGCCTTCCGCCGCCAGAGCGAGATCGAATGCCCGCAGGCGCTTCGGGATCAACCGGTGGTAATCCCGGCCGCGAGCATACCGGGCAACCCGCCCGCAGGCCGCTCCGGCCGGCGCCGGCTCATCCGGAATCACATAGCCCATCGCCAGCGCGATCACCGATCTCGCGCCCGGAAGAACCAAGGCCGGATCGCACCGCCTCTCCGGATCGCGCGCCAGCCACCCCATCGTCGCATGCCCGCCCCACGCAAGCCATTCATGGAACGCTCCCGCATGCGGCGCCCGGACGGCGGAAGCGACCCCCACCGCATCAAAGCCCGCCTTGACGGCGATCTCCTCCAGCCTTTCTTTTGTCATCCTCCAACCAGCTTGCAGGGCCTTCGGGAAAAATGCACGAACCTTCCTCCATGGCTGCATAGCTTAGGAACATGGACATTCTTTGTCCTCTGGCAAAGGACACTGATTGTCTTTGTTTCGCGCCCGCTTTTCCACGTTCGGCCGGGTGCGCAGCGAACTGCCTTCGTCGCAGGCAATTCCGTCGTCTTCGTAAAGCGTCCACGCCAATTCGACGGGGTCGGATTCCGGGATGATCTCAAGCGCGGGCGTGGAGGGAAGCTCGCCCGCGCGCAGGCCCGGCGGCTGGGTGACGATCACGGATCCGGCGCGGGCGAACCAAAGCTGGTCTTGCGGCGGAACATGAAAGGTTCGCGGAACGGACCCATCGGAGCTGATCGGATCCGCCGTGCCGCTGTGGATCCACTCCCATTTCCTGCACCGGACGATGAAACGCGTCGAGAAAGGCGCTGGCATGGCGGCGGTCGGCAAGAGAAAAGGCATCGATGTCTTTCGCCCCTGGCGGCACCGGCCCGGAGGGGATTCGTTGTAGAGGAACACTCCGGAGCGGCTCAGCACGCCTGGCGGAAATTTTTTGCGCTCATCGGGCAGCGGGACATTCGCTCGCGCCTCGTCCGCGCCATCAAAGTGCATCATCCCGAGACCGCAAGCGCCGTCGTTGCGATGATGGCGGAATGTCGCGGGATGGACCCCGCGGGGGATTTTATCGCGGCCCATCGTGTCGAGGGACTTGTTGAAAACGCAGCCGACGCGATCCTCGAAAAAGTTCCACGTGGAACTTTTTAGGCGCGCCGCAGCTTGCTGCCCCTTTTTCGCCAGGAACCTCCCGCATGCGGGAGGGCGGAGCGGCCCAAGCGGCCGGAGGAAGAACGGGCGGGCTGCCAACCTGCGATTTGTCCAAACCCAAATCAGCGCGTCAGAGAGCGGGAAGCAGGGAGGGTGGCTCGACAAACGGTAGATCAAGGGAGGCAGTCCACCCTCGGGCTGCTCTGCAAGGCGGCCTGGGGCGACCGCCCTCCATTCATCGCGCTGACGCACGGAATGGGGCCAAACTAGATCGTCTGCGACAGAAATCCGCCATCCACACGCAAATCTGTCCCGGTAACAAAAGAGCTCGCCTTGGCGCTGGCGAGAAACACCGCAGCGCCTGCGAGTTCGTCGGAAGATCCAAACCGGCCCATCGGCGTATGGGAGAGGATCAATGAGGCGCGGGGGGTCGGAGTGCCATCCTCATTGAACAGGAGCTTTCGGTTTTGATCGGCGGGGAAAAACCCTGGGGTGATGGAGTTGACCCTGACGCCATGCGGCGCCCACTCGCGGGCAAGAAATTGGGTGAGGTTCAGGACGGCCGCCTTGGCCGCCGAGTAGGCTACGACGCGCGACAGGGGGAGATGTCCGGAAACGCTGGCAATGTTGATGATGCTTCCGCGTTTGGCGGCGACCATTGACGGGCCAAAGACCTGGCAGGGGAGGAGGGCACCTCCGATGAGGTTCAGGTCGAAGCTGGCCGCCCAATCGGCGGCGCTGATTTCTTCGATGGGCCGCTCGGCTGAAACAGTGACCTTCGGATCGTTTCCTCCCGCCGCATTAATGAGGACGGTTGGCTGCCCAAAGGAATCCCTGGTCATTTTCAGAAGCGCGACCAAGCTGTCTTTTGACGAGGCGTCCACCTCGGCAAACACCGCGCGGCCTCCATCCCTTCCGATCGCCTTGGCGCGGGCTGTTCCGCGGTCGGCGTTGCGCCCCGCAACAACAACTCGAGCGCCCGCTTGCGCTAGGGCCTCCGAAAGTGTGCCGCCCAATACCCCCGTGCCGCCAATAACAACAGCCGTTTCTTCCGTGAGATCGAAAAGGTTCATGGGAGGATCCTAGCGCTTCCCGCGCGGATGTCGCGACAATTTTACTCGGGCGCCCGAGCGAATCCCGAGGCCCGTCGCTTGCCGGCCCGAGCCGCAGAGCCTCTTCCAAGGGGTTTTCAGCTTTTCATGATGAAAGCGTTGAGCATTCGGACACCCAAAGCGACCCCCCGAACCTCTCTGTTGCGCGCGCGGCTAAACCGGGCCGGTCGAGATCCATGGCGTTGCCGCGCAGGATAGCAAAAAGCGTTGATCCGGATCCTGACATCATCGCGGCATCTACTTCGGGCTGCTCGAACAGCCAGGACTTGATCGCTGGAAGAAGGAGAAACTTCTGAAAGACCGGGCCCTCGAAATCGTTGCAGATCTCGAGCCCCCCTAGCCTTTGGGGTTCGCTGGGGCGCCGCCCTGCCCCGGCCGCCTGGTAGGCCCACGCCGTCGAGACTGGGAAGGGCGGCTTGATCAGGAGCAGCTTAGTGGGTGGCAGTTGGCCGGCTGCCTCCAACAACTCTCCGCGCCCGCGGCACCAAGAGGGTTTGTTTTGGATGAAAAAGGGGACATCCGAGCCGATGGTGGCCGCTATTTTCTCCAGCGCTTTGTCCCCGAGTTTGGTTTCGAGAAGGGCGTCCAGCGCCTTCAGGGTGGCGGCCGCATCGCTGCTTCCTCCTCCTAGGCCTGCGCCGTGAGGGATCCTCTTGCGCAAAATGATGCTGGTCCGGAATGTCAGCCCGGACTCCCTGGCGAACGCCTCGGCCGCTCGCCAGGCCAGGTTGGACGTGTCCGCCGGAACGCTCGGGTCATCGCAGGCGATGGTGATCCCGGTGCCGGCAGCAACGACGACCTCCAGTTCGTCCGCCAGCGTCACCGGCACCATCAGGGTCTCTATCTCGTGATATCCATCCGTCCGCTTTCCGAGAATCCGGAGCACAAGATTGACTTTGGCATTGGCTTGAATTGTCATGGCCCGCTCATTCTCCTCTAATGTCTGCTCCATCCAAAGAAAAAATCATCGTCGCTGTTGACGTCCCGGACCCCCTGTCGGCCCTCCATTTGGTCGATGCCCTAGCTGGCGAGGGCTGCATCATCAAGGTTGGCCTTCAGCTTTTTACTGCTGCCGGACCGTCAATTGTTCGAGAGATTCAAGCCCGGGGGTCTCGGGTTTTCCTCGATTTGAAATTTCATGATATCCCTAATACCGTGAAGGGGGCGGTTTGTTCTGCGGTGGAGTTGGGGGTGGACATGGCGACGATCCACCTCGGCGGTGGCCCCGCCATGACCCGGGAGGCCGTTCGCGCGGCGGAGGGCAGCAAGACCCTCGTTCTTGGCGTCACGGTGCTCACCAGCATGGACGGCGAGGAGCTCTGTTCCGTTGGTGTGCCGCGGCCAGCCCCTGAACAGGTGGAACTGCTTGCCGGCATGGGTGTCGGTTGCGGGTTGCGTGGGGTTGTCGCCAGCCCCCTGGAGATCTCGCTTCTTCGCAAGAAATTCGGCCGGAGCCTCATTATTGTCACTCCGGGGGTGCGTCCCGCGGGAAGCGCCCTCGGGGATCAGCGGAGGGCCATGGCTCCCGGAGAAGCCGTCGGGCTTGGGGCTGATTTTCTAGTCGTCGGGCGGCCTATCACCGCAGCTCCATCCCCATTGGAAGCCTTGCGCCGGATTGCCGAGGAGATCGCTTCCGCTTGACCGGGAGAGCTGACCTGCTCGCCGCTCCTTCCGAGCCACCATCCCCGGGGTGCGCCAGCTTGAAAAAGTTGTTCCCCTCTAGAAAGAAGAAATAAAATTTTTGGGAGACTCAATCTTCTTCTTATGGATGTGAACAACCCAAGCCAAAAACGTTCCTCGCCGTCCCAGAACGGGTTCCACAGCAAACCTCCCGTGCGAATAAAAAACAGATTTGTCAGAGCAACGAACAACAACCTTCCAAGAAACCCATGTTTTTGGACTTTGCCCGCGCCCACAAACAAGTTGCTCACAAAAAACCTGACAAAACCGGCAGGTCAGAACGTGTGGATAAAAAGTCCAGACCTGAGCTTTGGCTCGAACCAAGTGCTTTTCGGCGGCATGATCTGCCCGGCGTCTGCAATATCCATAAGATGATCCACCGAAACAGGATACAGCGAGAACGCAACAACGAACCTGCCGCTCATCACGCGCTCCTCGAGCGCCTGTGTCCCGCGGATTCCTCCGACAAAATCAATTCTTTTGCTCGTGCGGGGATCGTCAATAGCAAGCACGGGAGCAAGCAGGCGGTCTTGCAGGACGCTGACGTCAAGCCGGGAGACAGGATCGGCGTCCAGGGAGGTTTTCCAAGAGAGCCCGAACCAGCGCCCGCCAAGAAACATGCTCACGCGCCCAGGAGCTTCCGGAGTAGCAGGCGCGTTCTCCGATACGTGAAAGAGCGAGCGAACCTTTGCGAGGAAGTCCTCGGGCGCAAGCCCGTTGAGGTCGCACACGATGCGGTTGTAGGGAAGGATCTGGAGCTGGCCAGCAGGGAACAGAACGCAAAGAAACCAATTGTAATCCTCTGATCCTGTGTGGTTTAGATTAGCAGATCGGAGCTCGCGACCCACCCTTGCCGCGCTTGCGCTCCGATGGTGGCCGTCGGCGACATAGGCGAGGGGGATCCTCGAAAACGCATCCGCGATCGGGTCGCTCTCCCTCATCCGCCAAAAGGAATGCCGGATGCCATCCGGCGCAACAAAATCCACCGCCGGCTGCCGGGCCGTTTCCTCCTCCACCAAGGCATCAATTTCCGGACGGCCGCGGTAGGTCAAAAAGACAGGGCCCGTATCGGCGCGGAGGGTGCCGATCAGCCGCGTCCTGTCATCCTCCTTGTCTTTCCGGGTTTTTTCGTGTTTGCGGATGATGTTGTTCTCGTAGTCGTCAATGTGGCAAACGGCAACGACGCCGGTTTGCACGTGGCTGCCCATCTGCTGCCGGTATAAATAAATCGTGCGTGCTGGCTCGCGGACGAGCGATCCGGCGGACACGAGAGCGGCAAGGGCGGATTTCGCCGTCTCATAAACAATCTCGGAATAAGGATCCGTCTCTGGAGGCAGATCAATCTCCGCACGATCAACATGCAGGAGGCTGCGAGGGTTGCCATCAGCCAGCGCGAACGCCTCCTCGCGGCTCACGACATCATAGGGCACGCAGGCGACATCAGCAGCAAGTTCGGGTTGCGGGCTCAGCCCTTGGAATGCGCGAATTCTTAACATGGATCCAAATTACTTCGGCTCCGACAAAAATGTCATTTTCCCATCCGGCCCGATGATTTTTTCCATCTCGGTGAAGATGACCGGCACGAGCGCGCTAAAGAACTCCGCAGTGTAGCCTTCCTCCAGCAGGAGCGGCGCGTCGAGCTCGTTGAGAAATCCATCCTCGCCGACGCCCACCCCAAGGTTGATGGCGAGGTTTTTTGCCGCATGCACGAGAAGAACCAGCGCGCGATCCGGTCCGGTGACGACCTTGGGGCGCGGGTAAAACTCGACCACTTGCACCAACGGAAGAGGAAAGTTCCACCTCCGGAGCAGGGCGCCCCCAACCTCAGTATGGTCAAAACCAAAAACTTCGCGCTCAAGCTCCCTCCAGCTCAGATCCGATTCTTCCTGCCGCTTGCGAACCAGATCAAAATGCTGGCCGCAGGCGTAAGCCATCCCCAGCTTTCCGATGTCGTGAAGGAGTCCGGCCGTGTAGGCGGATTTTATCAGAACCGGGTCGCCGCGCTCGCGGGCGATGAGGTCTGACGCAATGGCCACAGTGAAGGAATGGGCGCACAGATCGCCCGGCTCCCAGCCGTATCCCTCGACCGGGGCGGCCGCCCACCGGCCCACAATCCCCCCGATCACCAGTCGGGAAATCTCGCGGGTTCCCAGCCGAAGGAAAGCCTCATCAAGCGAGCCGCATTTGACCCGCCCGAAGTAGGCCGAGTTCGCCAGGCGGAGCACCGCTGCGGAAGTCCCGGGGTCGCGCGAAATCAAAGAAGAGAGGTCGGCGCTGCTCGCCTCAGGCTTGTCCAGCAGCGCCAGGATCTTGGGCACCAGCACCGGGGCGCACGGCAGAGACGCCGCCTTGTCACAAACAGACTTCAGGGAAATGCTTTCGATCATTTGGAGTGTGAATGGATATCTCGGATCGGCCTGGAAAAAAGAATTCGATCCACCCTAGAGGATTTCAGCGAACGGGGAACAAAAAAATCTGCTCCTTTTTGCAGGCGGGCCCCTCTCCTGGTTGAGAGGGGCTCATGGAAATGTCAGGACTTTTTCCTTGCCTGCTCCCTGTGCGGCTGCAATAAAGAACCCCTCTATTTTTGATGGTTTGTCAAAGCTTGGCGGGTTCATCCTGCGGATAGGCAAGCTTTGAAAACCTCAGAACAGAGGCGAAAGATTTCCAATGGCTGGGTAGCTCAGTTGGCAGAGCAGAGGACTGAAAATCCTCGTGTCGGGGGTTCAATTCCCTCCCCAGCCACGCCTCATTATCAACGACTTACACAGGCAGCGGGGCACAAGTGGGGCACGGAGTAGAAAAGCGCGCCTCAATATTTTCCCAGGCAATGCTCTTTTTTGCCCAGAAAAACGCTGCGAATTTCCAGCGGAATCAGGTGCATTTTTATGGGGCTCCGCGAAACAACAAAATTCTTGCGTTAGATGGATTTTTATAACCTGTCCGGAACTGATAAGAAATTGGTCTTGAAGATGAGCTGATATTGTCAGCGCCTGAAATTAAGACGAGTCGCATAGCGGACGTCCAGAACGGGCGGATCCGGGGCTTCGGCCAGATTCACCAGATCATGCGGGTCGGCGTTGACCAAGCATATGCTGACGGCCGCTGCAAGGATGCCCGCAATGAAGAGTTTCGTACGCATTTGTGTCCAGACGACAGATGCCACGTCCCAAGGCCTATTCAACATTCGCGCCAACTTTTCCCCACGCGAAAAATGGCCGATAAATAGGGTGCTATTCTGCGATGGACTCAGCGAGAGGCGGCGCAGGATAAAATAGGGGGTGGATGGGTTTTATCCTTCGAGCATCAGAACGAGCCAAAAAATGAAAACGATGAGGTGCACGGCCCCCTGCAAAAGGTTGGTTTTACCGCGTCCGAAGGTCATCAGGGAAATGGCCAGCGTCACCACGAGCAGGATTGTCTCGTGCGGGCGCAGCCCGAGAACCACCGCACGCTTGGTCAGAAGCCCGACGACCAGCACCGCCGGAATAGTGAGCGCAATTGTGGCCAAGGCAGATCCGAGCAAAAGATTCACCGAGCGCTGAAGCTGGTTGTTGTATGCGGCTTTTATGCCGCTGAGCCCTTCAGGCGCGAGAATCAGCCCGGCAACAACCACCCCGGCAAGCGGAGCAGGAAGATGCATGGTGTGGACTCCAAAGTCGAGAATGCAGGCAAGCTCCTCGGAAAGGAAGACGACCGGCGCTAGGCTGATAAAGAGGATGATGGCATGCAGAGCCATTCCGCCCTCGGCGGCTTCCTTTTCCTTGGCCTCACTGTCTTCGAAAAACTCGCGGTGCCGCAGGGTCTGGATGCCGAGAAAAACGGCATAGATGCCCACGCAGAGAATCGCAAGAACCAGCGCCTGATTGGCGGAAAAAGTGGGCCCCGGCGTCGTGATCGTAAAGTTCGGCATGACAAGACCGAACATCGAGAGAGGGACGATCAGGGAGAGGTAAGCGCTGGCGCCCTCGAGATTAAACTCCTGCTGGTGGTGGCGGAACGCCCCCAGCAGGAGCGAGGCTCCGACCAAGCCGGCCAGCACGATCATCACGACGGCAAACATGGTATCTCGGGCGAGCGTCGGATTATCCGGCCCGGTGATCATCACAGACGAAACCATAGCGACCTCCATCCCGGTCACGCTCAAAGTCAGGATCAGCGTTCCAAGAGGCTCGCCCAATCGGTGCGCAAGCGCGTCGGCTTCATGCACGACACGAAAAGCCGAACCCAAAATCGCCAGAACGAGCCAAGCGAAAAACGCCCCCGCAACCAGCGGGCTCGAAATATTATCCAGCCAGTGGCTTCCCCAAATAAGAAACGCCAGCATCGTGGCCAGCCCCAGCAGCAGACCTCGATCCCGATGGATGATGCCATAAAACTTCGACCGATTTCGAGTAGTTCGCATAGGAATCGCTAAAACTACGCCTGATAACACACGGGAAGTGCCGCAAGGAGAAGCTCCTTCGGCGTGCGTTCGCAAAATTCACTGAACGTCTTATCGCCTAGCCGTCTGCCGGAAATGCTCTTGAGCAGGCCATCGATAACCACCGCATTCTGAGCGGCCCGGTTGCCGACTTCCGGGTGATCCATGCATGATGGGGAACCGGTCCGCTATTCGCGCCGGAGTCTATCCAGATTTTCCTTCGTTCGGATCGCCTGGATTTGATGGCACGGGTGACCCCGCACACGGCGACAGTCGGACGGATCACATCGGAGAGGCGGAGGGTGAGAATCTCCTCGCTACCTAGCCACCCCGAATCCTCGGGCGGGGAGACGGTGACCACGATCCACGGTTCCCTGATGGCCGCGGCCTCCACGCATTTCCTTTTTGCTGCGGCATGCCAGCCATCGTCGTTGCCAGGCGAAGGGGCGGGAAGAAAGACGACCGGGATGCTTTTCTTTCCGCCCGACTGGTTTACGGCCAACCGCACATGGCGAAGCTCATGAACCCATTCCGGCGCTTCTCCGCCATCCCGTTCGAGGTTCCCGGCAGCCACGGGGAGGCGCAGCACCCACGATCGGGACGGTTCTCCTTCATCCCTTGCCCCGGCAACGAGGATCAGATCCGCAGGTTGGCTCGCGATCCAGGTCATCTGCTCCGGTGTCCCCGGAAGGTTCCCGATGAGAAGAATGTTCATCCAAAATTCGGAAAGCAACGGCTCTTACCATCGCGATTCTCGGCGATGATGATCAGTCCGCCTGCCACGATGAGATGCCCGATGCTCTGCTCGTTCTTGCCCGACCTGAGAAGATCCTGAAACTCCTCCCACATCCCGAGAGCGTAGCCGTAGTAATTCTCTCCGCACGATCGGAACCACGCGGCGAATGCCATCTTTTCGGTTGATAGCAGTTCCTCCACCGCCAGCATCATTTCTTCATCCGTGATAGATGCCAATTCATCTTCGAAGGCGGCATTTCCGCTGCTCTCCGCCAGCGTGGAAATCAGATGGCATGCCGATGTGTAGCCTTCGAGCTTCTCCTTTGTGAACAAGGCATGCCCGGGCGTCGCATGCAACGACAGAAACACCCCGATGGCGGGATACTTTTCCATAACTCCATTGGATCTCGCGGCGAAGGGCTTTCCCCGGCGGGAGAGGTGGTTTGCGTGATCCCTGGCGTGAAGGACTTCGTCATGACTGATATTAGAGAGGATGCTGGATAGGTTCATGCAGGCAAGATACAAGCCGCCACACGAAAAAAGTGACGGGCGTGACCTGAAAAGCGCGCCAGCCTCAACCTTCGCCCAGCAACTTCGCGGGAATCTTGACCACGAGCTTCTTCAGCCGGGCCGGCTCCTGAACCGCGATTTTCGGCCGGTGGGCTTCTCCCGGCATGAGCACGAGGAACTCGCCGGCCCTCAAAATCAACCGCGTCGCCGGGGCTCCGTTATCGGCGAATTTCTGGGTGTCGGATTCCGGCTTGAAAACCGTCTGCTCCCCAAGGGACTCTACCGCAGTGACGTCGATGCCTTCGATTCCCGCGATGAGAAATTGCAAATCGACCGTCGCCTGATGGTTTTCCCATGTGCAGAGGCGTCCTACATGCCCAAAAAGAACCAGGCCGCCAGCGTGATGATCAGAAAAAACAAAGAAACTGATCCGCTGGCGGCCCGTGCTGTTGCCTTAACCGAGTGATTTGACACATCCGGGCTCCTGCCGTTCACACTTTCTTGTAAATATTCACCACGGACCCCACAGCAAGCGACAATTCATCAACGACGATGGCATCAACCTGTACCGGGATTTTGACGGCCACAGGCGTGCTGTTGCCCGCGTGCACACCGGTGGAGATGCTCAAGATTGCGAAAAGAAGCAGAATTTTCATGGGAGGGATCTTTTGAGAGCTGGGATTGGCTGTGACTACTTGATAAACCGCATCGACTCCAGCTCTACGGCCGCGATCCCTCCTTCTGCTCATTCATCGAGGAAATCGTCCTCGCCCACTTCAGATTCGCAGGAGGGCCGCGCCGCGCCACCGGGCTTCACCTCCGCACGGATCACCCGTCCTGCCCCGTTCCAGGTGGCGGTGCAATCGCCGGGTGCCCTCCATTCCAAGAGGATGAAATGTGGTGCCTCGCCAGCCGCAGATTGGCCGGGGTTGAAGGAGACGGTTTTTCCAATCTGCCAAATCCAGAGGCCGCCGGGTGATGTCGGGGCCTGGTGGATGTGGCCGTGGAGCGAGAAATCCGGGGCGGCCGCTTCGATCATCATGCGGGCCAAATCGGCTTCGCGGGCGATATACGTCGCGGCCAGCGGCGTTTCGCCCGGAGGTTCATGGCAGAGCACAATCCATGGGACGCTCTCCTCCTCCTGCAGCTTTTTCCCGATCATCAGCAGATTGGTTGCGAAATCGACGAAAGTGGTGCGGTAGCCGTTGATCACAAGGTCGTCACCACCCACCGGCCAAGGGAGGGTCGTGACAGCCAGGCGTCCGCCCGGCGTTTCGATGAGCCGCGACTCGCCATCAGGAACGAACATTTTCGTCGGTGGGCTTTCCCGCATCCATAGGGGGGAGGCGGCGGACATCGGAGTGTGGTCGCCGTGAAAAAAGTCATGGTTTCCGCTGCACCAGGCAAGAGCCCGGTCGCGGGCTAGAACGGAGGATTTCCATCGGATGATCCGGGATTTCTGTTCCATAAATCCGGCATTGGAAAAGATGTCGAGCAGGTCTCCGGCCACAAGTACCGCATCGTGGGCAGGAGCAGATTCGATGAGCCATCGAAGTTTGGCCTCGTCGCGGTGGAGGTCGGCGGTAAGCAGGATGCGCATGGGATGTGCCTGTTCAAAAACGGGTCAATCAAAACGGGTTCCTGGGTTCATGCTGCTTGGGGACGACTCAGCCTCCTTGTGCGGCGGTTTCTTTGATGAACGGCTCCCACTCGCGAAAAAGGACTCCGAACTTTCGGCGAATGTCATCGCCTGGCACCATCTTTCGAGGAGCCTGCGGCCTGTGCAACAGGAAAAGCCCGGCCTCGGTTGGAGTGCGGTCTCCTTTCCTGTTGTTGATTTCCTTGTCGGCGATGACGAGGTTGTCCCACGAGGAGGATCCGCCGCGGCTTTTCGGGATGACGTGGTCAAGCGACCAGTTTCTCCGGCGGACAGGCCTGCCGCTGTAGGCGCAGCAGAAATCCTGACGACGGGCGATGGTTTCATGCGTCAGCGGTTCGGTTTTTATCCGCAGAAAGCGATAATTGACGGTGATGATGACGCGGGGAATACGTATCGGCCCTTTGGCCGTCATGGCGGAATCCTCACCAGGATCGCATGGGAGCGCGAGCCACTTCTCCCAGAGGAGCGGAACCATCGATCCACCAGAGGTGTCGATGCCCGCAGCCGCTCCGGAGGCCATCATGCAAAACGCCTTCTGTGGCGTGTAAACATCGATGGGCTGCCAGTTCGCGTTCAGGGCGAGCACGTTTGAGGATGTGAGTTTGTCTTTCATGAGATTCATCTTCGTGTGTTCTTCATGCGTTCTTGCGCTCAAATTGGCACCCACGGCCGGGCTTGCACCGGCTAGGACTCGCTTGAAAGGCGAGGCGCTCGTCTCTTTGCATTCGTGGGTCGAAAATGATCGCTCCGGCAGGAATTGCACCTGCGACATCCGGCTTATGAACCTTGCGTTCTGTCTGCTGAACTACGGGGACGAAAATGGAGCCACCGCCAGGACTTGCACCCGGCTTTCGCCCATACCAAGGGCGAGCATCGCTTTCTATGCTTCGGCGGCAAATTGCGGCATGCCGGTGACGCACCGGCCTCTCCACGTTGGCAACGTGGTGTCCTGCTGATAGACGAATGCCGCAGGAAATGGCCCGGCGGGAAGGTTCTGCCCCCTCGCGAGCTGGGTGTAGGCCAGCCATGCTACTGTTACATCACCGCCGGTTGTTCAAATTGGCCGCTGGAGTTGGAATTGCGCCAACCTCTCGGGCTCTTCAGACCCGCGCACATCTCTCTATGCCATCCAGCGAAAAAATCTGCGTGCGGGAGGAGTTGCACCTCCGCTGTTTACCCAATGGGCCTGGTTTTACAGACCAGGGCGACACATCTGGCAGTCGCCTCGCACGCTTGTGATAAGTTGGTCAGGGACGTGGGATTTGCACCCACCCTGCGGGTTTCACAGACCCGAGTGCGAACTGGCTACACTATCCCCTGAGAAAAAAGCCGAAAATGGTCGGGCTGGCGGGACTTGCACCCGCGATCCCCTGCGTCCAAGGCAGGTGCGGTGGCTACTACGCTACAGCCCGTGAATTCGTGCCGGGCCATCGGCTGCATCCGATCCCCCTCAGGCCCTGATTGCAGTCTGGCCAGGAAAGTTGCCGGCACGAAAATGTTTGAAAGTGGAAAGCTCGGGAGCGGAAGACGGAGGGCATGCTCCCCAGACCGTGGAGGTCCGAACCGGTTTCCGGCCGGCCCCGGCGCGCTTGACCGGTTCATCTTCCTTTCGAAATGGCTCCCAGCCGTGGTACTGCCCCACGCCAAGCAGGGCCAAAACCTGCTGTGCAACTTCTACACTTGCTGGGATTCTTGAAATGGTCCCCGCGGCACGATTTGCACGCGCACTGGTCCGGTTCTAAGCCGGATGCCTCTTCTGTTGGGCTACGCGGGGACGAGTCTCCGCAGAAGGAATTGCACCCTCACACTCTCCTTAGGGCGGAGAGATGCTCATCTGTTACATCATGCGGAGAAATTGGAGCCACGCCAGGGACTTGCGCCCTGCTCTGCCGATTACGAATCGGCTGCATCGCTGTCTATGCTTGCACGGCAGAAGGCCATCCCCACGGCGGGATTCGCACCCGCACTTGGCCGATTTTAAGTCGGAGGCCTCTTCTGTTGGGCTACGCGGGGTAAAACGCGGAAGGCGGAGGACATGCTCCCCAGGCCGGTTTCCCGGCCCGATCTCATTAGCAATGAGTCCCGGCTCACTCGTCCGGTTCACCTTCCAAGATGGTCTCCACGCAAGGAATTGCACCCTGACGACGAGGTTCGAAGCCTCGCATGCTATCTATTACATCACGCGGAGAGATAAAAAAGTGGAGCGCCGCCCCGGACTCGCACCGGGTAAGAACAGGTTTGCAAGCTGTCGCCTCGACGGCTTCGGCATGCGGCGCATAAAATGTGGAACCCCCGGCCGGATTTGCACCGGCATCGATCCCGTTTAGAAGACGGGTGCCTGATCTGTTCGAGCCACAGGGGTGAAATGGTGCGCCAACCGGGAGTTGCACCCGGACGACCGCTTTGGAAGTGCGGCATGCTCTCCGAGGATGGGGAGACCGACGGGGTTCCCACCCGCTCCGGCAGGTTCACAGCCGGCAATGCTAACCTACGACCTCCAACTGAAAGTGGCACGGAGTCCCGGTGCTGCCC